>NZ_PJBK01000066.1:0-1191 GCF_002836155.1 Pseudoalteromonas sp. GutCa3 | reverse complement strand
TAATAATTACGCTACGATAGTTGCTACAACACCAGCACCTACAGTACGACCACCTTCACGGATAGCAAAACGAAGACCTTCATCCATCGCGATTGGTGCGATTAGAGTTACTGTCATCTTGATGTTATCACCAGGCATTACCATTTCTACGCCATCTGGTAACTGTACGTCACCAGTTACGTCAGTTGTACGGAAGTAGAACTGTGGACGGTAACCTTTGAAGAATGGAGTATGACGACCACCTTCATCTTTCGAAAGTACGTATACTTCTGAAGTGAATGTAGTATGTGGGTTGATTGAACCAGGCTTAGCTAGTACTTGACCACGTTCAACGTCTTCACGTTTAGTACCACGTAGAAGTGCGCCGATGTTTTCGCCAGCACGACCTTCGTCTAGAAGCTTACGGAACATTTCAACACCAGTACAAGTAGAACGAGTTGTATCATTGATACCAACAATTTCTACTTCGTCATTGATGCGGATGATACCAGCTTCAACACGACCAGTTACAACTGTACCACGACCCTGGATTGAGAAAACGTCTTCGATAGGCATGATGAATGGCTTATCGATGTCACGCTCTGGCTCTGGGATGTAAGTATCAAGTGCGTTTGCAAGCTCAACAATCTTATCTTCCCACTCTTTCTCGCCTTCTAACGCTTTAAGCGCAGAACCAGCAATTAGAGGTAAGTCATCACCTGGGAAATCGTATTCTGAAAGAAGTTCACGAACTTCCATTTCTACTAGTTCAAGTAGCTCTTCGTCATCTACCATGTCACATTTGTTCATGAACACGATGATGTAAGGAACGCCAACTTGACGAGAAAGAAGGATGTGCTCACGCGTTTGTGGCATAGGGCCATCAGTCGCAGCAACTACTAAGATCGCGCCGTCCATTTGAGCAGCACCAGTGATCATGTTTTTAACATAATCGGCGTGACCAGGACAATCTACGTGTGCGTAGTGACGTGAAGGAGTATCGTATTCAACGTGAGACGTTGAAATAGTGATACCACGTTCGCGCTCTTCAGGAGCGTTGTCGATTGATGCGAAATCTTTAGCAACACCGCCGTATACTTTTGCAAGTACGTTAGTGATTGCTGCAGTTAGTGTAGTTTTACCGTGGTCAACGTGGCCGATTGTACCAACGTTTACGTGCGGTTTTACGCGTTCAAACTTTTCTTTTGCCAT
>NZ_PJBK01000065.1:0-1281 GCF_002836155.1 Pseudoalteromonas sp. GutCa3 | reverse complement strand
TCTAATGCCGATCATTTAAGAATTAGTTAATAGCACTTGAACGATCTTCTAGGTATGTAAGAATCCGAATTCTTTTGTAGAATTCGGATTTTTTTATGCAACTTTCTAATGCTCTCGATATTATTAACAACAGCAAACCTAATGACGTTGAAACACTCGCAGACTTACTCCCTTTATCTCTTATCGAAGAAGCCTATGCACTGACCGAAACCGTTACACTACGAAAAAGAAAACTAACCCTAGAATCGATGGCTTGGTTGTTGATCGGGATGGTTATTTATAATGACAAATCGATGGCCGATGTCGTTAATATGCTCGACATTGTTGACCGCGAGGGTAAGCCATTTGTTGCGCCAAGTGCTTTAACTCAGCGTCGTAAAAACCTAGGTGAAGCCGCCATGAAAGCCTTATTTGAATGCACCCAAAGGCATTGGAATAATGGCGCTAATCATCCTCATTGGAATGGGCTTACCTTGCTTGGTGTCGATGGTGTTGTTTGGCGTACGGATGACTCACCCCAAAACAATGAAGCCTTTACAAAACCGACCAATACACAATACCCACAGGTCAGAATGGTGTGTCAAATGGAGCTAAGCAGCCACCTAATCACGGGGAGTGCTTTTGATGATTACAAGGTCAATGAAATGGTGCTGGCTGAAAAGCTTATAGAAACCACACCCGATAACAGTCTCACTTTATTCGACAAAGGTTTCTATTCTTTAGGGCTTTTACATAAATGGCAAACGACTGGCAGTGAACGCCACTGGCTAATCCCCCTGAAAAAAAATGTGCAATATGAAGTTATTCAAACATTAGGGCGTAATGATAAATTAGTCCAACTTAGCAGCAACCCAAGAGCAAGAAAGATGTGGCCAACGCTGCCTGACACCTTAATAGCGAGGTTAGTGACTCGAAAAATAAAGGGTAAATCATACAGTGTGATGACATCGATGACAGATCCGATGCAATATCCGTCAGCCGATATAGGCGATTTATATAGTCACCGCTGGGAGATAGAGCTTGGTTATCGCGAACAAAAGCAATATATGCTGGGTAATCGATTAACATTAAGAAGTCGCTTACCTGCGCTTGTAAAGCAAGAGCTGTGGGGAGTGTTGCTTACTTATAATATGGTGCGATATCAGATGGTAAAAATGTGCCACACATTAAAAGGTGATTATTTACCATACCAACTCAGTTTCAATGGTAGTTTAGCTCAAATAATGAGGTTGCTTGTTGGATTACCTTATTCAACACCTGGAGCCATACCACGTCAATTAA
>NZ_PJBK01000064.1:0-1337 GCF_002836155.1 Pseudoalteromonas sp. GutCa3 | reverse complement strand
TCATATATGGTCTCCTCCAGTATTGCAAGGTGTCATTCAACGATAGCAGGGACAGGTTTGCTGTCATATATACGGTCTTTTAGTGAAGATTATTACTTCTGACCTTGATGTAATCCGCGCATATTGTCCTGATCAGGTTATCGGTATTTACTACCACTGAACTCTATAGGTTTTCAATATGCAGGTTTGACCTGTTATGTCATCGTTTTAGCCACTTACGCAATTCTTTGAAGAGTATTTATACGGGTGAGTAACTCTCACCTGAAGCGCTAATAGCCCAAGCCATTCTCGCCATCTTGTTGGCATAAGCTACACATGCTCGATTATGCCCTCGAGTTTGAACCAGTCGGTTTATCCATTGACTTAATTTATCATTCTTCGTTTTTGCTCTTGAGACAACAGCTTTTGCTCCTTGGATCAACAGGCACCTTAAGTAGCTATTTCCTCGCTTACTTATCCCAAGTAAAGTATCTTTCCCGCCACTACTGTGTTGACGCGGAACGATACCTAAAGACGCTGAAACATCGCGGCCTCTTTTATAGTTACTGCCATTTCCAACTTCATTGAAATAGGCGCTTGATACCATAGGACCAAATCCAGGTATTGTTTGGATCCGTTGGCAAATATCATTATTTTTTGCTGTTTCAACTATTAATGTACTGTAAGTTTCAATGCAGCTGTCTAAGTTACTCAATTGTGTTTCTAACTGCTTTAGTACCGCTTTAAATGCGCCTGATAATCCGGTATTTTCATCTTCTAAAATTAGGGGGATACTTTTGCGTATTGTGTTTACACCCTGATTTAAAATAATTCCGTATTCAGCAGTTAAGCCTCGGATTTGATTGCATAGTGCCGTTCTTTGTCTGACCGCTAATTCTCTCGCTTTGTGCTGTGCTTGGTTATCTTGTTGCTCAACTGATTTTATACAGACACTCTTAATATGATGTTGCTTTGAAGCAACGCTAATTGCTAAAGCATCGTTATAATCATTTTTATTGCCAACTAAGAAGGCTTTTACATGCTGAGGTGGAATAAGCTTTATCTCATGACCACATTTTCTGATTTCTCGAGCCCAAAAATGAGAAGTTGCACAGGCCTCTAAAGCAACTAAACACGTAGTGTGTTGTTGGAAAAAAGATAACACTTGCGCACGCTTTAACATTTTCTTTTTAACTAAGCGCCCTTGTTCATTGCAGCACACCACATGGAAAAATCTTTTTGCTATATCTAAACCAATTGTTGTAATCTTCATTTTGGTCTTCTCCCTTTGATTATTGTAACCACTTTAATCATGGCACATAGATGCCGTATAGGGAGGAGACCATTACATCAGGTTA
>NZ_PJBK01000063.1:0-1405 GCF_002836155.1 Pseudoalteromonas sp. GutCa3 | reverse complement strand
GTCATAGGTAAGATCTTAAGAAATTGAGTTGAAGCTCAATTCATGATCAAATGGTTGTTACCACACAAACCACAGAATCAAGAAAAGAGCTTCAAATGAATGCTAACATTTTTATTAATAAGTTAAAAAGTATCCTAAGTGAAAAAAAACTGAACCGACTTGGTAAACAAGTAGCATTTACTAAAAGAGAAAGAAATATTACCGCATTTCATATGGTTGTTAGTCTTGTTGCTGCGCTTGGGGATAAAAAAACGATCTATTTATCCGAAATATTAAGAGTTTATAATCAGCTAACAGGGCAGTCTATTAAGTATAAGCCTTTTCATAACCAGTTAGTTAAACCTGAACTAGCTGAACTAATGCGAGAGGTAACAAATAGAGTTTTTAATTGTTGGATAAATGATGCGCTTAAGTACACTAAAAAAGATTTGTTCAAGTTTGAGAATATTTTAATTCAGGACGGTAGCTCTATTATGCTTCATCGTTCTTTAAAAGATGTTTTTCCTGGGCGATTTTCAAATACGTGTCCAGCAGCGATTGAATTGCATGCTACTTTAAATTTAACGCAAGGTTGCTTTGAAAAAGCAGGTATAACACCAGACAGTTATTCTGAACGTGAAGAACTTCCAACATTTAAAGAGTTGAAAGGACAGTTGTTACTTGCTGATAGAGGGTATTATTCAGGTAGTTATATTCATGAATTAGATAAAGCAGGAGGATTTTACGTATTAAGAGCTAAGGGGTTAAAAGCAGTCAGAGTACATAATGCTTTTAAGCAAAATGGACAGGAATTAACAGGAAGTCATTCCCCAAAGTTATGTGAATTGCTCCCCGAATTACCTAAAAATGATCTTATTGATATGAATGTTAGCATAAAAAACAAGCTAACAAGAGTCGTTGGGTATTGGTCAAAAAAAGAAAAACAATATACATTTTTAGTCACTAATTTATCTATTGATGAATTTACAGCGACTGAAATAGGCAAATTATATAGGTTACGCTGGCAGGTTGAATTACTTTTTAAGGAGTGTAAGTCTTATAATAATTTACGCGGCTTTCAAACATCAAACGCAACCTTACAAGAGGCGCTAATTTATGTAAGTTTAATAGTAACCACGCTTAAAAGGTTTTTAACTGGCTGTATTGAAAAGATATTCAAAACTGAAATGTCTACAATGACAGTAGCAAAAACAACGGGTGTTTGGTGGATTGGCATATTAACAGCGATTATTAGGAAGCATAGGAAAGGATTGTTAAATGCAGTTAATGGAGCATTTGACTTTCTGAGGAAAAATGCAGCTAGGGCACACCCCAAACGCGATCGAAAAACAGGAGTATTTCAGTATGGGGTAGAGCCAAATTTTTAAGGCTGTACTTAATGTTTTTCTTAAGTACCTACCTATGA
>NZ_PJBK01000062.1:0-1425 GCF_002836155.1 Pseudoalteromonas sp. GutCa3 | reverse complement strand
TAACACCACTCGTTTAAGAACGAGTGGTGTTTTTTCGTTTATACCTAACTGGATATTTTTGTGTCTTTGCGAGCACCGTTCGCGGATAAGCTTTTCGCTTTCTTTTCTCCGGTAATATTAGCCGTTTACCGTTTTCACGTAGTTCTTTTAGCTTTTTAGGGATTGTCCCGGGGCTTCGACCTGAGCACCATAAAAACTCGTCTTGTATTAGGTATAATGCGTTTATGAAACTGATGCGTAATGGCTCCACTTTATGGGCTTTAGCCATCTCTGCCATTTCAAGTCTCACGATATTGTATGACGTCAGAATACCCCAGAGCTCTTGATAAATACCTTCCTGTTTCAAGCTCCGTAGCGCTGGCTTATTAGATAATTGATATTGCTTGAGCTCACCATATCCTCGCTCTATTTCCCATCGTTGCCAATAAACATCGAGTAGCGCTTTCAGCGGGTACTTTTCTGGACAGGCGCATGAGGTGATGAACCCTTTTATTTCACCTTTAGGTGTCGGAATTTGAATAAGCCTTGCTTGCCATGTATCACCTAGGTAAGGGGCTGATTTTTTAGCTTGTGGCGAAATAGGCATTGTTATTAAGTGGTCGTAATCGCTAAATGATTCCGTTATTTCATAGCGCATTTTACTTTTGATGGGCGTAAGCCAATGATGATTTTCGCTAACACCTTGCCAGCTCGTGAATAGTTCAGCCGAAAAGAAACCTCTATCAAATAGAGTTAGTGAATGTTCAGGTGCTGAGCCAACAAGCTGTTGAGCATAATGAATTTCACTTTGAGTAATGGGGCCAAACGCTGCATCGGATATTAAATGCGTTCTTGTCGACATCAAGGTTACAGCAAGTACTGAGGGGAAGTTCGTTGTCGATTGAGCATAGCCAAAATGACGGTTACTCGGCGTATCTTGGGTTTTAAATTGTGTACCGTCAACGCTTAGCAGCTTTAAACCACACACGTCATCAAAAGTTTGCGACTGCTCCCACTGCGTTGCTGTATGTTTAAAAAGGTGTTTCATAGGCGCTGCGCCTAGCTTTTCTTTCCCTTTTATAATACTGCTGGTCGCCAATGGTGGAAGCTCTCCTTTAGCGTCAGGAAAAGCGAGCTCTAGTTTGTCACAGACTTCAGATATTGAGCGGTTTCTTAATAAACCAATTCCTAACACAAGCCAAGCGGCTTGTTCTGCGGGGAAGCGTCGTTTGCGTACAGAGGCTCTTCCTGTTTGGGTAACAGCTTCTTCAATCCACTCAAGGGGAATGTGCTTAGTGAACGAATCAATATCACGATCTTGGCAAAACTCAGTCGTAAGGTGTAATTCTTTAATAAATTCAGACATAAAAATAGGCCACAACTTCTGTTGTAGCCTATTATGAGCCCTTTGAAAGATCGTTCAATTAGCTTAAACGATCTGCATTA
>NZ_PJBK01000061.1:0-1427 GCF_002836155.1 Pseudoalteromonas sp. GutCa3 | reverse complement strand
TAATGCCGATCAGTTAAGAAAATGACCGGTTGACCGATCCAAACGATCATGCAAAATCCGTAGTTAGGAAACTAACTACGGATTTTTTTGTGAATATAGAACAAGCACTGCAAGCAACACTTGAAGAAAGCAGCCGATACCATACCTTTGAAAAATTATCAGAAATTCTTGACCCTGAAATCATTGAACAAGGCTTTCAACAAGCTGGGATTGCAACCGTTCGTAAGCGAAGGTTACCGCTTGAGGCCGTTTTGTGGTCAGTTATTGGCATGGCATTGTTTCGAAAAGAATCGGTTTGGAATATCGCTAATAAGCTAGATATCATGTTACCAGGCAAGAACCAACTCGTTGCTCCAAGTGCGATGGTACAGGCGAGACAAAGGTTAGGTGATGATTCCGTTAAACACGTTTTCAATAAATCTGCTCAATCAATGTATAAGCAACAGTCATTCGAAACATGGAATGGTTTGAACCTATTAGCTGTTGACGGTGTTGTGTGGCGAACAGCCGACACGCCTGATAATCGTAAAGCCTTCTCTTCTGGTAGCAACCAATACGGTGATACAGCCTTTCCTCAAATACGCATGGTCTGTCATATGGAATTGACCAGCCATCAACTGCTCAGTAGCGAGTTTGATAACTATAAAACCAACGAGATGAAATTAGCTGAGCGTTTAATTGAACGTACACCAGATAATTCACTGACTATGTTTGATAAAGGATATTATTCTTTAGGCCTGTTAAATCGTTGGCACCAAACTGGGAAGATGAGGCACTGGCTGATACCTGCAAGGCCCGACTTACAGTATGAAATCATCTCCAGCGCGGGTAAAAATGACCATATCATTGAATTGAAAACAACAAAGCATGCACAAAAAAACTTTCCCGATGTTCCTGAAACGATTAAAGCGAGATTAATCAGTAAAACAATAAAGGGCAAAAGCTACCGTATACTAACCTCGATGACGGATAGATTGCGTTATCCAGGTAATGAAATTGTTGAATTATATTGTCATCGTTGGGAGATAGAACTTGGGTTTAGAGAAATCAAACAAACCATGCTTGATAGCGCATACCATTTGAGAAGTAAACGTCCAGACATGGTGCGTCAGGAGCTATGGGGCGTGTTACTCGCCTATAATTTAATACGAAGAATAATGACGATGGCGGCGACAGTTACAGGGATATGGCCTAACCAGCTTAGTTTCTCTAGCAGTTCGATGGCTGTCATTCAGTATTTCTCGTCAGTATCTATAATGAGTCCAGGGAATATTCCAATACACTGGCAGCACTTACTCAATACACTGGTCTTATTTAAGCTTCCAGCTAGACGAGAGGATAGAAGATATCCCCGATGGGTTAAGCCAAAACCATCTAAGTATCCCCATAAAAAGAAAAATGCCAGTCAGCTTAACTGACTGGCATTA
>NZ_PJBK01000060.1:0-1637 GCF_002836155.1 Pseudoalteromonas sp. GutCa3 | reverse complement strand
CCCCCTGTGTCAGGATAGTTGTCGCCTCTAACTTTTAATAGAGGCAGATAAAATGAGACGTCGATTTACACGAGAATTTAAAGTTCACGCTGTTGAAAAAGCATTATCTCAATGTGATGATGTTCGCCTAGAAGATATTGCGCTTGATTTAGGCATCGGTTATTCAACCTTGCAACGATGGATCGCGCTTGCTAAAAACCATGAACTTGAAACTAAAAATAATGGTAGTCACATGACAACAGAAAAACGCCCTAATGACTGGAGCTTAGAAGAAAGGCTTAACGCCATTATTGAATGTGCGAGTTTAGATGAAGCAGCTCTTAATGAATATTGCCGTGCTAAGGGGCTTTACCCGCATCATATTAAACAATGGAAGCAAGATTTTGCTAAAGGGCCTTCAACGAAGCCCGTAAAATCAGACAGTAAACAGCTCAAACAAGAAATTAAGCAGCTTCAAAAAGAGCTTAATCGTAAAGACAAAGCGTTAGCAGAAACAGCCGCCTTACTCGTACTCAAAAAAAAAGCAGATGCGCTTTGGGGTTTCAACGAGGACGATTAACCAGCTCAACTGAGCGTCATGAATTGATAAAGCTCATTACCGACGCGCAGAAATCAGGGGCAAGGCAAGAAAAAGCATGTGAGTTACTTGGTCTAACGGCAAGAACAATTCAACGCTGGATTGAAGCTGATGATATGACAGATAAGCGAACAAGTACGATAAAGCGACCACCTAACAGGCTAACTGAATTAGAGCAACAGCGTATAATTAAGACGGTTAATTCAATAGAATATGGGCATTTACCACCCAGCAAGATAGTCCCTAAACTATTGGATAAAGATGTGTGGATAGCATCAGAAAGCTCGTTTTATCGCGTTATGAAATCGCATAAATTATTAACACACAGAGAAAAAGTTAAACCAAATAAAAAGATAAAAAAGCCAAAAGCACTCAGGGCAACACGTGTAAACGAAATTTATACATGGGATATCACGTATTTGCCAACAGCTGTTAAAGGTCAGTTTTTATACTTATATTTAGTGATGGATATTTATAGTCGAAAAATAGTTGGTTGGCAGGTTCATGACACACAACTAAGCACACTGGCGGCTGATTTAATGGTAGATATTTGCAGGCGAGAGCAGGTAAAGCCTGAGCAAGTCACACTGCACTCGGATAATGGCAGTCCAATGAAAGGGGCAACGTTATTAGCGACATTGCAGGAGTTAGGTATTGTTCCTTCATTTAGCCGACCGTCTGTGAGTAATGATAATCCTTATTCTGAATCGCTATTTAAGACGTTAAAGTATCGCCCGGAATACCCTGAGAAAGCCTTTGAAAGCATGGGTAGCGCAAGAAAGTGGGTTAGCGGATTTGTTGATTGGTACAACGATGAGCACTTGCACAGCGGTATTAAATTTGTCACGCCAAACCAGCGTCATTTAGGATTAGATGAAGCGATACTAGCGAAACGTCATCAGGTAAATGAGATGGCGAAATTACAGAATCCAAGTCGTTGGTCAGGAAAGTCTCGAGATTGGACGATGATCAATGAAGTAAATTTAAATCCAGAGAAAAAAGAAGCAATGCGGGCGGCATAAAATTTAATTTGATGCGACAACTAACTTGAAAAACTCCG
>NZ_PJBK01000059.1:0-1812 GCF_002836155.1 Pseudoalteromonas sp. GutCa3 | reverse complement strand
AACGTTCTTTAACAATATAAAGCAATCATCTGTGTGGGCACTCGTACAGATTGAGTTCTAACAGCCAACCTACTTAGGTAGCGAGGCAAACAAATTAGAGTCTCAATTGAAAACTGAGTGACCAACAGAATAGTTATTTCGGTAATTATTCGGCACAGTCAATTCAATATCGAAAGATATTAAAATAAATTCAGAATTCATTGAGCTGTCGAAAGACATAAAACTTTTTAATTGAAGAGTTTGATCATGGCTCAGATTGAACGCTGGCGGCAGGCCTAACACATGCAAGTCGAGCGGTAACAGAAAGTAGCTTGCTACTTTGCTGACGAGCGGCGGACGGGTGAGTAATGCTTGGGAACATGCCTTGAGGTGGGGGACAACAGTTGGAAACGACTGCTAATACCGCATAATGTCTACGGACCAAAGGGGGCTTCGGCTCTCGCCTTTAGATTGGCCCAAGTGGGATTAGCTAGTTGGTGAGGTAATGGCTCACCAAGGCGACGATCCCTAGCTGGTTTGAGAGGATGATCAGCCACACTGGGACTGAGACACGGCCCAGACTCCTACGGGAGGCAGCAGTGGGGAATATTGCACAATGGGCGCAAGCCTGATGCAGCCATGCCGCGTGTGTGAAGAAGGCCTTCGGGTTGTAAAGCACTTTCAGTCAGGAGGAAAGGTTAGTAGTTAATACCTGCTAGCTGTGACGTTACTGACAGAAGAAGCACCGGCTAACTCCGTGCCAGCAGCCGCGGTAATACGGAGGGTGCGAGCGTTAATCGGAATTACTGGGCGTAAAGCGTACGCAGGCGGTTTGTTAAGCGAGATGTGAAAGCCCCGGGCTCAACCTGGGAACTGCATTTCGAACTGGCAAACTAGAGTGTGATAGAGGGTGGTAGAATTTCAGGTGTAGCGGTGAAATGCGTAGAGATCTGAAGGAATACCGATGGCGAAGGCAGCCACCTGGGTCAACACTGACGCTCATGTACGAAAGCGTGGGGAGCAAACGGGATTAGATACCCCGGTAGTCCACGCCGTAAACGATGTCTACTAGAAGCTCGGAGCCTCGGTTCTGTTTTTCAAAGCTAACGCATTAAGTAGACCGCCTGGGGAGTACGGCCGCAAGGTTAAAACTCAAATGAATTGACGGGGGCCCGCACAAGCGGTGGAGCATGTGGTTTAATTCGATGCAACGCGAAGAACCTTACCTACACTTGACATACAGAGAACTTACCAGAGATGGTTTGGTGCCTTCGGGAACTCTGATACAGGTGCTGCATGGCTGTCGTCAGCTCGTGTTGTGAGATGTTGGGTTAAGTCCCGCAACGAGCGCAACCCCTATCCTTAGTTGCTAGCAGGTAATGCTGAGAACTCTAAGGAGACTGCCGGTGATAAACCGGAGGAAGGTGGGGACGACGTCAAGTCATCATGGCCCTTACGTGTAGGGCTACACACGTGCTACAATGGCGCATACAGAGTGCTGCGAACTCGCGAGAGTAAGCGAATCACTTAAAGTGCGTCGTAGTCCGGATTGGAGTCTGCAACTCGACTCCATGAAGTCGGAATCGCTAGTAATCGCGTATCAGAATGACGCGGTGAATACGTTCCCGGGCCTTGTACACACCGCCCGTCACACCATGGGAGTGGGTTGCTCCAGAAGTAGATAGTCTAACCCTCGGGAGGACGTTTACCACGGAGTGATTCATGACTGGGGTGAAGTCGTAACAAGGTAGCCCTAGGGGAACCTGGGGCTGGATCACCTCCTTATACGATTTAGAACTTATTTGTTCGTAGTGTCCACACAGATGATTGTTA
>NZ_PJBK01000058.1:0-2350 GCF_002836155.1 Pseudoalteromonas sp. GutCa3 | reverse complement strand
TAATTAGCGCCTTTTTACATTGTAGCTAAATACAAATTTAATGCTGATTGATCATATGCGTTGCTAGTTGAGAGAATGATTGCTTTAAGCCTTCACGTAACAACGGATTGTCTATTTCTATATCCAGCGTTTTATTCATGCAGTACATCCACTGATCGCGCAATGCTTTATCTACAGTAAAAGGCATATGCCTTTTACGTAGCATTGGCTGGCCATGTTTTTCAGTAAATAGGTTTGGCCCGCCTAACCAACCAGATAAAAATTCAAAAAATACTTGGCGAATTC
This sequence comes from Pseudoalteromonas sp. GutCa3, assembly GCF_002836155.1. Classification (NCBI taxonomy): domain Bacteria; kingdom Pseudomonadati; phylum Pseudomonadota; class Gammaproteobacteria; order Alteromonadales; family Pseudoalteromonadaceae; genus Pseudoalteromonas; species Pseudoalteromonas sp. GutCa3. The sequence goes on along the minus strand of NZ_PJBK01000058.1, from coordinate 2,065 downwards.
GATCTAATGGCAGAGGATGCATATCATATAACGGTTTAGCGTATTCATCTGACTCCATTATGTCGTAGAATCGATTGGAGATAGCACGCGCCCCTTTTTCTCCACCTATTATTTCATACGGTGTTTTTTCAGGAGTAGGAGCCTGTTGCTCAGGAGCTGGCTTAGATTTAGAAAAAAGTCGTTTAATCATATTACTTATCATCGTTAATAGGCAGTATATAGCTGCAAAGAGGTTGCTTTAAAATGGACAAATATGCGGTTTTTGGAAATCCAATTAAACATTCAAAATCCCCCGCGATACATAAACAATTTGCTGTATCACTGGGTGAGCAAATCGACTATCGCGCAATATTAGCACCTATCGATAACTTTGAAAAAACAGTATTGTCTTTTTTTGAGCAAGGTGGTGTTGGTGCTAACGTTACAATGCCATTTAAAGAGCAAGCCTATGCAATGGCCGATGAGCTTACGCCATTAGCTAAAATTGTAGGGGCTGTTAATACATTAAAAAAACGAGATGATGGCACATTACTCGGTGATAACACCGATGGTGTGGGCTTTGTAAATGATTTAGTCGCTAATGAAGTAGCCATAACTAATAAACGCATTTTAATCATAGGTGCGGGCGGTGCTGCTCGAGGGGTTATTTTACCTTTGTTAGAGCATAACCCTCAGGAAATAATAATAGTTAATCGCACAGCACAAAAAGCTAAAGAACTCGCAGAGCTGTTTACTCAATATGGACCAGTATCTGGCTTTAGCTTTGATGATTTACCAGTAAGCGATTACTCACTAATTATAAACTCTACATCTAGCAGTATGAATAATGAGCTTCCTGCTCTTGATGAAAAACACATAACTAACTGTGAAGTCGCTTATGACATGTTTTATTCACTGCAAAATACCATTTTTATGAATTGGGTTGCACAGCATAATATTAACGCTAAGCTTTTAGATGGCAGTGGAATGTTAGTTGGTCAAGCTGCTCAAGCATATTATGTATGGCGTAACAAAATGCCAAAAATACTTCCCGTTGTTGATGCGCTCAAACAAGGAATGCTTAAATGAATCAGGCAATACAGTTTATAGATAGGCTAGAGTTTAGAGAGCCCGATCATCAGTTAGTTTTTTTTGCACAAGTTAGTGGCATGCTGGTGGAATGTATAATAGAAGTAAATACACTTAAATTAACAGACGAAAGTCACGCAACAGAATATTTTGAAAAGTATCGTTTTGATTACGAAGAACGTGCCGAGGAGCTTATCGAAGAAGAGAGCTATAACTCGGCAGGCCAAATTGAAGTAAGCTTATTAACTTAAGTTAGCGATTTCAGCTAAGTATTCATCTTTAAGTGATACATAGTTATCGGCAGATATTTTTAAGAAGGCAAGTTCTTGCTTTGTAAGAGGGCGGGCTTGCTTAGCTGGACTTCCAACATATAAGTAACCAGACTCTAAACGTTTGTTTGGTGGTACTAAAGAGCCGCCGCCAATAATAACATCATCTTCAACAACCACGTTATCCATAATAATAGCGCCCATACCTACAAGTATACGGTTTCCTAATACACATCCGTGCAGCATTACCTTATGACCAACTGTTACATCGTCACCTATAATAAGTGGGTAACCATCAGGATTGCTTTTAGTTGCGCGAGATAAATGCAATACACTGCCATCTTGTATATTTGTACGCTCACCAATACGTATATAGTTAACATCACCACGTGCAGCTACTAACGGCCACACACTACTATTATCACCTAAAGTAATGTTACCAACCAAAACCGATGACTCATCAATATAAACAGACGAATTAAATGAAGGAGTAACACCTTTATAAGAACGAATTGCCATAGTTAGTACCTTTTAGATCATGATTATTAGTATTTGAGTGTATCAGCAAGGTGATTTTTGTACCATACAGTGCACTGTTTGGTTACAAAACTATCAGTTTTAGGGGGTTTAGTTCAGATACTAACCGAACAGTATCTTTTTTTACTTTTTCTTTAAAAAAGTGCTTGCGTAAAAATATGATCTCCCTATAATGCGACCCCACTGAGACG
>NZ_PJBK01000057.1:0-3027 GCF_002836155.1 Pseudoalteromonas sp. GutCa3 | reverse complement strand
ATATTAACTTCTTCGCTTGTTTCACTATCACATAAAACGCGTTTGGCGTTGTATGGTTAAGCCTCACGGGTAATTAGTACAAGTTAGCTTAATGGCTCACACCACTTCCACATCTTGCCTATCAACGTTGTAGTCTTCAACGGCCCTTCAGAGACTTTAAAAGTCTAGTGAGAACTCATCTCGAGGCCTGCTTCGCGCTTAGATGCTTTCAGCGCTTATCAGTTCCGAACGTAGCTACCGGGCAATGCCATTGGCATGACAACCCGAACACCAGCGGTTCGTTCACTCCGGTCCTCTCGTACTAGGAGCAACCCCTCTCAATTCTCAAACGCCCACGGCAGATAGGGACCGAACTGTCTCACGACGTTCTAAACCCAGCTCGCGTACCACTTTAAATGGCGAACAGCCATACCCTTGGGACCGACTTCAGCCCCAGGATGTGATGAGCCGACATCGAGGTGCCAAACACCGCCGTCGATATGAACTCTTGGGCGGTATCAGCCTGTTATCCCCGGAGTACCTTTTATCCGTTGAGCGATGGCCCTTCCATTCAGAACCACCGGATCACTATGACCTACTTTCGTACCTGCTCGACGTGTCTGTCTCGCAGTTAAGCTGGCTTCTACCATTACACTAACCGTACGATGTCCGACCGTACTTAGCCAACCTTCGTGCTCCTCCGTTACTCTTTAGGAGGAGACCGCCCCAGTCAAACTACCCACCAGGCACTGTCCGTAACCCCGATTCAGGGGCCAACGTTAGAACATCAAAACTACAAGGGTGGTATTTCAAGGTTGACTCCACAACAACTAGCGTCGCTGCTTCAAAGTCTCCCACCTATCCTACACATGTAGGTTCAATGTTCAGTGCCAAGCTGTAGTAAAGGTTCACGGGGTCTTTCCGTCTAGCCGCGGGTACACAGCATCTTCACTGCGATTTCAATTTCACTGAGTCTCGGGTGGAGACAGCGTGGCCATGGTTACACCATTCGTGCAGGTCGGAACTTACCCGACAAGGAATTTCGCTACCTTAGGACCGTTATAGTTACGGCCGCCGTTTACCGGGGCTTCGATCAAGAGCTTCTCCCTAAGGATAACCCCATCAATTAACCTTCCGGCACCGGGCAGGTGTCACACCGTATACGTCATCTTGCGATTTTGCACAGTGCTGTGTTTTTAATAAACAGTCCCAGCCACCTGGTCACTGCGGCTCCCGTCCGCTTAGAGAGCAAGTCTCATCACAGATAGGAGCGTACCTTCTCCCGAAGTTACGGTACGATTTTGCCTAGTTCCTTCACCCGAGTTCTCTCAAGCGCCTTAGTATTCTCTACCTGACCACCTGTGTCGGTTTGGGGTACGATTCCATATAATCTGAAGCTTAGAGGCTTTTCCTGGAAGTATGGCATCAGCAACTTCATCACCGTAGTGACTCGTCTCGTGTCTCAGGTTTAATGTCTGTCCGGATTTACCTAAACAAACGCCCTACTCACTTTCACATAGACTACCAACGCTATGCTTGCTTAGCCTGCTCCGTCCCCCCATCGCAATTATATCGAGTACAGAAATATTAATCTGTTTCCCATCGACTACGCCTTTCGGCCTCGCCTTAGGGGTCGACTTACCCTACCCTGATTAACATGGGATAGGAACCCTTGGTCTTCCGGCGTGGGAGTTTTTCACTCCCATTATCGTTACTCATGTCAGCATTCGCACTTCTGATACCTCCAGCATACCTCCCGGTACACCTTCAACGGCTTACAGAACGCTCCCCTACCACTCAGAATAAATTCTGAATCCGCAGCTTCGGTGCATAGTTTAGCCCCGTTACATCTTCCGCGCAGACCGACTCGACCAGTGAGCTATTACGCTTTCTTTAAAGGATGGCTGCTTCTAAGCCAACCTCCTGGCTGTCTGGGCCTTTCCACATCGTTTCCCACTTAACTATGACTTTGGGACCTTAGCTGGCGGTCTGGGTTGTTTCCCTCTTCACGACGGACGTTAGCACCCGCCGTGTGTCTCCCGGATATTACTTTACGGTATTCGGAGTTTGCAAAGGGTTGGTAAGTCGGGATGACCCCCTAGCCTTAACAGTGCTCTACCCCCGTAAGTATTCGTCCGAGGCTCTACCTAAATAGATTTCGGGGAGAACCAGCTATCTCCCGGTTTGATTAGCCTTTCACTCCTAGCCACAGGTCATCCCCTAACTTTTCAACGTTAGTGGGTTCGGTCCTCCAGTTGATGTTACTCAACCTTCAACCTGCCCATGGCTAGATCACCGGGTTTCGGGTCTATACCTTGCAACTATTCGCCCAGTTAAGACTCGGTTTCCCTACGGCTACCCTATTCGGTTAACCTCGCTACAAAATATAAGTCGCTGACCCATTATACAAAAGGTACGCAGTCACCCAACAAGTGGGCTCCTACTGCTTGTACGTACACGGTTTCAGGTTCTATTTCACTCCCCTCACAGGGGTTCTTTTCGCCTTTCCCTCACGGTACTGGTTCACTATCGGTCAGTTGGGAGTATTTAGCCTTAGATGATGGTCCACCTATATTCAGTCAAAGTTTCACGTGCTCCGACCTACTCGATTTCACTTAAAATGTCTTTTCATGTACGGGACTATCACCCTGTATCGTGGCGCTTTCCAGCAGCCTTCCATTAACACATAATAAGCTTAAGGGCTGTTCCGATTTCGCTCGCCGCTACTTTCGGAATCTCGGTTGATTTCTTTTCCTACGGGTACTTAGATGTTTCAGTTCTCCGCGTTCGCCTCGTTAACCTATGTATTCAGTTAACGATACCTGCAAGCAGGTGGGTTTCCCCATTCGGAAATCTTAGTCTCAAGCGCTTTTTACTAGCTTGACTAAGCTTATCGCAAGTTAATACGTCCTTCATCGCCTCCAACTGCCAAGGCATCCACCGTGTACGCTTAGTCACTTAACCATACAACCCAAACGGGTCTTTGTTTTGTGACAGTTTAACTTCGCCAGAAGTCAATATTGAATACTAAAGTAGATACCAATCAAT
>NZ_PJBK01000056.1:0-127663 GCF_002836155.1 Pseudoalteromonas sp. GutCa3 | reverse complement strand
GCAATAAGATTTTAATTGATTTATTCACAAAGAGGCTAAGAGGGCGCTGCGCTTTAGAGAAGTAAAAATAGATAATTACTATGTTTTATGTTTTATGTTTTATGTTTTCTCATTTACTCCTCTTTTGCTTCTCTTTGTGCAATAAGATTTTAAGTGATTTATTCACAAAGAGGCTAAGAGGACGCTGCGCTTTAGAGAGCCAAAAGTAGGTAACAATCAGTTTGAATATTAAAAGCTGCGCTTTTCGCGTGAGCAAGCTCTACGCCTACAGCCAAAACTTAACGCTGTGGTTAAATTACGTGTAGACGCCCTGCTTGCTGGCGTGACGAGCGAAGCTCGTAATTACTATGTTTTCTGACTTGCCATTTTTACTTAACCCTTATAACCGTTAGGGTTATTTGACTGCCAGCGCCACGTATCTTGCATCATTTCATCAATACCGCGCACTGCTTCCCAGCCAAGTTCATTAAGTGCTTTTTCTGGCGCTGCATAACACGCTGCAATATCACCCGGGCGGCGAGGTGAAACCTGATAAGGTACAGCTTGATCGCTTGCTTTAATAAATGCATTAACCATTTGTAGTACAGAGTAACCATTACCAGTACCTAGGTTATAAACTAATGCACCCGTACTGCTGGCAATTTTATCAAGCGCTTTTAAATGACCAATAGCTAAATCTACAACGTGTATATAGTCGCGTACACCTGTGCCATCGACTGTGTCGTAGTCATCACCAAATACAGCGAGTTGCTTTAATTTACCTACCGCTACTTGTGCGATAAACGGTAAAAGGTTGTTTGGAATACCATTAGGATCTTCACCAATTAAGCCCGACTCATGTGCACCCACTGGGTTAAAGTAACGCAAAATAGCAAACGCAAAGCGCTCATCTGATTTGGCGATATCTTGTAGCATCATCTCAACCATCAGCTTAGATGTGCCGTACGGGTTAGTAGTACCGCCTACAGGAAAGTCTTCTTTAATTGGTAAGCTTGCAGGGTCGCCGTATACTGTGGCTGACGAGCTAAATACTAATTTAAATACACCAGCATCGCGCATTGCATCAACAAGCGTAAGCGTACCTTGTACATTGTTTTGATAGTACTCAATGGGCTTTGCTACCGACTCGCCTACTGATTTTAAGCCCGCAAAATGTATAACACTATCAACCGTGTGTTTTGCAAATACTGAATCTAAAAAGAATTTATCGAGAATATCGCCTTGGTAAAAAGTGGCCTCTTTGCCTGTAATATTCTTTACGCGCGCAAGTGATTCTTGTGATGAGTTACTTAAATTATCAATAACAACAACATCGTTACCTTGTTGTAAAAGTTCTAAAACAGTGTGCGAGCCAATATAGCCAGCGCCACCGGTTACTAAAATAGTCATGAAAGCTCCGTGGGTACCTTTTATCAATTGAGTTAATTTCACCATAAATAGAGGTGATTTACATGCTTTATCTGTAATTTCTATAGTTTAAATAACATCTTTTTTTAATAACGGTAAATTAAGTACTTTTGATTACATTTTACTCAGTACAAATAACACTTTATACGTAAGATTAAGTTATAGTTAATAAACAAGTGCTAAAATGAGTCTAGTAATAGCTAATGCTAGGTTTACTCCAATCTACACTTTTGTGATTGGTCTACCTCTTTGGAGAAAGATATGAATTTAGTTAAAAAAATAGCAACAACAATGTGTATCGCATTACCTGCGCTTGCCCATGCTGGTGAGTCTGTTGTTAAATGGCATGACTTTAATGATTATCGTGATGTGCGAGCGTCAAACCAAACTAAGAGCTCATATCACAAAAGTGTGGCAGCAAGTTTCGAAAAGCATATGGCTAAACTAGCCGAGCAATTGCCAAAAGATTATAAATTAAACGTAGAGTTTACAGATTTAGATTTAGCAGGTGATGTGCGTTATGGTGGTATGGACGAAATTCGTGTAGTAAAACCAATTTATTTTCCACGCATTAAGCTAAATTATTCGTTAACCGATAACGACGGTACAGTGCTAAGTAAAGATACTGATGTGGAGCTTAAAGATATGGGCTTTATGGATAAAATTAAAATGGGCCGCGACGAATCATTTTATTACGAAAAACGCTTATTAACAGAGTGGTTTGGTGAACAAATATTACCAAGTTTAGATTAACTGAAAATAAAAATGCCGCTAAATAGCGGCATTTTTATTTTTAAGCTTTACTTAAAAGTAGCTAACAACGTGAGTATTTGTTGTAACTTAATAACGGTTGTTTTCAGTTTTTCTTCTTCAAAACCATCGTTAGATAAGCTTTCAACATCAGCGGCTACGTCAAGTACGTAAGGCTTAAAACGTTTGGCTTCAAAGCTAAAGCCAGAATCGGCAGTAAATAAGGCTTTAAACTTACCGTGACCTTGCTGTTGAAGCTCGTCGAGTTTTTTGTCAGCATCAAGTGCCTGACGGTAAACAATTTTTAAGTTGGCATTGAGTTGTTCAATAATAGAATCCATGGTTTTCCTAAAGCTTTGCACTGCATTGCCGACATAATACTTGGATTACATTTAAAAGTCAGGTTTGTTATATGAATATATCAGGCACAAGTTTACCCGCTGTTTCTGGCTCAGGCCAAGGCAGTGAGCTTTACAGCGCTGCTTTATCTAAAAAGCAGCAGTTAGCAGATGGCGCGGCGGCTCTTGCACTTATTGAAGGTGCTGCACAATCGTCAAGTGCGCAAACACCGGCTAAATCGGTAACTGCATCATTGGGTAACAACGTAAATATATACGTTTAAATGCTGTTTTAAATTAGCTTAAGATCGATAGGTGTTTTGCTTTTTTGACCACCGATTTCTCTTACTAATTTAGGCACTAAAAATCCAGGCAGAGCTTTTAATAGCTCTGCCATTATTTCAATTGCTTGCGCTTCATTAATATCAAAGTGGCTCGCCCCTTCAACTTTATCTAGCAAATACAAATAATACGGCAATACGTCTGCGTCAAATAACGCTTCGCTTAAATTTATTTGCGCATCAACCGTATCGTTCACATCTTTTAAAATTACAGCTTGGTTTAGAAGCGTTACGTTTGCTTGTTTAAGCTTTTGCATAGCAGCTTTAAAATCAGCGTCTATTTCGTTGGCGTGGTTTATGTGATTAATAAAAATAATTTTTAATGGCGATTTTGCTAATCTCTCACATAACTCATCGGTAACTCGCGCCGGTATAACTACTGGCAAACGGCTATGAATTCGCATTCGTTTTATTTGTGGTAATTGCTCAAGCTCATCCAAAAACCAGCTTATTGCATCGTCTTTGGCCATCAGTGGATCGCCACCACTTAAAATCACTTCGTTTATATTGCTATCTGATTTTATATAGCTCAGTGTTTCTAGCAGACTTTTTTTATTGAGTTGGTTTTCTTGATACGGAAAATGCCTTCTAAAGCAGTAACGACAATTTACAGCACAGCCGGTTTTAAACATCACCAAAACACGCGATTTGTACTTATGTAAAAGGCCTGGTTGGTCGTTATCTTGCTCAAGTAGGGGATCTTTATTAAAACCCGATTTAGTCAAAAATTCTTGATGGCGTGGCATAACTTGTAGCAAAAGAGGATCGTTTGGATCGCCTTTGCGTATTTTTTTTATAAAAGGGATAGGCACGCGTACCGGAAATAAACTACGGGCTTTTAGGTCGTTTTCATGGACTTGGCTCGATAAACCGACCATTTCAAGCAAGGTTTTTGGGCAGGTAACTACATTTGCTAATTCTTTTTGCCAGTTTTTATGCAAATTTGCTTCATTTCTTTGTATCATTGGCATGTAGATTACTCGAAAAAATATAAATAGAGGAAACGATGGCGAATTATAGCACCAACGAGTTCAAGGGCGGCCTAAAAATTATGATGGATGGCGAGCCTTGCAGTATCTTAGAAAATGAAATGGTAAAACCTGGTAAAGGCCAGGCGTTTAACCGTGTTCGTATCCGTAAACTTATCTCTGGTAAGGTGCTTGAAAAAACCTTTAAATCGGGTGAATCAGTTGAAGGTGCTGATGTAATGGATACTGATTTAGCGTATCTATACACAGACGGCGAATTTTGGCATTTCATGAACAACGAAACATTTGAGCAAATTGCTGCTGACGAAAAAGCACTAGGCGATGCAGTTAAATGGTTAGTTGAAAATGATTTATGCACAATTACATTATGGAACGGCAGCCCTATTGCTGTTACACCACCTAACTTTGTTGAGCTTGAGATCACTGAAACAGATCCTGGCCTTAAAGGCGATACAGCGGGTACTGGTGGTAAACCAGCAACGCTTAGCACAGGTGCTGTAGTACGAGTTCCATTATTCGTACAAATTGGCGAAGTAATTAAAGTAGACACTCGTAACGGTGAATACGTAAGCCGTGTTAAGTAAGCTTTAACATTGTTTATAAAATCCCAGCTTACGCTGGGATTTTTTTTGGAGAAAATATGTCAGCAGATCTTTGGGCCCCAAGCGCAAGCATTGAAACACTAAAGCAACGCGCAGCGATATTACGTCGCATCCGTGAATTTTTTTATGCACGTGATGTTTTAGAAGTAGAAACGCCAAGCTTAAGTGCTGCCAGTGTAACCGATGTGCACTTAGCCAGTTTTAATACCACATTTGTAGGTCCAGGGCATGCTGGTGGGCTTCCTTTATTTTTACAAACATCTCCAGAGTTTGCCATGAAACGCTTGTTAGCAGCAGGCTCAGGCGCTATTTTTCAGCTTTGTAAAGCATTTAGAAATGAAGAAGCGGGTAGCCATCACAATCCTGAATTTACTATGCTGGAATGGTATCGCCCAGGCTTTGATGAATTTGCACTTATGGATGAAATGGATGAGCTTATGCAGCTTGTTTTAGGTGTCGAGCCTGCAACTAGACTTACCTATCAGCAAGCGTTTGAACAAGCACTCGGGCTAGACCCGTTAACAGCAAGCATAGAGCAATTAAAGCAACTAGCGTGTGAGCAGGGGTTTGCTGATATAGCCCAAAATGAAACGCATAAAGATACCTTACTGCAATTATTATTTTGTATGAAAGTAGAGCCAACAATAGGGCAGGCTAAGCCATGTTTTGTGTATCATTTTCCAGCTTCTCAAGCGGCACTTGCTCAAATTTGTGAACACGATACACGTGTAGCAGGGCGCTTTGAGCTTTATTATAAAAATATGGAATTGGCGAATGGCTTTAACGAACTGACAAATGCCAGCGAGCAAGCTAAACGTTTTAATGAAGATAACGCATACCGCGCTGAAAACGGTTTAAAGCAAGTGCCAATGGATACGCGTTTAATTAAAGCGCTGGAGCATGGATTACCACAGTGCGCAGGGGTGGCTTTGGGGATTGATAGGTTGGTAATGCTCGCAACAAATAAAGAAAAAATTAAAGACGTAATAGCGTTTGATGTACAAAGAGCCTGATGCTTGACTTGTAGGCGCGTTAAAGCGAAGCTTTAAAAAGTTGTTCGATTATATGTCGTTTATGCTTAGTTTAAAGTAATTAGAAGCTTCGCTTCTCACGTGAGCAAGCTCTACGTCTACAACACGTTTTATTATTATTTATGTTTGATGTGCAAAGAGCGTGATGCTTGGCTTGTAGGTGCGAATTTATTTCGCGCTCATGTAATTTAACTTTATAAATAAGCGAGGTATAAAACCTCACCTACAATAAACATCAACCCCATACGCCAAACCTGTAGGTGCGAATTTATTTCGCGCTCATGTAATTTAACTTTATAAATAAGCGAGGTATAAAACCTCACCTACAAATAAACATCAACCCCATACGCCAAACCTGTAGGTGCGAATTTATTTCGCGCTCATGTAATTTAACTTTATAAAAAGCGAGGTATAAAACCTCACCTACAATAAACATCAAACCCAACAACCTACGCCAAACCTGTAGGTGCGAATTTATTTCGCGCTCATGTAATTTAACTTTATAAAAAGCGAGGTATAAAACCTCACCTACAATAAACATCAAACCCAACACTTACGCCAAACCTGTAGGTGCGAATTTATTTCGCGCTCATGTAATTTAACTTTATAAAAAAGCGAGGTATAAAACCTCACCTACAAATAAACATCAACCCCAACAACATACGCCAAACCTGTAGGTGCGAATTTATTGCGCGCTCGTGTAATTTAACTTTATAAAAAAGCGAGGTATAAAACCTCACCTACAAATAAAAACACCGCGTTTAAATTAAACGCGGTGTTTTTATTTGCTTGCAGAAAGCTTTCATTTGAAAGCCAACGGCTATGCTTTACAGATTAAGTGTAAACGTAACACCTGCAACACGAGGCTCACCTAATTGTGTGTAGGTATGCGTTGCGTAACCATCTTGTGGATCGTTACCAAACTCAAAACCACGAGTAGGGACTGTTTCGTCAAACACGTTACGAGCCCATGCGCGAACTGCCCACATGTCTGCTTCGTAGCCAAAGCTTAAGTTAACTAAGTTGCTGCTTGGTGCCTGTGAGTTATGACTATCTGAGAAGTAGTAGTCGTCCTTACCTTCAACACCAATCATACCGTAAAGCTCACTTGTAAAGTTATAGCGAGCAGTAAACGCATACTGGTATTTAGGTGACTGTGCTTGCTCACGACCGTCTTGGTTTAAGCCAGACTGCGTTACAAAGTCATCTATTTCAGTGTTTAAGTAACCAGCACTACCCGTTAAAAATAGATTATCAGTTAGTTGGTAACTACCTTCAACCTCTAATCCGTAGTTGCTACCAGAACTTGCGTTATCAACATAACCGGTAAATTGCTGACCTTCTACTTGCCATGCTTTTAACTGAATATCGTCGCGGTGCATGTAAAATGCAGCTAAGCGAAGTGTAAATTTGTCATCAAGTGATGAACCTTTAACACCAAATTCGCCGCTCCATAAATATTCAGGGTCGAAACTGGTGTGTTGCTGGAAAAAATCAGCGCTTAGGTTTAAGCCTTCATCTTTGGCTTTAGCTAGTGCTTCTGAGTTAATACCGCCAGCTTTGTAGCCACGCGTAATGCTTGCGTAGATCATCGTACGGTCAATTACTTGATATTCAAGTGCTATTTTACCGCCAACCATTACGTCATCGGTGTCTTGTATAAAGCCATTGCTATCGGTGTAGTCGCCTTGGTATTGCTCTACACGTAAACCTGTAATTAATGTTGTTTTAGGGCCAATTGGAGTCGCTACTTGACCATATACTGCAACGTTACTCGTTTCGTAAGTTGAAGAAAACGGGCTTGCTAACCATGTGTATTGGCGCTCTAAATCAACATCACGGTTTTGGTAATAAATACCCGCAACCCAGTTACCCGTTTTAGAATTAAACTGTAAATCTACAGACTGATCGTCGCGATCGCGGCTGTATAAATCAGTTGAGCTGTATCCATCTGGATGTAAGCCAGCAGCACATAACTTTGGCTCACTTGTATCGTTACATACCCAGTCTTCGTCAAAGCTGTAAAGTAATTCGGTATCAATAGCCGACAGGTTTAGATTTACATCAAAAGCGTCAAAACCCGTGTAAGTATTCTTAACACCTATTGCGTAGCTTTCTTGATTATCTTGCCCTGGCTCGTCGGCAACACTATTGCGGCTGTTATCAAGCGTAAACGCATCGTATCCGTTGTTTATATCAATATAATGCAGGTTTAGCTCAGTATTTAAATGCTTTGTAAGCTGACTGTTTATTTTAAAGCGGGCTACTTGTTCGTCTTGATTTTGTGTTTCGTCATTTAAGTACAAGTTATCTACGTAACCGTCTGACTTTCTGCGAAAGTAGCTAACGCGTGCGCTAGTGTCATCTGTTAAACCAGTGCTTGCTGCAATACCTGCTTCGCGGGTGTTGTACGTGCCAGCACCTACTTGTAATTTTAAACTTGGATCGCTCGTGGCTTTAGCTGAACCCATTTGGATCATACCGGCCATACCGTCTGCGCCAAAGCGTGTTCCTTGTGGGCCACGATAAATTTCTACTTGGTCTATATCAAATAATAATGAGCTGCCACCAAGACCAGAATAGTTAATACCATCAATAACTAAGCCTACAGATGGATTAATAGGATCTACAAATTGTGAGCGAAGTCCCACGCCACGAATTTGGATGTAACGACCACGCGATGCACCAGATGCAAAATTTACATTGGCGGTACTGCCTAACATTTCGTCTAAGTAACTTGCACCACGTTGATTAATTTCATCTTCGCTGAATAAGCTCGCACTCGCGCTTAAAGTTTGAATGCTTTCGCGCTGAAAATCGCCGGTTACAACAATTCTTTCTAGGTCGCTATCATCAGCGTTAGCTGCAATTGGTGCACCAAGCAGCGGTAAAAGTGCGGCAGTAATTAAAGACAAACGTAAGTTCATTGGGTTACTTAACTCCATTTTAGGGACTCGTATGGTAGCAATTATTTAAACACATGTGCTATAAACGCGGCAATTATACGTTAAATAATCAGGATTACTAATATGACCTTTAAAGTTGACTTCAAAGTACGTGATTACGAATGTGACTTACAAGGTATCGTAAATAACAGTGTTTATTTTAATTATTTAGAGCATGCTCGCCATGAATTTTTGTACGCACACGGTATTAATTTTGCTCAATTAGCGAAAGATAAAATTAACCTAGTCGTGATGCGCAGCGAAATGGACTATAAACATTCACTATTACCAGGTGATGAATTTTATGTGGCTGTGGAGCCGCAGCGTATTAGTCGTTTAAAATTTGCGTTTAAGCAAACGGTCATACGTAAAAGGGATGAAAAAGTAATGCTCAATGCACTGGTTATAGGAACGTCTGTTAATGAAAAAGGTAGACCGTTTTTACCAGAGCAAATAGATAACGTATTTAAAACTACAACTTAGTACTTAATCGCATAACTTTTGAACTATCATAGAACAAAAATTTACATTTAAAACATGCATTTTTAACGGATAAAGGGCATAAATATTGTTACAATTATATTAATTAGACAATTAGTTAGTAGTAGCATGAAATTAGCAGCAATACCGATGCTTATAGTCGGTTTATGTGTTGGTTGCGCATCAACAGGGACGGTTACCAGTGAGCAGCTTAAATACACCCAATGGCAATTATCACGTGTTGATGGTTTAGCAATTCCACCTTCGTTTAATGCATCAATGAGCTTTATTGAAGCACTGCAAGTAAACGGTTTTGCTGGCTGTAACAAATTTTTTGGTGAAGGCTCGCTTGAAGAAAGTAACCTTACCGTAAGTAAATTAGGAATGACGCGCAAGTCGTGCGGCGAAGACCTTGATGAGTTTGAGCAGCAGTTATTACAAGCCTTAAAGCAAGGTGCAGAGCTTAAAATGCAAGACCAGCAATTAGTCATGCAAGGCGAGCAAACATTTGTGTTTATCCCTAAATAATTTTAAGTTTTTGAAAAACAGCCCCTTGCGGGCAGTTTTTAACTGACGTACACTCAGCGCAGATTTGATGGATAACACCTTCAAATTAACGAACAGAATTTATATATCAATACTTGTCGGAGTGCCAAAGCTAAGTAATTAGTTTTTGGCTGAGATCGCGAAAGCGGGATCCGTGAACCTGATCAGGTTAATACCTGCGTAGGGAACAAGCTGCCTAAAATGGGACGCTTGTGCGTCTTTTTTTATGCGCACAATAAAGTGATTTATTTTTTAGGCTGCAAAGTAGCATGTACGCTACTTTACGATCTTTCTCTATTCCTCGGAATATCTGACAAGACAACCCTTAAGCAATGAGGCAAGTCATGTCAAATACTACAAATAAAGCGTCACGCCGAGAAACTCGTGCTGCCGCGTCTGAATATATTTATAACTTAACGGGTCAACCGTTTCCAAATTCTCATAAAGTATACGTTGAAGGCACTCAACTTGGCGTGCGCGTTGGTATGCGTGAAATCACATTAAGTGATACGTTTATTGGCGGCACAGATGAAAACCCTGTTTATGAGTCAAACGATCCGCTTCGTGTTTACGATACGTCGGGCCCGTATACCGATCCTAATTTTGAACTTGATGTACGCAAAGGCTTACCAAAATTTCGTGAACAATGGATTGAAAGCCGTGGTGACACCGAGGTTTTAGAATCAGTGACGTCGCAGTTTTCGCAGCAACGTATGGCAGATGAAGGGCTGGATCATATTCGCTTTGATCACCTTCCAAAAATTCGCCGTGGTGTCGCTGGTAAAAACGTAACGCAAATGCACTACGCACGCCAAGGGATTATTACTCCTGAAATGGAGTACGTAGCTGTTCGTGAAAATATGGGACGTGCAGAAATTCGTAAAGAATTACTAGCCGCTCAGCATAAAGGCGAGTCGTTTGGTGCGAGTATTCCTGAATTTATTACCCCAGAATTTGTACGCGACGAAATAGCCCGTGGTCGCGCTATTTTACCAAATAATATAAACCACCCAGAAACCGAACCTATGATTGTAGGGCGTAACTTTTTAGTTAAAGTTAACGCCAACATTGGTAACTCATCGGTTAGCTCATCTATTGAAGAAGAAGTAGAAAAAATGGTGTGGTCTACCCGCTGGGGCGCAGACACCGTGATGGACTTATCAACGGGACGCTACATTCACGAAACGCGCGAATGGGTTGTACGTAACTCGCCAGTACCTATTGGCACAGTACCGATTTATCAAGCGCTTGAAAAAGTAAACGGTGTGGCTGAGGATTTAACGTGGGAAATTTTCCGCGATACGCTTATAGAGCAAGCCGAGCAGGGCGTTGACTACTTTACTATTCACGCCGGTGTACTGCTTCGTTACGTACCAATGACGGCTAAACGCGTGACCGGCATTGTGTCGCGCGGTGGCTCAATTATGGCTAAGTGGTGTTTAGCGCATCATAAAGAAAATTTTTTATACACGCACTTTGAAGACATTTGCGAAATTTTAAAACAATACGATGTGTGTTTTTCACTTGGTGATGGACTTCGCCCAGGCTCTATTGCTGATGCTAACGATGAAGCGCAGTTTAGTGAGCTACGCACATTAGGTGAACTGACTAAAATTGCGTGGAAGCACGATGTACAGGTATTTATTGAAGGCCCTGGACATGTGCCGATGCACATGATTAAAGCCAATATGGATGAGCAATTAAAGCATTGCGACGAAGCGCCATTTTATACATTAGGCCCGCTAACGACTGATATTGCACCAGGGTACGACCATATTACCTCGGGTATTGGGGCGGCTCAAATAGCATGGTACGGCTGTGCAATGCTGTGTTATGTAACACCTAAAGAGCATTTAGGTCTGCCAAATAAAGAAGATGTTAAAGAAGGCTTAATTACCTACAAAATTGCAGCGCATGCCGCTGATTTAGCAAAAGGGCACCCAGGCGCGCAAGAGCGCGATAACGCCTTATCAAAAGCACGCTTTGAGTTTAGATGGCATGATCAATTTAATATTGGTTTAGATCCTGACCGTGCTCGCGAATATCACGACGAAACCTTGCCGCAAGAATCAGGCAAAGTGGCTCACTTTTGCTCTATGTGTGGTCCTAAATTTTGCTCTATGAAAATTAGCCAAGAAGTACGTGATTACGCTAAAGATTTAGAAACACGCGGTATTGATCCAAATGATGCTGGCGAGGCTATTGAAATCAAAATGGTTGATGTAGAAGCCGAAATGAAAGCTAAATCAGCTGAGTTTAAGCAAACAGGCTCAGAGATTTACCACAAAGCGGTATAAAACAATTATTGCAAGAGATGCAGACGTAGGTGAGGTGTTATACCTCGCTTCTTTAAAAGTTGAAGAAGTGCGAGTGAATTCGCACCTACTAATAACTGCTTTTGGAGGTTTTTATGTCTTATAACATTGCCGTGGTTGGGTTTGGTTTAGCGGGCAGGTTAGCTGCGCTTGAATTAAGTAAACAGCACTATGTCACTGTTTTTGAAGCAGACGATGAGCATACACCAAATAGCGCTGGTAAAGTGGCAGCAGCAATGCTTGCCCCGCTTGCTGAGTCGGTTTTGTGCGAGGCTGATTTAGCTTTAATGGGTCTTGATTCAATGAAGCGCTGGCCCAGCATTATTGCAGAACTTGAAAGTGAGGTTTTTTTTCAGCAGCAAGGCACTTTGGTCATTGCGCACCAACAGGACAAAGGCGATTTACAAAGCTTTGCACAGCGAATAAAACCGCTAGCTGATCATACTGCCGAGCATATAAATGCTCAGCAAATTACAATGCTTGAACCTGAACTTGCAGCAGGGCGCTTTAATCAAGGTTTATTTTTACCCTGCGAGGGGCAAATAGATAACCAAGCATTTTATAAAGCCAGCTTTGCACAGCTCAACAAACGCAAAGTAAAGTTTGTATTTAATCAGCGCGTAACCATTAACGACAACAAAATAAATAATCGACCATTCGATTACATTATTGATTGCCGTGGGCTTGGTGCTAAAAATACTCAAGTTGATAAACCGCTTAGAGGTGTGCGCGGCGAAGTAGCAAGGTTATACGCACCAGAGGTAAGTTTAATCAGGCCCGTGCGTTTAATGCACCCGCGTTATCCAATTTATATAGCGCCTAAACCCAATAATGAATATGTAATTGGTGCGACCGAAATCGAATCGCAAGACAGCGGCGCGGCAACAGTGCGCTCAACCCTTGAATTACTTTCAGCCGCTTATACCGTACATAGCGGGTTTGCCGAAGCACGACTACTTAATATTCAAACCGGATTACGCCCCGCATTTAGCGATAACCGCCCAGAAGTATCACAAGTTGGTAATGTAATTAGCATTAACGGCTTATATCGACATGGTTATATGTTGGCGCCGGCATTAGTGGCGCAAGCAGTTTCACGAATAGAGTGAGAATAAAATGAACATTACAATTAATGGCGAGCTACTTAATGTTAATAGCAAAGCGCTCGTTGAGGTACTTCAAAGTTTTGGTGCAGCCGCGCCTTTTGCTGTTGCTGTTAATAGCGAATTTATTCCACAAAGTCAGCACAGTAACTATGTACTTAATGAAGGCGACAGTGTTGAGTTGCTATCGCCCATTCAAGGCGGATAAGGCTTATGCAAACTAAAGACTGTTTAACTATTTATGGAGAGCAAATAAAGAGTCGCTTATTAATAGGCTCTGCGCTTTATCCGTCGCCCGACATTATGACCCAATCGATAGTTGCCTCTGGGGCTGAAATAGTAACTGTGTCGCTTAGGCGCCAGCAAAGTGCTGCAGCCGGTGATGACTTTTGGCAGTTAATAAAAAATACAGGTTTAAAAATACTCCCTAATACCGCAGGGTGTCACAGTGTTAAAGAAGCTATAACGCTTGCAAAAATGTGCCGAGAGGTATTTGCCACCGATTGGATAAAGCTAGAGCTGATTGGCGATGATTACAATTTACAGCCTGACCCTTTTGCGCTACTTGAAGCGACAAAAATATTGATTGATGATGGCTTTAAAGTATTGCCTTATTGCACCGATGACTTAGTACTTTGCCAGCGTTTAAATGAGCTAGGTTGTGAGGTGCTTATGCCATGGGGAGCACCAATAGGCACCGGTAAGGGATTGTTAAATAGCTATAATTTAAAAACTATTCGAGAACGCCTACCTGATACCACATTGATAGTCGATGCTGGTTTAGGTTTGCCATCACATGCCTGCCAAGCACTCGAAATGGGGTATGATGCGGTATTATTAAATTCAGCCATTGCAGGTGCTGGCTGCCCAATCACTATGAGCCGCGCATTTAAAGCCGCAGTTGAAGCAGGGCGCTTTGCATATAAAGCAAAAGCGATGCCTGAAAAAGACGTTGCAGCTCCATCAACCCCAACAATGGGCATGCCATTTTGGCATCAAGAAAAATAGCAGTTTTATTAAAAATATGAGCATTCTATCTAATTAAATAGCTCGTTAGTTCAATGTAATCGCTGTGAGGAGACAAATATGAATAACGTAGTATGGACAATTGCCGGCTCTGATTCTGGCGGCGGTGCAGGCATTCAAGCAGACATAAAAGCAATGCAAAGTTTTGGTGTACATGGGTGTACGGCTATTACGGCGCTTACTGCGCAAAACAGTTTAGGTGTAGAAGCTATTAATGCAGTGTCTACCGATATTATTGAATCTCAGTTACTTGCACTCGAAAAAGACATGAAAGCCAAAGTGATAAAAATTGGCATGTTAGCCAACGTGCAGCAAATTCAGTTAATCAGCGAGCATATAAGTCATTATAAAGCTAAATGGCCTGTGCCTCCCGTTATTGTATATGACCCTGTCGCTATTGCCTCAAGCGGTGACTTACTAACAGAAGAAGACACGGTAAGCGCAATAAAAGAATGTTTACTGCCGCTGGTGGATGTAATAACTCCAAACACACACGAAACACAGTTATTAACCGGTGTGTATTTAATTGGCCCGGCTGCAATAAAAGAAGCGGCTAATAAGTTATTAAGCTGGGGCGCTAAAGCCGTTGTTATTAAAGGCGGGCATTGGGATTACCCAAGTGGCTACTGCATTGATTATTGTATTGATAGTAATACGCAAAATGGTGAAGAATACTGGTTAGGCAATCAAAAAATACAAACACCGCATAACCACGGAACCGGGTGTAGCATGGCTTCGGTAATTGCAGCGTGTTTAGCTAAAGACTACCCATTAAAAGATGCCTTTATTTTAGCTAAAGCGTATATAAACCAAGGGCTAAAACAGTCGGTACGCTACGGTGAGGGGATTGGGCCGGTTGCTCAGACCTCGTTCCCTACTAATTTAGCTGACTACCCACAAGTTATTGAGCCTGGTAGTTGGCTGGGTGATGAACTAGATTTTGATGTGCCGCTTGATTTTAATATGGCGGCAGATTTTGCGCCTTGTGAAAGTAAATCGATGGGCTTATATGCGGTTGTTGATAGCACCGATTGGTTAGAAAAGTGCTTACAACAAGGCATTAAAACAGCGCAGTTACGCGTTAAAAATAAAACGCAAGACGAGCTTGATGCGCTCATTAAGCAAGCTGTTGAGCTGGGCAAGCAATACAACGCACAGGTATTTATAAACGATTACTGGCAGCTAGCTATTAAGCATGGTGCGTATGGTGTGCATTTAGGGCAAGAGGATTTAGAGATTGCTAATTTAGCCGCTATTAAAGACGCTGGGCTAAGGCTTGGGCTTTCTACTCATGGCTTTTATGAAATGCTGCGTGCGCATAATTATCGCCCTAGTTATATGGCATTTGGTGCTATTTACCCAACCACAACAAAAGACATGACAGGGCAAATACAAGGTCTTGAAAAGCTGATTAAATTTGTACCGCTTATGCAAAGCTATCCAACAGTGGCAATAGGCGGTATTGACTTAAGCCGTGCTGAGCAGGTAGCGAAAACCGGCGTAGGCAGTGTTGCCGTAGTGCGTGCGATTACCGAGGCTGATAATTACGTAGAGGCTATAAGTGCTCTGCAAGTGGCCATAAGCAGTGCACATTAATATTAACAAGGGCAATACTAACAAGGCTGGTAAACGTGAATGAGCTAAGCGAAAAAGAAACCCTGCGTTATAGCCGCCATTTGTTGCTTGAAGAAGTTGGGCTTGAAGGGCAGTTAGCACTTAAATCCTCAACGGTTGCAGTAGTGGGGGCTGGTGGTTTAGGTAGCCCAGCACTTTTGTATTTAGCTGCGGCGGGCATTGGAACGCTTATTTTAATTGACGATGACGAAGTTGAGCTTTCAAATTTACAGCGCCAAGTGCTTTATAAAATAAACCACTTAGGGCAAAACAAGGTCGCTGCAGCGGGTAAAGTATTAGCGAGTCTTAATAATCAAATAGACATAGTAACGCATTGCCAAAAGTTAGATGAGAATAATGCAGTTAACATGCTAAAAGGTGCTGACATCGTACTTGATTGCTCTGATAACTTTAGCACTCGCTATTGCGTTAATCGTTATTGTATTGCTAATAAAACACCGTTAATTTCTGGTGCCGCATTGGCAACCAAAGGGCAGTTAATGGGCTTTGATTTTAGGCAAAGTGATAGCCCATGTTATGGCTGTGTTTTTCCACAAAGCGAAGCTACACCGGTTATAAATTGCAGTAACGCAGGAGTAATTAGCCCGCTACTGGGTGTAATAGGCTCTATGCAGGCGCAACTTACGCTCAACTTATTACTGGGCTATGCAGAGGGATGTGTGTTTATAACCTTCGATGCGCTCACTTTAAAACAACAGCACTTTAAAGTGATTAAAGATTCAGAGTGTAAAGAGTGTGGTAAATAGGTTTTTGAGGGGCTTGCGCCTGTTATTACATGTGGCGTTAAAAAATTAAAAGCTGCGCTTTTCGCGTGAGCAAGCTTCACGCCTACAGTACATCAAAACTCTTACACCAAGCTTGTATACGCACAGCTTGTATACGCACAGCTTGTATACGCACAGCTTGTATACGCACAGCTTGTATACGCACAGCTTGCTGGCGTGACGAGAAAAGCTCGTAATTTCTATGCCAGATATCTTCTCATTTACTCCTCTTTTACTTCTTTTTGTGCAATAAGATCTTAAGTGATTTATTCACAAAGAGGTTAAGAGGGCGCTTCGCTTTAGAGAAGCCAATAAGTAAGTAAAGTATCAGTTATAAATATTAAAAGCGGCCCTTTTCGCGTAAGCAGGCTTTACGCCTACAAAAATAAAAAACCGCGTTTAAATAAACGCGGTTTTTTAATTTCAAATTAACGATTGATTTTAGTCGTTAATTTTTGCAAACGCAGTACCTAAGCGAGTAACCACTTCAGGTAGTTGATCTTCCAATATTTCAGCTTTATCAGCACCCCATGCAAGTACCACAGTAGAGCCTAATTTAAAGCGACCCATTTCTTCACCCTTTTTAAGCGTGATAGCGTTATCGCCAGTGGTTGGGTATTTCCAACTAAATACATCGCTACCTGCTGGTGGCGTGACAGTACCTGCCCAAATAGTTTCTATACTGGCTACAATTGTTGCGCCAACAAGTACCATAGCAAGCTGACCAATCTCAGTTTCAAAAATTGCTACCACACGTTCGTTACGTGCAAACAAGTTAGGCACGTTTTGCGCTGTAAGTGGGTTTACTGAAAATAAATCACCTGGCACATAAATCATTTTGCTTAGTGTGCCATCAATTGGCATATGAATACGGTGGTAATCTTTAGGCGCTAAATAAATAGTGGCAAACTTACCGCTTAAAAATGGTGTTGTATCATCTTGTGAGCCGCCTAGTAGCGCTTGTAAGCTGTAATCGTGGCCTTTAGCTTGTATTAGCTGTCCGTCAACAATATCGCCTAGCTGGCTGATTGCGCCATCCACTGGATGAATGATGATATTGCTATCTTCTACCATTGGGCGCATGCCGTCTTTTAAAGGGCGAGTAAAAAATTCATTAAAGCTTTTATAATGAGCCGGATCTGGGTATTGGGCTTCGCTCATATCTACTTTATATTGCTTAATAAATAGTTTAATTAAAGTCGTTGTTAAAGCACCCGCTTTTGCAGCAGCTAATTTTCCGACTACGCGTGAAATAAAATGTTTTGGCATTGCGTACTGCATTGCGATTTTAAATTTGTCTAAACTCACAGTATTTTTCCTAAATTATACGCGAGGCGCACGGGCGCCTGCACGGCCATCGGCCATTGTTTCTAAAATTCGGTGGTAGCTGTCAAAGCGCAATTGAGAAATTCTTCCATCGGCTACTGCTTCTTTAACGATGCAACCCGGATCGTTTAAATGTTTACAGTCTCTAAAGCGGCATCCGCCTATAAATTCTCTAAACTCTTTAAAGCACCACGTTACACGCTCAACATCTAAATGCCATAAACCAAACTCACGAATACCTGGCGAGTCGATTAGGTTACCGCCACTTGGTAAATGGTGAAGTCGCGAAACTGTTGTTGTGTGCTGGCCTAAGCCGCTGTTTTCAGATACTTCTTTAGTTAATATTTCAGCGTTAGGCAATACAGTATTAACGAGGGTTGATTTACCCACACCACTTTGGCCAACAAAAATATTATTTTTATCAACAAGTACTTCTTTTAATTTATCAATACCATCGCCTGATATATTACTAACAAGAAGTACTTGGTAATCAAGTTTACGATAGATATCGAGAACTTTTTGTATTTCGTTAAGGCCTGCTTCGTCAATTAAATCGGTTTTATTGAGCACTAAAATTGGCTCAATGCCCATATCTTCACAGGCTATTAAATAACGGTCGATAATACTGGGTGTAAATTCGGGTAATACCGCCGATACCATGAGTATTTGGTCAATGTTTGCTGCAATAACTTTAACACCGTCGTAAAAGTCAGGGCGGGTAAGTTGCGAGCGACGCTCTTGCGTGGCTTCAATTACACCGGCTAAATCACCTTCACTTACTTTGGCACGGCGAAACAATACTTCATCACCACACACTAAATTAGACACGGTACGGCGTATATTACAGCGAAGTACAGCGCCGTTCTCAGTTTCGACATCGGCGTGTTGGCCAAAACGACTGATTACAATTGCGCTCTCGACCTGACCTAAGTTATCGGTTTGCCACTCTTGCGCGCCTTTTTTAGCTGGTCTTGAGTCTGCACTATTAATGCGCTTTTGGTGATTGGCCTTGATCTGACGCGATTGGCCTTTACTTAATTTTTTTTGTTTTGCCACTGGAGGCCTATAACCTTAGTTAAATGTCGCTTTTCCTAAAAAAAGCTTTAGCTCGACGGTTGATGCTAATATGATATATCGAAATGCGTTGGATCTAAAGGAAAGCACCGCTTAGGTAATTATGACTATTAATAAATCAAATTTAATTTGGCTCGATCTTGAAATGACAGGGCTCGAACCAGAGACCGATAAAATACTCGAAATTGCGACGGTTGTCACTGACGCAGACCTGAATATATTAGCCGAAGGGCCAACTATAGCTATTCATCAAAGTGATGAATTACTAAATGGCATGGACGAGTGGTGTACTACTCAACATGGTAAGTCGGGTTTAACAGCTCGCTGCAAAGCAAGTACCTTTGATGAAGCCTATGCTGTAGAGCAAACTTTAGCGTTTTTAAAGCAGTGGGTACCAGCAGGCACTTCGCCAATGTGTGGTAATTCAATTGGTCAAGACCGCCGCTTTATGAATAAATATATGCGCGAGCTTGAAGACTTCTTTCATTACAGAAATCTTGATGTGAGTACTATTAAAGAATTAGCACGTCGCTGGAAACCAGAAGTGCTTGCAAAAGTGAACAAAAAAGGCTCACACCTTGCTTTGGATGACATTAAAGATTCGATTATGGAATTAAAAGTCTATAGAGAAAATTTCTTTAATTTGTAAAAAACACTTGCAAACAGACTGTATTATTGTAAAATCCTGCCCCGCTCAAGACGATAACCCACGCGGGGTTAGTGTGTTTGAGTTGTTTTTATTGTGGTCGTTTTATATCCACAATTAAAATGCGGTACTAGCTCAGTTGCTAGAATGTTGAACGCGACCTGTCGCGCTTAAGCGTAAAATAACTGAAGAAATAAAAAATGCGGTACTAGCTCAGTTGGTAGAGCGCGACCTTGCCAAGGTCGAGGTCACGAGTTCGAGCCTCGTGTACCGCTCCAATTTCTAACCAAAAGAAATTGAAGTGAATAAAAGCTAGCTCAGTTGCTAGTATGTTGAACGCGACCAGTCGCGCTTAAGCGTTAAATAACTGAAAAAGTAAAAATGCGGTACTAGCTCAGTTGGTAGAGCGCGACCTTGCCAAGGTCGAGGTCACGAGTTCGAGCCTCGTGTACCGCTCCAATTTCTAACCAAAAGAAATTGTAGTGTTGAATGAAAATATAATGCGGTACTAGCTCAGTTGCTAGAATGTTGAACGCGACCTGTCGCGCTTAAGCGTAAATAACTACAGAAATAAAAATGCGGTACTAGCTCAGTTGGTAGAGCGCGACCTTGCCAAGGTCGAGGTCACGAGTTCGAGCCTCGTGTACCGCTCCAATCTTTTTATATCCTTTCAAAATTTTCTGTATTAAAAATCATAAATAAAATTATAATTTAAAATCTCCCTTATCTACTTTATTCTATGTGCAATATTCAGCATTGAAGTTTTGGTTGTTAGAAGCTATCGCTTCGCGCGAGATCAGCGCCTACAAGAAAGGTGTCGTACTTTGAAGTTATGAGATATGAGTGAGGTACAGAAGAGTTAATACTTTGAAACCTGAAGCTTTTGTTAAAATAGCTCCCCTTGAATAGTTGCTATAACTCGTCTAGAGCCACCAGAATCACGATGTTCACCTAAATAAATGCCTTGCCATGTACCTAACGCTAAATAACCATTTGAAATAGGAATACTTAGCTCGCAGCCTAACGTACTGGTTTTTATGTGTGCAGGCATGTCGTCGTCACCTTCATAATCGTGGCGATAATAAGGTTGACGCTCAGGAACGAATTTATTGAAATGGCTTTCCATGTCCATACGAACAGTGGGATCTGCATTTTCGTTTATTGTAAGGCTCGCTGAGGTATGCTGAATAAATAAATGTAACAAGCCTATTTTGTAACTCGCCAGTTCAGGAAGTTGAGATAATATTTCGTCATCAATTATATGAAAACCTCGCTGGCGAGGTTTTAATGTAATTTGCTTTTGCTGCCAACTCATAGTTTATCGAAGCTAACTTCAATGTTTGCATTACCAGCATCACAACTAAATGGCATGATGATTTTTTTACCTTGGCTTTTATGAGTAATTGTATGACCTTTACCCGATACCACAATAGGCGTTGCCATATCAAAGTCGAAGCCTTTCTCGCCAAGTAAATTTTTAGCACCACCAGTTACCATGTTGGTTATTTCGCCAACCATATCGGTAACTTCTTCATCTATGGTATCAGGGCGTTCGCCAAGCATACGCTCCATGATGGTTAATGCTAATCCTTCATCAAATGTAATTGAAAATGATCCTCGCGTTTGCGGGCCAACCATACCAATCAAACCTGATACATCACCACAGGCTATCTCATCAGTTTTAATGCGAGGTTTGCCCGGCTTCAATTGAGTTTGAGCCATAGTGCTTAAAACATTAATTAAAGAAGATAAAAAAGGATTGATGAATTCTACATTCATAGTGGCTACTCTTAAATTTGTTCTGTGAAATGACTATATAGTTTGAGTATAGTCACTAAGGATAACTTTGAAGGATTATGATGCTCTGCAAGATTCACATTTACCATGTGCTTCTATTGTTTGCCCTGATACGACAAAGCCACCTTCGGCAGCTAGATTATTAAGCTCATGCGAAATTACACTCGAGTGTAATTCTTTAACAAAGCCACATGTATCGCAAATTAATAATTGTACCGGGTGAATATGATCAAAATGATGGCACAGCATAAATGCATTTGTGCTTTCAATTTTATGAATAAAACCTAGTTCAGCTAAAAAGTCTAATGCACGATAAATAGTTGCAGGTTTAGCACCTGTTTCAGTTACTTTTAATTGCTCAAGCAAATCGTATGCACCAACACCACCTTGTGCACTGGCTAATAGACGAAATACTTTCTCGCGGATAGGCGTAAAACGCGCACCACGGTTGTCACAAACTTGTTTTGCTTTACTTACGAGTGATTCTATATTCATCATTACTCTTATCCTTATGCTACCGTGATATACTAACATACTGTGTTGTAGTTGCAGCGTTTTTATTAAGCGCTTTTTACCTAGGAAACCCAGTAATGCACGAACTATTGGCTATATTTATTTTCTTTTTTGCGGTTATTGACCCCATTGGCACTGTACCTGTATTTATTGCAGTCACACGTGGTGATGATGAGAAATTTAAACGTAAAGTTATATTTAAAGCGGTAGGCGTATCTGCATTAGTGCTCTTATTTTTTGTACTCGCAGGTGAGCAATTACTTAACGCAATTGAAATTCCACTTTCGGCTTTTCAAATAGCCGGCGGTATCATATTACTTATTTTTGCGCTTTCAATGATATTTGGTGAAAGTAAACCTGAAGCCGAAATTAAAAGTGTACGCGACAGCACTGAAACCGCTATTTTTCCGCTTGCGATTCCGTCTATCGCGAGCCCTGGCGCTATGTTAGGCGCCGTATTAATGACTCGTAATGAAGAATATACCTGGGTTGAGCAGTTACTAACGTCTTCAATGATGCTTGCTGTATTAGCGGTTGTACTGGTTTTGTTACTGCTTGCAACGCATGTACATAAATTAATTGGTGACAGTGGCGCAAGTATAATAAGTAGAATTATGGGGCTTATTTTAAGCTCGGTTGCGGTTACCAATATTTTAAATGGCATAGCCCATTATTTTGGCTTGCAGGTATTTAATTAAAAGTAGTCCCTACTTAGAGGGGCAAGGCGTTACGCTATATTGCTGTTCTGGGTTTTTGGCGATCATTATGATCTAATGACGACTTAATATCTTCGTAGCTTCCTCTCAACGTTTTTTAAGTGTTCCCTTACTTCTTTCTATTAGAGTGCTGTACAGAGAATAGGTATTAATATAGCCCTCAATCTATGTTGCTATCGTGATTAGTGATAAGAGTTACCCCACCCAGCAAAAATAAGCATGTTTCATATAAATAAAACTGCGTCATTTATAGTCTTGAATGATTTCATAAAAATTTTACTAAGTCAGCAACCCTTCCTATATTTACTAGTGATATTGCCCCACATATGAAATAAATTTTTTTTAACAGTTTATTTAGTTATTACATTTTAGCTTTGTTATAAGGAATACTGACGGTGATGTAGTGTGGGAGTTTTTTTGTTTCCTTATTTAAAAGAGAAAATTATGAAAAATAAAACTGTAAAGCTCACGGTATGTTTATTAACTTTTTTAGCTCCAATTGCCCAAGCCAGTGATGAGGTAAAGCATATTCCCGGTTTTTTTATTGGTACTACACATTTTGATAGTGAGACTGAGTTTACGTTTGGTGTTGAATATGAATATAAGTTTACTCAAGCTTGGGGCGCTGGGGTGATATTTGAGCGTACAAACGATGCTCATCATGGCGATGGTACTGCTGTAGCTTTGGCTTCGCTTTATTATCATCCAACCAAAAGTATACGTTTAGGTGTGGGCTATGGTGAGGAGAGAATTGGTGGAGCTCACCCTCATAATGAAAATTTATACCGCATTAGTTCTGCTTATGATTTTCATATAGGAGATTTTGGAATTGCACCCACTATAGCTGTTGATTTTATTGATAATGAAGAAGCAATTGTTGTGGGTTTAGCTATTACCAGACCTTTTTAATGTGTTGACTTGTAACTGTAGAGTTAGGTTAAACCTAAATTATTAAGAGGTCTGAAATGTTAAATAAATTGTCTATTACAAGTAAAATATACTTTCTAGGGGTATCACAAATACTACTAATGTTTGTGATCGGAGTTATATCTTTAATACAAATGAATAAAATTGGTATAGAGCTAGTTGATATAGCTGAGCGAGATATACCGCTTAGCAATATGCTTTCTAAAATGTCTGAGCATAAATTAGAACAGACAATATTATTTCAGCGAGCTTTATTACAGGTAAGTTTAAATCCAGAGGGTGACAATGCAGAAATTGAGCAAAAACTCACTTCATTAACACAGAAAATTAAGAGTGAATTTGATAAGTCAGAAAAATTTGTCACTGACTCAATTGATAAATTGCATAGTGAAAAAGCGAAATTGAGTTTTAAGTCTCTCGCGAGCGATTTAAAGCTTTTAAATAAAGAGTATCAAAGTATTGCTGTGAGTATTAGTGATGTTATTGAGATGACTAAAACGCAGACCGTTTCTAGTGTGAGTAATAAAGTAAAATTAATAGAGGTTGCGGAAGATAAGTTCGATAAAAAGCTTATAGCTTTACTGTCCCAGATCCAACAATTTACCTTAAATTCAGCGCTCCAAGCTGAAAATGATGAGAAACAAGGTATTCATTTTATTCTTTATATATTTATATTCTCCGTCATTGTTGGCGTTGCTTTATCATATTTGATCAGTCGAGCAATTGCTTTACCAGTGAATAAGCTAAAAAATAGATTGATTGAAATAGCTGATGGCGATGGTGATTTAACTTTAAAACTTGACGAGAGCGCTGGTGATGAAACTGGAGATACAGCGAGAGCATTTAATAAATTTTTACTAATGCTAAGAGAAACAATAAACGAGGCTAATATACACCTCTCTCAATTAGATGAATCATCAAAGTTTGCTGTAACTGTAATGCAAGAAACAGTCGTTAATGTTGAAATGCAAAGAGCTGAGACAGAAATGGTTTCAACCGCTGTAGAGGAAATGAATTGTACTACCCAAGAGGTTGCTAGTAATACCCAAAATGCATCGGACGTAACTGAAGCAGTTAAAGAGCGTGTATCAAAGGGGAAATTAGAAGCTTCACAGGCAAAAGTTGTTATTCAGCGTTTAGCTCAAGAAATAGATGAAGCAAGCACTGTAATAGAGTGCCTTGTTACTGAAACGAACAGCATTGGTAGTGTTTTAGACACAATACAAAGCATTGCCGAACAGACTAACTTACTTGCTTTAAATGCGGCTATAGAAGCTGCACGCGCTGGTGATACTGGTAGAGGCTTTGCAGTAGTTGCGGATGAAGTGAGAGCGCTTGCTCAACGAACGCAGGTTTCAACCATTGATATACAAGGACTGGTTACTCGCTTACAAAGCGAAGCTAAAAATGCGGTTATTAGTATGAATAAAGGCATTAATAGTGCTGACGAGTGCCTGCAAAAAAGTACTCAAACGTCAGAAATATTTGCCAACTCAGCCATTGCTGTTAATGAAATTACAGACTTAAACTTACAGATTGCTACCGCGGCAGAAGAGCAATCTGCTGTTGTAAGTGAAATAAATCAAAACCTGATTAATATTACTAACATTGCAATAGAAACGTCTACAGGTGCAAAAAACACATCAGAAGCGAATGAAAGTATTGCCCGATACATCGCAAATTTAAGAGTGAATTTAAATAAATTTAAAGTTTAAATTATGTTTTTGGCTTTGCGACGTTAATGGAATCGAATTATTGCTCGTCAAAAAACATACATGCCTAAGGTAGATAATCGCTTTATGAAATATGGTTATGTGCTTGTCTTGCTGCAGTTGTATTAGTTTCATTATTGCTGCACAGACAAATTAATCAATAATAGTCGCGTTAATATATTGAGCCTGTTAAATCTTCAGTTTTAAGATTTGTTTTATCTAGGGGAATTAATCGCGGCGTGAGGTTTGTAACCTAGTGTGCTCGCTAAAAAGCGGGGCAAAGTTTTTGCGTTCTGTTAATGTCCCTAATCTGAACCTATGTAGGCTACAAAGGTAAATCGCCCCAAGGGCGAATCCAAAGGGCAACATCTGTTTGGTATTTATACTGCGTTATCGCCTATTTATAGGGATAGCCACATCACGTAGACTTTGCCTTACCTAAAAATAAACATAGCTGTTGAAAGTTTAACCTATACAGATAAATGGGCTTTAGCAGAGTCATATGGTTTATTTTAATTGGTGTAGATTATTATTTTGGTTTTTAGGTGTTTTCTTTACATTGATGCTCGCTAGGCTTTTGTGTAAAATGCAGCGCCTTTTAAGCTGTGCTTAATAACTTTAATACCCTGAGGTTTGCTTTGAATAAATGTACTTTGGATAGACGCTTTTCTGTGGCACCAATGCTTGATTGGACTGATCGCCATTGTCGTACTTTTCATCGCAAAATGACTAAACATACTGTGCTTTATACTGAAATGATAACCACAGGGGCTATTTTATTTGGTCGAGGCGACTACTTACATTTTAATAAACACGAAGGCCCAGTTGCACTGCAACTTGGTGGCTCTGATCCTAAAGCGCTTGCGCAATGTGCAAAGCTCGCAGGTGAGCGTGGTTATGACGAAATAAATTTAAATGTAGGTTGCCCGTCAGACAGAGTTCAAAATGGTCGATTTGGCGCATGCTTAATGGCTGAGCCTCAATTAGTTGCTGAGTGTGTTGCAGCAATGAAAAGCGAAGTAAGTATTCCTGTAACTGTTAAAACGCGTATTGGTATTGATGAGCAAGATTCGTATGAGTTTTTATGTGCGCTTATTGAAGCGTCTCATAAAGTAGGATGTGATGATTTTATTATTCATGCTCGTAAAGCATGGCTTAATGGTTTAAGCCCGAAAGAAAATCGTGAAGTCCCACCGCTTGATTACCCACGTGTTTATCAACTTAAAAAAGATTATCCGCAGCTAGACTTAAGCCTAAATGGCGGTGTTAAAACAATTGAGCAGAGCCTAGAACATCTACAACATATTGATGGTGTAATGATTGGGCGTGAAGCTTACAGTAACCCATTTATGCTCAATGACGTTGATGAGAAAATTTATGGTGATGCTGCAAACACACAATCACGCCACGACGTAGTGCGCTCAATGTACAGCTACATTGAAGAAGAAATGCGTTTGGGTGCTAATTTTTGGCATATTGCACGTCACATGCTCGGTATTTTTCAGGGGCAGCCTGGTGCACGAGGTTTTAGACGCCACCTTTCTGAAAGTGGTCATGGTAAGCAAGCTGATTTATCGGTAATGGATAAAGCATTAAGCTTTGTACCAGAATAAAGCTAAGCTTTAAAAGTTCTAAATTTAAGCCACTTTCGAGTGGCTTTTTTGATCCTAAATATTAGTCAAAAGCATAATTTATTGGCCAATTACACTCTATGCTGTTCAGCTTGAAGTCACTAAAAACTAGAGTGCTTTTTGTTTATCACTATGATTTTAAATGTTTAATTTTTTTTTGATGAACTTGGCACAACTCTTGGAATCTTCTTGTTGAAATTAATTAAAAATCAACAGGAGAATACCATGGGAATATTTAACCGCGTAAATGACGTAATTCAATCAAACATTGTCGCTATGCTTGATAAAGCAGAAGACCCAGAAAAACTTTTAAACTTGATGCTTACCGAGATGCAAGATGCGTTGAATGAGTGCCGTAGTACAGCAGCCGCTTTATTGTGTGAAGAGAAAATAATTAATCGCCAAATTGATACTAAAAAAACAGAATTAGCAGCTTGGCAAATTAAAGCAGAACGTGCGGTTGAGAAGGGCAGTGATGACCTTGCTAAGTCTGCCTTACTTGAAAAGCAGCGCGTTAACGAAAGCATTGAAAATAAGCAAGCTCAACTAGAAACACTGCAAGAGTCTATTGCAAAAATTAAGGTTGATTGTGAGCGTCTGCAGCAAAAAATGGCTATGGCTAAAACTAAGCAAGCTCAGTTAATGCAACGTCATAATGTTGCTATTGCTAGAGGGCGAATCAGTACGCAACTACAAAGCGATAAAGTAGCTCATGCGTTGTCTCGTTTTGAACAAATAGAGCAGCGTGTTGAAGGTATTGAAGCTCAAGTAGAGGCTTATGAGCTGACTGATACAGCAAGCTCTACGAGTGCCCAAATTGAGTCGTTAGTTAAAAATGAAAAAATTGATGCTGAACTGGCTCGCTTAAAAGCGAACTTAAATACTAATTTAAAACAAACTGCTTAGGAGATTGCTATGAACAGCTTTAATCGTCAACGAGGTTGGTATAAAGATACTCTAAATAAAAAAATATCGGGTGTTTGTAGTGGTTTAGCCCATAGATTGGGCTTTCCTGTATGGGCAACACGCGTAGTTACTATTTTGTTGTTTTTGAGTTTTCCGTTTGCAATTGCACTTGGTTATTTTATAGCGCATTGCTGCCTTGAAAATAAAGAGTATTAATACCAACAGGCATAAATATTTGAACAATTTAAGGAATTAAATCACTCTATAACGTTGTTAAAAATTTTTATTTAGAACAACTAGATATAAAAATTTTTGCCTAGTTATAGCGCAATTTTCTTATCGTTAAAGAGACCTCATATATAAACCGGTTGGTATAAGGAGAGTTACTATGAAAGCTTTGGCAGTATGTGTAATTATCTATTTATTACTGTTTACTGATTTAATTACGTTTGTGCAGATTGATTCTTGGCAGTTGCCGTTATGGATTGCTGATATTAGCTGGGCTGGGCTCGAGCTTGTAGGTGCTTTGGCCGCAATTGTTGCTGTAGTTGCTGTAGTGGCTTTAATTACTATGGGATTAGTTGGTGCGGGTGTAGTGGCATTAGCAGGGACTGTTTTAGCGCTTTTATTCGGATCTATAATGATTGCATGGCCGTTACTATTTGTTGCAGTGTTGTGCTGGCTTGTTGCCGATAACAAAAAAGTAGCCTCTTAATCCTTAATTTGACTGACTATTATAGGTTAACTATGTTAAATTTAGCCTGTAATTTAAAGTTCTCATAAGGATAAGAATGATGACGAAACTATGTTTTTCGATGGCTTCTGCATTAATATTTAGTTTTTTTTCGTCATCGTTGGCGGCGCACTCAGGGCACGATCATGGTTCTGATGTGGCTGTGCTCGAAGTAACTAACGCGCAAATTAGAGAGTTTTTACCTGGCAGTACTTCAACTGTAGGTTATTTAACGCTAATAAATCACAGTGGAGCCGCAGCAACTTTAACTAAGGCAACTATTGATGGCTTAGGGCGTGTTGAAATACACGAGCATTCACATGTAGACGGCATGATGAAAATGCAACAAGTTGAATCAGTTGAAATTAAAGCGCACGAAAGTGTCAGTTTTCAACCTGGCGGTTATCATTTAATGGTATTTGAACCACAAGAGCCATTAAAAGTAGGGCAAGAACGCAAACTCACGCTATATTTTAGTGACGGTAATCGCTTGTTCACTAATGCTCAAGTCGTGTCGCTTGAAGCGCAAGCTACGCAGTCAAAACCATCTACTCAACACGCTCATCACTAGGAGTACACATGTCGCAACACAAAGGAAAAATAGCAGGAATAGTTGTTTTACTGCTTATCATATTTTACGCAATTGCTGTTTATTGGAGCACTGAGCCTTCACGTTTTGATGTTGTTGCAAACGCCAAAGAGCAAGCGCAGCTTCGTAATGAAAAAATAGTTACGGGTTATGTAACTACTTCTACATTAATTACAGTAGCAAATACCTTACTAGATAAACCCGGTGGCTACTTATCAAATGATGTAATACCACCAAGTATTATTATGGATGATATGCCAGCGTGGGAATATGGCGCACTAGAAATGGTACGTGATTTATCGCTTTCTATGCGAAAAGATTTTAGCCGTTCGCAATCACAATCAACGGAACATGAAGCACTTAAAAAGGCGCAGCCACAGTTTAATATAAGCTCTGAAGCATGGGCATGGCCAAGTGCTGAAGGTGAGTATCAAAAAGGTATTGATTATTTAATGGTATATCGTGGACAAATTGCTAACGAGCATGAGCGCGATAGCCAATTTTATGCACGAGCAGATAACTTACGTAGTTGGCTTAAAGAAGCTGAAAAACGTTTAGGTAGCTTAAGTCAGCGTTTAAGTGCCAGTGTAGGCCAAGAAAAAGTGAACACCGATTTAGCGGGTAATTCATCTAATAAACAAGCAACTCTTGCTCCACTGCAGCAGCAAGTAAGAACACCGTGGTTAGAAATTGACGATGTATTTTACGAGTCGCGCGGTGCTACTTGGGCATTACTACATTTTTTACAAGCGATAGAGTACGACTTTGCTGATGTACTTGAAAAGAAAAATGCGCGTGTAAGCGTTCAACAAATTATACGTGAGCTTGAGGCAACCCAAGAAACAGTGTGGAGCCCACTTATTTTAAACGGGAATGGTTTTGGCTATGTTGCTAACCACTCTTTAGTTATGGCAAATTATATTTCTAGAGCCAATGCGGCTTTAATCGAACTTAGCGAACTACTAGCTCAAGGATAAAAAATGAAAAAGTATTGTTTAGCAGCAGCCCTTTCAATGGCATGTTTAGCACCGGCAGCGCAAGCTGACACTTTACTAGGTTTATACGTAGGTGTTGATGGATGGAAGTCAGATAACGATGGCCAATTTTCTTACAAAAATAATGCATCTCAAGATTTTAATTTTGAAGATGAGACTTTTGTAAGTTATTACGCGGCGCTTGAGCACCCAGTGCCGTTAGTACCAAATATCAAATTAAAGTATACAGAGCTTGAGTTAAATGGTTCTGCGCTGCTTACAGATACATTTAGCTTCAATGGTTCTGATTATGTTGTTGGTTCTACTGTAAATACGGTAAGTGATTTAACGCATATTGATTATATTTTTTATTATGAAATTTTTGATAATGACTTAATTTCAATAGACCTAGGTTTAAATGCTAAACAGTTTGACGGTGATATTGTTGTAAGTGGCACTACCCAAAATGGTGGTACTAACTTTACCGAAACCAAAGACTTCTCTGGTTTTGTTCCTCTTGCATACGGCCGTGCCGAAGCTGGCTTACCATTTACTGGTTTAAGTGTATTTTTTGAAGGTAGCTTTTTGGCTATTGACGACAGTAAAGTACAAGATTATCAAGTAGGCGTAGCGTGGGAACTTATTGATAACCTAGCAGTAGATGTTGCTGTTAAAGCAGGTTACCGCTCTATGGTATTAGAACTTGATGATGTAGATGATATTACTACTGATATTGATGCATCTGGCCCATTTGCGGGTATTCAGGTTCATTTTTAATTAGTATTTTCTAATTAAACAAAGCGTGGCATATTATTTTATTGCGTGCCACGCTAAATCAAACTCTCCCTCTAGCGCATTATTAATCAACTGCTTATAGACCTTATTGACAGGGAAATTAATGAGTTTAGATAGCTCATCACCTGTTTGAGTAAATTTGTAATAGCTTAATACCAAATCACTACTCTTTGCTTTTAACGTTACTTTTTGCGATAAAAATGAAAGGGTAAGTTCTTGCCCCGCTTTAAGCACTGCAGATTCAATTTCTTTTCTATACAGTAAATTAAGATCCATGAGCGTTAAAATATCAGGAAAGCTAATACCCGTTTTTCCTAAATTTAGAGATACTTTATTGCCTTTTCGTAGCAAATCAAACAAGGACGGTTTTTTGTAAAAGCCGAGTAATATAAAGTGGCTGTCGTCTTTTTCGTTATAGCCTGAGAGCGACACACATTTTTGCAAAGAGTCTGCTTCTCGCTGTGTCATATGCTTTAAAGTTTGTAGGCTTTTAATTGAAAACGTACCAGGATTGAGTGTTTCTCCTGTTAAAATTTTTGCCCATAAAATTTGCATTGATTCATTAGAAGTATCTTCACACAGAGCTATAAAATGCTCTACCCAATCAACATCGGGCTGTTTACTACTTGCTACATCAGGGCAAAACCCCATAGCCATTGCTAAAATTGATTCTATATTTTGTTGTTGTTTAATAAGTAATAAATCTTGGCGTTTTTGAGCGCGAGCTAAAACAGAGTTTTCACTGTTAATATGATAAAGCGGCTTAATTTGGCCCTTAATATCGTAACTTTGCTCGTTAGTAGGTAGTACACCGTTACTACCTACTTTTGTTATAGGGTAACCAAGTAAGGATTCGATGATGTTGGCAAGATTAATTCTCGCCTGTGCTGTTTTGACTGTCATGACTGTGCATTATCCTTTGTGGATCACTAAGCTGTGCAACAGTTTGAAGGTTATTTAACCCCAGTGAAACTGTATTACTGAGTACGTACTCGCTTAAAATTGCAGTGTAACCAGATATTAAAGGAGCAGTTGTTTGACCTTTAATATTACATATTAACGTAACTATACCGTTTTGCTCGCTAAGGTTAAATGTACCTCTAATAATATGTTCAGCATTTAAAAGTATGTTGAAGCTGACTTTATTTTGGCTTACCGAAGTTATGATCATTTCACCATACCCCCATTTTCCTTTCCAAGACTGATGAGCCCCTAGGCCAGAACTGGGTTCGCCCAAAGTAAAACGTATGCTGGGGTCTACTTTTTCCCATGGAGACCATTTTTGCCATTGGCTAAAGTCGGTGATAAGCGGCTTTATTACTTTAAGATTGGCATTAATTTCGATTGTTTTATTTACACTATAACTTTGAGGCAGTATTAGCCCTACCAGTGCCAATACTAATAGTAATAACAGTACGCATTTGATTAATATTTTTAATGGTTTAATAAGCACACCTTTTATTAGTTTTTCAAGTTGAAATACAACAACTTTTTATTAATCGACTATAGTATGAATTAGATTATAAACCAAAAATAATTTATTGATTGCTACTTAGGAGAGCGAATGTCGTCAGATCAAAACGATTTTTTATTTTTTGAACAAGATTTTGAAGACGATGCTGTTGTTGAGCAGACTAAGTTTTGGGATATTTTAATTGTTGATGACGAACCTGAGATTCATTCTGTAACAAAATTAGCTTTGTCTGGCGTTGAGTTTTTAGGGGCTGGCTTGCGATTTCACGATGCTTATTCGGGTGCAGAAGCAATAGAAATGCTAGCTAAAAATAAAAATATTTCGGTTATTTTTTTAGACGTTGTTATGGAAACTGACGATGCCGGTTTGCAGGTTGTAAAAAGGGTGCGTGACGAATTAAATAATCAACATGTAAGAATTATTTTAAGAACAGGGCAAGCAGGTATTACACCAGAAGAAAAAGTAATACGAGAATACGACATAAATGACTATAAAACGAAAACAGAGCTGACTCGTTCTAAGTTAGTAACTTCGCTTATAACCGCTATTCGCTCATACGAGCAGGTATGTCAGCTTGAATATCAAAGTGATGCAATGAACACGATTGTTTCAGCATCAAAGTCTATTTTAGGACTTACTGATGTTAAGCAATTATGCAAAGAAATCATCAAGCACATGAGTATTATTTTAAAATGTTCACCTAGAGGGCTTGTTTGCAGTAAGTTAGATGGCGATGATTTTATTCAGGTCTTAGGTGGTTGCGGGCATTACGAAAGCTATTTTGGTAAAAAATTAATTAATGTTGATAGCAAAGTATTTGAACAAGTTGAGTCGTGTTTTGGTTTGTCAAAGCACCAACACATAGACTCAAGTTCAACATTTATATTAAAAAGTAAGCATCGAAAAGCGGCTTTATATATAGAGTGCGACCACATTCCCTTACAAGCACAGCTACAATTTGCTGAAATTTTCTTAACTAATGTAAGTGTAGCACTTGATAACATAAGGTTATTTGTAAAGTTAAGAGATGCTGCTTATAAAGATGTGCTTACTGGTATTTCAAATCGTACTAACTTTATTGAGCGTGTGGTGAGTTATCAAAAGCCACACGTGAACGATCATGTATTTGTATTACTTGATGTAGTTAATTTTGCAGATATTAATAACGGCTTAGGGCAAGAGGTCGGCAATAAAGTATTAATTGGCATTGTGCAAAGGTTAAGAGAAAATTACCCAACAGCTAAATTACTATCACGTATTGGCGCTGATGTTTTTGGTTTTATTATTCGCCAAGACGAATTTGACTTGAAAAAGTTGAATGAGCAATTAGGTATTTCATTTTACGCAGAAGAACATTTACTCCCTATCGATTTTAGAGTGGGCTTATGCCAACAACAAGACTTTCAAAGTAGCGGTATTGATACACTGAAAGTTGCTTATATTGCACTTGACCAAGCTAAAAAAGCAAAGCATAAAGAAGGCGTTTATTACAATATTGATATGCAAGATAAGATGGCTTGGCGGATAGGGATTATTAGGCAGTTACGTCATGACTTTGCTCGAAATAAATTAGAGGTATGGTACCAACCTCAACTTGCACTAGATGACTTATCGCTAATTGGATGTGAGGCATTATTACGCTGGCCGGCAAGTGATGGCGTGTATATATCGCCGGCTGTGTTTGTGCCACTTGCAGAGGATGCGGGTTTAATTGTTGATATAGGGCAGTGGGTATTAGAACAAGCTTGCCAACAGCAAAAGCGCCTAGAAAATATGGGCACAGAAATTTGTATTGCAGTTAATGTGTCTGTCCCACAGTTTAAAGTAAAAGGTTATGCGCAAACTGTTAAAAATACATTGTTAAAATATGGTGTTAAGCCAAAAAACATAGAATTAGAAATCACCGAGAGCGTAGTAATGGATGAGCTGGAAACGGTTATTAGTACGCTAAGCGAGCTAAAAGAACTCGGAATGGAAGTTGCTATTGATGACTTTGGTACTGGTTTTTCGTCGCTGAGTTACATTCAAAGTTTACCTTTGGATCGGTTGAAAATAGATCGTGCATTTATTAAAGATTTACCAAATGACGACACTGGCGCTATTGCTGCCTTAGTTATATCTCTTGGTGCTAAATTGGGCTTAAAAACAATTGCTGAAGGGGTCGAAACACAAGAGCAAGCCCAGTTCTTAAAAGATTTAGGATGCGATGAAGTACAAGGTTTTATGTATGCTAAACCCATGCCTGAAAATGAATTAATAGAATTTATAAATAAACGCTAAAAAGATTAACTTATTATTTAAGCTAATGAACGATTTAGAATTTAAGGCGCGATATGCTTTGACTACTTTGTATATATAAACAATTTAGTAGGGTATAATTCGCGCCTTTTGTTATTCTACGGCCACAATTATGAGCACACTCAAAGCTAAGCGCGCCTTATTTTCATACCCTAAATACTGGGCTGAATGTTATGGCACCGCGCCATTTTTACCAACTACACGTGAAGAAATGGATGCACTTGGCTGGGATAGCTGTGACATAATAATAATTAGTGGCGACGCGTACGTCGATCATCCTAGTTTTGGTATGGCGGTAATTGGCCGTGTACTTGAAGCGCAAGGCTTTAGAGTGGGTATTATTGCCCAGCCAGCATGGGACTCTAAAGATGCATTTATGGAACTAGGCAGACCGAATTTATTTTTTGGTGTAACAGCTGGCAACATGGATTCGATGATCAATCGCTATACAGCTGAAAAGCGTATGCGCCACGATGATGCTTACACGCCAGATAACGTAGGTGGTAAACGTCCAGATCGCGCCGTAATGATTTACTCGCAAAAATGCCGTGAAGCATACAAAGGTATCCCAATTGTTATTGGCGGTATTGAAGCGAGTCTTCGTCGTATAGCTCATTATGATTACTGGCAAGAAAAAGTACGTCGTAGTATTTTGTTTGATGCAAAAGCTGATATTTTAATTTACGGTAACGCAGAGCGTCCGTTAGTTGAAGTTGCACACCGTATTGCCGCAGGCGAAACAATGGATACTATTCAAGATATTCGCGGCACGGCTGTTATCAGAAAAGAACCTTTACCAGGTTGGCGTGGAAGTGACTCCACCGCTATAGATAAAATTGGTAAAATCGACCCTATTCCAAATCCATACGGCGCTGATGATGTTGGCTGCAGTAAATCTGAATTTAAACAAGCGGGTATAGACTTAAAGGCAGAAGCTGCAAAACCAATTATGGTTCAGCCTGCGCGACCTAAACCGTGGGAAAAAACTTACGTTAAGTTACCTGCTTATGAGCAAGTAAGTGTTAACAAACCTTTATACGCCCACGCTTCGCGTATTTTACATCAAGAAACAAATCCTGGTTGTGCAAGAGCACTGTTTCAGCGACACGGCGATCGTTCTATTTGGGTAAACCCGCCAGCATACCCATTAGAAACACATGAGATGGATGCTGTGTTTGGTTTACCGTATCAGCGTATTCCTCACCCAAGTTACGGCGACTCTAAAATTCCTGCTTACGACATGATCAAAACGTCAGTTAATATTATGCGCGGTTGTTTTGGTGGTTGTTCGTTTTGCTCAATTACGGAGCATGAAGGGCGTATTATTCAAAGTCGTTCGCAAGAATCAATTATTGAAGAAATTGAACAGATTAGAGATAAAGTGCCCGGCTTTACTGGTGTTATTTCTGATTTAGGTGGCCCAACGGCAAATATGTATAAACTGCGTTGTACGAGCAAAAAGGCAGAAAGTACCTGTAGACGTTTATCATGTGTGTATCCTGAAATTTGTAAGCATATGGATACAGATCATACGCCAACAATAGACTTATACAAAAAAGCACGTGAAGTTAAGGGTATCAAAAAGGTATTGATTGCTTCTGGTGTTCGTTACGACTTAGCTGTACGCGACCCCCGTTACGTTAAAGAATTAGTAACGCATCATGTAGGTGGCTACTTAAAAATAGCCCCAGAGCATACAGAGGATGGTCCATTATCAAAAATGATGAAACCAGGTATGGGGGCGTACGATCAATTTAAAGAATTATTTGATAAGTACTCTAAAGAAGCCGGTAAAAAGCAGTATTTAATTCCTTACTTTATATCTGCTCACCCAGGGACAAAAGATGAAGACATGGTAAACATGGCTTTATGGCTTAAATCAAACGACTTTAAGCTTGATCAGGTACAAAATTTTTACCCATCACCGATGGCTAATGCGACGACTATTTACCACACAGAAATGAACTCTTTACGTAATATAAAAAATAATACAGAAGTTGTTCCAGTACCTAAAGGTGCTCGTCAACGTAGATTACATAAAGCTATTTTACGCTACCATGATGCAGCAGGTTGGCCGATGATACGTGAAGCACTGCGTAAAATGGGTAAAGCTAATTTAATTGGTAAAGGGCCTAACTGTTTAGTGCCTGAAGAAGGGCGTGATGAAAAAGCAGGTAAAGGTGGCAGTAAAGGCGGACGTCCTGCACTAACGCGACATACCGGCTTTAGCCAATTTAAAAAGGCAAACACTAAACCAAAAGTAGGCGGTAATCGTCAAAGTACACGTTAGTGATTCAATCTATTAATAACTAGGGCGTGTTGATCTTTGGTGGGTGAATTTGCAGCAGTATGTTTGGTTTTTAGGCAAGGCGGAGCCTATGTAGTGTGGTTATTCCCCATGAATAGGCGATAACGCAGCATAAATACCAAACATGCGCTGCCCTTTGGGTTCTTTCTAGGGACGATTAACTCTTTGTTGCTCGGTTTTTACTTAGCCCACTAGGTTACAAACCTCGCGCCGCGATTTAATCGCCCCTAGATTGAACAAATTTCAATCCACAAAGATCAACACGCCCTAGTAGATTAGTTTAATTACGCTAAGGGTTTTTAAACCCTTTTAATGCGTAAATTAAGTAAACCTTGCTCTTTATTGGCTATATTATTGTAGGTAATAAAGAGCGAGCTTTTAGAACCCTCTTTTGAGATAGCACGTATTTAGTGCCTATATACTTGCAGTTAGTTTTTTCTTAAAACGTTGATGATAACCACAAACGTAATTTAAGTGACCATAACGGCTGAATGCCTGTTAGCCCTTGCGTCATTTTATTATCTTTTAAAATTATATAGGAAGGCGTGACTTGCCCCTGCCAATCGGCAAATATCTCACCGTGTTGATCGTTGACAGTGGTAAAACTGTAGCCTTGCTCATTTAGATACTCATGTAGTTTTTGATCCGAACCTGATTTTATTGCGATGCTAACCACAGGGTAGTTATTCTCGTTTGCGAGTTCGTTTATGGCAGGGGAGGTAATACTACAAATAGGGCACCAAGTTCCCCAAAAATAGACAAGTGTTGGTTTATCTTGGCTCATTGCTGACAAATCAATGTTTTGCCCTTTATAATCTATTAATTGTAATTGAGGATTTGCTGGCATAACAGGTTGTCGCCACCAATTGACAGCGTTATAAATTACGAAAAATATGAAACCATATATCAACACACTTTTTAATATTGATAGGCCTTTTTGTTTTGGCGTTTTTTTAGGTGTGTCTTTTTTATTTTTGGTATCCGTTGTCATAGTTGCAGCTTTACCCTAAGTGTTTTTTACTTTAGTTATTTGCAAAGGTTTCTAATTTAAACCAGCAACCAACTAGCAGTACCTAAAAAGGCGAATATACCCACAATATCTGTCACCGTGGTTAGCACCACACTCCCTGCAAGAGCTGGGTCTATATTCATTCTTTTAAGAATAATAGGGATA
Source organism: Pseudoalteromonas sp. GutCa3 (assembly GCF_002836155.1). Lineage (NCBI taxonomy): Bacteria > Pseudomonadati > Pseudomonadota > Gammaproteobacteria > Alteromonadales > Pseudoalteromonadaceae > Pseudoalteromonas > Pseudoalteromonas sp. GutCa3. The sequence goes on along the minus strand of NZ_PJBK01000056.1, from coordinate 89,798 downwards.
CTCGCACCAGCAACACCTGCCACCACTAAGTTCATAAACATAGCGAAGGCGAGTACGCCACCAAGCATAAAGTCCCACTGCCATAGGGCAATAACACCTGCTATTAACAACGACCACAAAACACCGTTTAACGCGCCAATAGCAAGCTCTTTCATCATCAAGAAACGTTGGTTTGTTTGATTTATATGACCTACCGCAATACCACGAATAACAAGCGTTAATGATTGGCTACCTGCAACACCGCCCATAGAAGGGACAATACCGTTAAGTACAGCTAAAATAGGTAAAACATCTAAAGTGCCTTCAAAAAAGCTAGCTACAAAAGCAGCTGCAAGTGCAGTTAGTAAGTTGACACCTAACCAAACTGAGCGTTTTTTAGAGCTTTTTAGTACTGGCGCAAAGGTATCTTCTTCATCATCAAGGCCGGCTAAGCCCAATAAACTATGCTCAGCATCTTCTCGGATTACGTCAACGATGTCATCGATAGTGACACGACCAAGGAGCTGATCGTTATCATCAACTACGGGGGCCGATATCCAATTATGACGTTCAAATAATTGCGCGACTTCACTTTCATCCATTGAGATTGGAATGGATTCACAATCTTCATCCATTAAATCGCGAACAATCTTTTCTGGCGGGTTAGTTAATAATGTACTCAGCGATAAAGCGCCTATAAAGCAGTTATGCTTATCAACAACGTACAAGTCATCGGTACCTTCTGGTAACTCGCCACGTAGCCTAATATACCTAAGTACAACATCAAGCGTAACGTCAGGGCGAATGGTCACTGTATCGGTGTTCATTAGCGCGCCAGCAGAACGCTCTTGATACGAAAGTGCTTGTGTTGCACGTTCACGGTCTTGAATGTCCATCGCACTAACAACGTCTTTATAAACGGTGTCCGGCAGACTACGTAATACTTCACCTAAGTCATCGTGGCCCATATCTTCGGTTGCGGCTGCAATGTGCTTAGGTTCCATTTGGGCAATAATGCCTAAACGAACATCTTCTGATAGTTCTTCAAGAACATCACCTTGCACATCAGGATCAACCAACTGCCAAAGGAGTCGGCGAATTTTATGTGGTGATGATTCTAATAATAATGCGGTATCACAAGGAGCTGTTTTTGCGAGCATGCGCCTAACTTGAACAAATTGACCACTATTGAGTGACTTAGTCACCTGTTTTAGTTGCTGTAGTGGGTAATCTTGTTCAAAAGCTTCAGGCATTGGCGTCCTTTATAAATTTTTATATTACTTTATGGGGAGAGGTGAGTTAACTGGCGTCACTAACCGTATTTATTTTATATATCTGTTTTAGTTGGGGCATTAGTAATGCGAGCATTATTTTTATAACTGTTTATTCTTGTTCATTAAAACGTTGTGCTATTAATTCTCCAACAGCATGTAAAGCTTGCTCAGAATCGGGGCCTTTACATACAACTTTTACTTCTTTGCCTTGGCTACTTTCAAGTAGCATTAGTGCAAGTACGCTATCGCCTGCGGCTTCTTTGTCATCTTGAAATAATGTAATTGTCGCATCAAACTGCACTGCTAATTGGGCAAGCACGGTGGCTGCTCTGGCGTGCAATCCTAATTTGTTTTTTATTAAAAAAGTGTCTTCACAATGCATAACTTACTCTACTTAAGCTGAACAGGTGATTATTCAGCTATATTATTTTTCTTGTTCGCGATGGCGAATTTTTACATTGGGATGTGTCATTGCAAAACTTTCACCGATAGTTTGCGCTAAATATACAGAGCGGTGTTGTCCGCCTGTACACCCAATGGCAATGGTTAAATAACTGCGGTTATTTCGCTCTAAGTGCGGTAACCACGTTTGTACAAATGTTTGAATTTGCCATGTGAATTTTTGCACTATGCTGTGATTGGCCAAATAATCTTTAACAGGTTGATCTAACCCATTTAAAGGTTTTAATTCAGGTTCCCAATGTGGATTTGGTAAAAAGCGTGCATCAAATACATAATCTGCTTCTTTTGGTATGCCGTGTTTAAAACCAAACGATTCAAACGTGACAATCAGTTGTTTATCTTTTTTACCTAAAATCTTTTCACGAATAGATTCAGCGAGTTGATGAACACTCAAATCAGTCGTGTCTATCATAAAGTCGGCGCGGGTGATTAATACATCAAGTAATTCTTTTTCTTTTTTGATGGCTAAATCAAGAGGCAACGAGTCAATTGATAGTGGGTGTAATCTACGAGTTTCAGAAAAACGTTTGATCAATGTTTGATCGTCGCTATCTAAATAAAATAACGTAGGTTTTGCAAAGCCAGGCAAGTATTCAAGAATATCGTTAAATTCATCCTGTTGTTTAGGGATGTTACGCACATCAATGCTAACAGCAATTTTATCGTAGCTATCAGACACACTGCGAACTAATGAAGGAAGCAAGTTAACTGGAATATTATCTACGCAATAATAACCTAAATCTTCTACAACGCGTAAAGCAACCGACTTTCCAGAACCAGAACGGCCGCTTATGATAATTAACTCCATTTAACACCCTTTATAAAACTATGATTGATTGACAATAACTTGGTAAAGCTCAGTATCTGATTTTGCACTGCGTAACTGTTTACAAAAATCTTTGTTGTTTAGTTTATCAGCAATGGTTGCTAGAGTCTTTAAGTGCTGCTGGTTATCGCCATCTGGTACGATGAGTGCGACGAAAATATCAACAGGGCGATTATCGATTGCATCAAAATTTATTGGAGTTTCGCTAACGAGTACTAAAGCCAAAGGCTCTTCTGCACCGCTCATTCTTCCATGAGGAATGGCAATGCCACGCCCTATACCTGTACTACCCAATTTTTCTCTGCTCATTAAAGCATTAAGAATATCTTGTTGCGGTAAATACGGAAGTTTGTCGTGAGCAAGTTCGCTAATGAACTCTAAAATTCTTTTTTTGCTATTAAAAAGGACCGCAGCTTTGCTGCAGTCCTGGCATATAAGTGAGCTTAATTTCATCATATTAGTGTCGAGCAAGCTTCTCTTTGTGTTTAATTACTTGTCGATCGAGCTTGTCGATCAACGAGTCAATGGCGGCATACATATCTTGATGTTCTGTAGAGGCAAATAGCTCAGCACCGCTTACGTGTATGGTGGCTTCTGCTTTTTGATTTAATTTTTCTACATCGAGAATGACATGAACATTATTAATATGATCAGAGTGTCTTTCTAGCTTCGCAAATTTGGTATTAATATAGTCTCTTAGTGAATCGGTTAATTCTACGTGACGACCAGTTAAGTTTAGTTGCATAAGCATTACCCTCTTTTTTTTGCGTCTTAAATCAAACTTTTACGCTGATTTGACGGTGGAATAGCCAGAGATTCGCGGTATTTTGCGATTGTACGTCTCGCTACTTTAATTCCTTGCTCAGCCAATATATCCGCTATTTTGCTATCACTCAATGGTTTTGCTGAGTTTTCTGCTGCGATTAATTTTCGGATAAGCGCACGGATTGCTGTAGATGAACATTCCCCCCCGTTTTCGGTGCTTACATGGCTTGAGAAAAAATATTTAAGCTCAAATATACCACGGGGTGTGTGCATATACTTTTGGGTTGTTACGCGCGAAATTGTTGATTCGTGCATTTCTACCATTTCAGCAACATCATTTAAAACCATTGGTTTCATGGCTTCAGGACCGTGTTCAAAAAAGCCTTGTTGTTGCTTAACAATACAATTTGTTACTTTTAATAGCGTGTCGTTTCTACTTTCTAAGCTTTTAATAAACCATTTAGCTTCTTGTAAATGCGAGCGAATAAACTGGCTGTCACCACTGGATTTTACAGTGCGAGACATTGCCGCGTATTGGCTATTAACACGAATTTTAGGCATGCTATCTGGGTTTAACTCAACAACCCAGCGGCCTTTAATTTTTTTAACTGACACATCAGGAATAACATACTCAGATTCTTCTCTTACAATAGTATCTGCAGGTTTAGGGCTAAGAGTATGTATTAATGTCATTACTTCTTTAAGCTCTTCTTCTTTGAGCTTAGTTTTCTTCATTAATGTACGATAGTCACGAGCAGCTAATAAATCAATATGCTCGGTTAAAATCATTTTTGTTTCATTAATGTAAGGTGTTTCTTTATCAAACTGGTTAAGCTGAATACACAAACACTCTTGTAAACTACGTGCAGCAATACCAACAGGATCAAACAGTTGGATGCGTTTTAATACAGCTTCAATTTCATCAAGTTCGACTTCGTTATCATCTTCGTTTTCTTGATTAAAGCTTTCTAAAATCTCTTCGCAGCTTAGTGTTAAAATACCTGAATCATCGACGGCTTCTACAATCGCAATAGCAATAGCTTCGTCTGTAGGGCTAAATGGCGTTAGTTGTAACTGCCACATTAAATACTCATGGAGCGTTTCAGTAGAGGCGCCTTGGTATATTGATTCGTCTTCAGGCATCGGACCCGATGATGCTGCTGGGGCGGCACTCATGTACTCATCCCAACTAACATCCATAGCCATGTCGTCACTTAGCGTGTCTTTTGCAAGTGCTTCACCACTATCTTGTTCGTATTCGCTTGGAGCATCATCGGCAGATGCGCTAACAGTTATGTCATCTGTATCTGCTTTTTGCTCGTTTTTACCTGCAGCGTCTTCTGAATAGTCTGCTTCTTCAACCTCTAATAGCGGGTTGCTGTCGAGAGCTTCTTGTATTTCTTGCTGGAGATCCAATGTACTGAGTTGCAACAAACGAATAGCTTGTTGCAGCTGTGGAGTCATTGTAAGTTGCTGGCCCATGCGCAGCTGTAGTGATTGCCTCATGTATCTCTAACAATCCTTTTATGTTGTTATAATTAATACTAGCAGATGCTTAAAGACATGGCGTAAATGTTACAGCCTAAATTGCTCGCCTAAGTAAACATCGCGTACTGTTTTATCATTTAATACGTGTTCTGGAGTACCTGATGCAATCAGCTCCCCATGAGAAACAATGTAGGCTTTTTCACAAACATCAAGGGTTTCTCTTACGTTATGATCGGTAATTAATACACCAATCCCACGATTTTTAAGATGTTCTATTATTTTCTTTATATCTAATACCGAAATAGGGTCAACACCTGCAAATGGTTCATCCAGTAATATAAATTTAGGATCTGCTGCCAGCGCACGTGCTATTTCAACACGACGACGTTCGCCTCCTGACAATGCCATACCTTGGCTATCACGAATGTGTTGTATGCTAAATTCATCTAATAATTTATCGAGAGTGTCTTCTCTAGCTTGTTTATTTAACTCTTTGCGCGTTTCTAAAATGGCCATTAAGTTTTGATAAACAGTCAGCTTTCTGAATATTGAAGACTCTTGCGGTAAGTAGCCAATGCCTAATCTAGCACGACTATGCATAGGTAAAAGAGTAATATCGTTATCGTCTATCGATATTTTACCTTTGTCGCTAGGTACAAGTCCTACTATCATATAAAACGTGGTAGTTTTACCTGCGCCGTTAGGGCCAAGTAAGCCAACAATACTGCCAGCTTTGACTTCAAGGCCGACGTTTTTTACAACTTCACGGCCTTTATAGCTCTTTGCTAATAGCTCTGCTTTTAATGTGCTCATGGTTGACCTTTGTCGCTTTTTTTACTTTTTTTAGTCTCGATTGGCACTAAAATTGTGTGAACGCGGTCAGTTGAGTTTTCATCTTTTTCGGCACTGATTAGCTGCTGCTCTATATCGTAGGTAATGCTTTTAGCATTTATTTTTTGTCCCGCTTGCGATACTTGTGCATTACCAACAAGCGTTAAAAAACGCTTAGATACATCATAACGTACTTCGTCAGCACTGGCGCTCATAGTCGTGCCATCTGATTGCTTTTCTTCAAAGTGCGCAGGGCTACCTGTAGCAATTAATAATTGTTTATTATCACCAAGTTCATCGCGTTTATGTACTTCTAAGCGGTCGGCTGTGATACGGCGATTACCGTGAATAATTTCAACATTTTTCTCAAAAATCCCGACATTAGCTTTTAATTGACCTTCTTGCTTATCGGCGCTTATTGAAATTTGATTTGCAGTCGGTTGCGTGTTTTGCTCTGCAGCATTACTATTAAACGCTAGTATAAGTGTAGGAATAATAAGTGATTTTAATATTTTATTGGTCATAATATATGGTTCGCGTATGGTTAATTAGTTTTATCACTTCGGTTTTTAAGTCGGCTTCTAGGCCTTTACCAGTGATTTTTAAATTGGGTCCAGTGATGATAACGGGTTGCTCCGAACGCATTGTTAATAGCTTTATATCTACCTGAATATTATCAGCATTGATTTTGTCTATCATGGCGTTATCGGTTAAGTTTTTGGCAACCACATTGCCTTCTAAAATTAATTGTTTGTCTTCGTATAATGTTGCTTCGTCTGCATTTATTTGCCACGTTTGCTTTTCGTTATATAAAGTAAAAATAGGTTTTTCAAAAAACGTAAAACCTAATTGTTGATATAGCTCCATTTTAGCCGCAGTGACTTTGTGGCTAATTTTACCTTGTTCGTCATAGGCTGTTTGTTTGAGTTCAATGGCTATGTAATCAGGCTTGGCAATAACTTCAGGCTCAGTCTGAGGCACAATATTTGTTTGTGTAAAATAAGGGTACCAAAGCCAAACCATACAGCTAATGAATAAAACGCTTAATATTATGCGCGCTGCATTCATGAACTAGTGCCTTGTGTAGTCAATGCTTTACCATTTTCAAGCATAAGTAAGTCGGTGAGCTCTCTTACTGCACCAAAGCCGCCAGGCATTTGCGTTACATAGTGTGATAAACGTTTAATAAGTGGATGGGCATCATTTACTGCAACAGCAAAGCCGACTAATTCCATAACGGGCATGTCAGGACCATCATCACCGATATAAGCAATTTGTTCATCGCTAAGGTTGAGTTTGTCTTTTAATTCTTGATAGGCAATGAGCTTATTTTCTTGGCCTTGATAAATATGCTGTACGGTTAAGCTGCTCATACGTTGTTGCACTATTTGTGAATGACGACCAGTAATTACAGCCACTTCAAAGCCACTGTTTATAAGCGCTTTAATGCCAAAACCATCTTTTGTATTAAATGCTTTTAGCTCTTCACCTTGATTACCAAGGTAAATACGGCCATCAGAAAATACACCATCAATATCGCATATAAGTAGTTTTACTTTTTTAGCGCGTGCTTTTGCATCATCGCTCAGCGGTTGATAGAGTTCTTCAAATTGCATTTATAACACTCCTGCTTTTAATAGGTCTTGCATGTTTAATGCGCCAATAGGTTGGTTTTTCTCATTGACGACGATTAAGCCATTTATACGTTTGTGTTCCATAATATTAAGCGCTTCAGCGGCTAAAATATCTTGTGTAGCCGTAGTGCATGACTTAGTCATAACAACATCTATTTGTGTTGTATGAATATCAATTCTTTGTTCTAAAATACGACGCAAATCGCCATCGGTAAATAATCCCACGAGTTGCTGATTTTCATCAACAATGGCTGTCATGCCTAAACCTTTAGCAGACATTTCAATAAGGGCGTCTTTAACTGTTTGTGAAACGCTAATAATAGGTGTATTTGCGCCGCTGTGCATAACATCTTTTAAAGTAAGTAATAAGCGCTTGCCTAAACTACCACCTGGGTGAGATAGCGCGAAGTCATCAGCTGTAAAGCCGCGAGCTTCTAATAATGCAACTGCCATGGCATCGCCCATCGCAAGCGTTGCAGTGGTACTTGATGTAGGAGCTAGACCCAATGAACAGGCTTCTTTTTCTACTTTAATACACACATGTACATTAGCAAGGGTCGCCATGGTTGATTGCGTATTGCCAGTCATCGATATCATTTTGGCACCAAGTCGTTTTAAAACAGGAATGATATTTAAAACTTCGCTGGTCTCCCCTGAATTGGAAATAAGCATAACTACGTCATTTTTAGTGATCATACCTAAATCACCATGACTTGCTTCACCAGGGTGAACAAAAAATGCTGGACTGCCAGTACTTGCAAGGGTTGCCGCTATTTTATTGCCAATATGACCTGATTTACCCATACCAATGACAATAATACGGCCTTCGCAGTCGTACATTAATTGGCACGCGTTATGAAAATTTTCATCTACATATTGTGCAATATCACTAAGTGCTTGGCGCTCAACATCTAAAACGCGAAGGCCTTGTTCAATAAAATTTAGCGTTGCCATCATTTACCCTACTTGACTAAAAATATACCCTTGGTAACCCAAAAACGCTATTAGCAATAAGCCGCCTTCTACTCTATTGATACGTTGGGTGCCTCTAAAGTTCAATGACATAATAATGAGAGCAAGTGTTGCACCAATCATAATTAATACGTCTCGGCTTACTAATGATGGGTCAATGGCAGAAGGGTTAATAATACCGGCAAGTGGTAATACCGCTAGAATATTAAATATGTTTGAGCCAACAATATTACCTAGTGCTAAATCATCTTCATTTTTAAGTACACCTGCAACCGAAGCGGCAAGTTCAGGCAAACTAGTACCGATGGCAATAATTGTTAAGCCAATGACTAAGTCGCTTAAGCCGAAGTATTTAGCAATATCGACAGCCGAACCTATTAAAAAATGAGAACTAACAGGTAGGAGTATCATGCCGACAACTAACCAAAATACCGCTTTTTTCGTAGGTACATCGTTAGGGACGTCGTCGCAGGCTTCTGACACAAATGGATCATCTTGGTTTTTCGCACGCATAGATACAATAATTAACCCACCGATGAATACGATAAAGCCAACCAAAAGCGCAACACCTTCATTAAATGAAAAGTAGTTATCAGAGAACACACACCAAGTAACTAAAGATACGAGCATTACCAATGGCATTTCGCGTTTTAATGTACTTGATGAAACTGAAAGAGGGCGAAATAGAGCTGTGATACCTAACACAAGTAAAATGTTTGTAATATTAGAGCCAACAGCATTACCAACCGCTGTGTCGGTTTTATTAGCCAGAGCGGCAGAGGCTGAAACCATCATTTCGGGTGCTGAAGAGCCCATAGCTACCACGGTTAAACCAACAATAAGTGTAGGTACACCAAAGTTTTTAGCAAGAGCCGCAGCGCCATAAACAAACCTGTCTGCACTCCAAACAAGAGCTGCAAAACCAAGAATTAAAATAACAAACGAGGTAACCATTGTGTTAAGCCAGTTATACAAAATACGGATGGCGCGAATAGTAACAAAAGCCAAGATGAAAGTATAAATAAAAGAGTAAGGTCAACTACGTAACAATGCTGCTTTTAAACAGCTAATTTAAAAATTTAAGCCGGGGTTAAGCTGTTTTGAGCGAGTCTTATAATCCTTTTCATGGGTGTATTACAAAATCTTACGAATTGTTTTTTCCATCTTTGACAAAAAAGCTTTAAAATAGGTGCACTAGTGAACATTTTTATGGAGAGCGACTTGTCGCAATCAATAGTAGAAGTCAAGGATGTTAGCTTTTCGAGAGGCAATAGAATCATATATAAAAATATGAGTTTTAGCGTTCCTAAAGGTAAAATTACTGCGATCATGGGGCCAAGCGGAATTGGCAAAACCACTATGTTGCGTTTAATTGGTGGTCAGCTTAAACCAGATTCAGGTGATATTTTATTTGAAGGTGGCAGCATTCCTAAAATGTCTCGTAAAGAGTTATACGAAGCACGTACTAAAATGAGCATGCTTTTTCAAAGTGGTGCGCTGTTTACTGATATGTCAGTATTTGACAATATTGCGTTTCCTATAAGAGAGCACACAAAGCTAAGTGAAGACCTTATCCGATTAGTTGTATTAATGAAATTGCAAGCGGTTGGGCTACGTGGCGCTAAAGATTTAATGCCCTCTGAGTTATCGGGCGGTATGGCAAGACGTGCTGCACTTGCGCGCGCTATAGCACTTGATCCAGAGCTAATCATGTACGATGAACCATTTGCAGGACAAGATCCTATTTCGATGGGCGTATTGGTTAAGCTAATTAAGTCGCTTAACGAAGTATTGAGTTTATCGTCTTTAATTGTGACACACGATGTGACAGAGGTAATGAGTATTGCCGATCACGTTATAATTATCGCCGATCAAGGTGTAATTGGTTGTGGTACTCCTGATGAAATGCGCAATCATGAATCTCCTTTAGTTCAACAGTTTTTAAAAGGCTTGTCGGATGGTCCAGTACCATTTCATTTTCCGGCTCAAGCTTATGCAGATGAACTGCTTGGAGAAAAAGCATAATGTTGGATTTATTTCAAAAGCTAGGGCATAAAACGCTAGGACGTTTTGCGGCTCTTGGCCGTTCGGCTTATATGCTGTTTAGTGCGCTTGCGCATGTTCCTAATTTTAAAAAAGGCACACCGTTACTTGTTCGCCAACTTTATATGGTCGGTTCGCAATCGTTGCTGATTATTATGGTGTCGGGTTTGTTTATCGGCATGGTGTTGGCTCTACAAGGTTACACCGTATTAGTTGGTTATGGCGCTGAGGATAGTTTAGGGCCGTTAGTGGCACTGAGTTTATTGCGAGAACTGGGCCCAGTTGTTACTGCATTACTATTTGCAGGACGCGCAGGTAGCGCATTGACTGCTGAAATTGGCTTAATGAAAGCAACAGAGCAACTTTCATCACTTGAGATGATGGCAATCGATCCGCTAAAACGAATTATTGCACCGCGCTTTTGGGCGGGTTTTATAAGCATGCCATTGCTTGCATTGATATTTTCAGCCGTAGCAATCATAGGCGCTCATTTAGTGGGTGTAGATTGGCTGGGGGTTGATACAGGTAGTTTTTGGTCAATCATGCAATCACAAGTGTCGTTTCAGCAAGACATACTAAACGGTATTATTAAGAGTTTTGTATTTGCCATAGTGGTGACCTGGATTGCGCTTTATAAAGGATATGACTGTGTGCCGACCTCAGAAGGGATCAGCAAAGCAACCACCGAAACGGTTGTTCATTCGTCATTAGCAGTTTTAGGTTTTGACTTTATTTTGACAGCGGTAATGTTTACCAGCTAATAGGGTATAGATAATGAATTCACGGAAATTAGAAATTTTAGTTGGTTTTTTTGTAGCACTTGGCATTTTAGCTTTTGCGATGCTTGCACTTAAAGTTGCCAATTCAGGTATTAGTGGCTCTGGCGAAACATATACGCTTAATGCCAAGTTTGAAAACATTGGCTCGTTAAAAGCGCGTGCACCGGTAAAAGTAGGTGGTGTTGTAATTGGTCGTGTTGAATCAATTTATGTTCACCCACAAGAATTTTTACCAGTCGTTAATATGACTATTGATGCACAGTACTTATGTCGTTTTTCAGACACGAGTTCAATCTCTATTTTAACGTCGGGTATTTTAGGCGAGCAGTACTTAGGTATTCACCCTGTCATTTCTCCAGATTCGGCTAAACAACGTTGTTTAGGCGAAACAGTGACTGAAAACAAGCAAGATGAAGCAATTGACGATTTGTTTGGTGTGGAAAGTAAAGCACTAGGTGATGGCGATTCAATTACTGATACTAAGTCTGCCATTGTACTTGAAGAATTAATCGGGCAGTTTTTATTCAACCAAGGTAGTGAGTAATTATTATGTTGAAAAAGTTTTTAGCTATTGTAGCAATTAGCACAATGACGCTAACTCAAAGCGTAAGTGCAGCAGATGTGAAATTAATCGATCCAAATAAAATGGTACGCCAAGTTGCCGATAATACATTTGCACGTATTAAAAAAGATCAGCCATTAATTGTTAAGAATCAAGAGCATCTTCGCGTAATCGTTGAAGAAGAATTAATGCCTTATATCGACTACAAATATGCAGCACTTCGCGTACTAGGTAGTGAAGTATCTAAAGTACGTGCAATTACCGACGAAGCTGAAAAAGCCAAAGCAATTAAAGAAATTCAACGCTTTATTGGTGTGTTTAGAGAGTATTTAGTTGCTACTTATGCAGGTGTATTCACTCAATATACAAACCAGAAAGTTGAGTTTGGTGCAGAACAAGCATTTAAAGGCAAAGATGTCGTTGTCGTTAAAACTAAAATTATTGAAGATGGTAAACCTGATATCAGAATCGATTTTAAAGTACGCGAAGACCGTGACGGTGAATGGCGCGCGTACGATATGATTGCTGAAGGTATTAGTTTACTAGATGCAAAACAAAGTGAGCTACAAGGTATTTTGCGTCAGCAAGGTATTGATAATGTAAGTAACCTTTTAGAGCAAAAGAGTCAGCTACCAGTTCAGTTCAGAGGCAGTAACTCGAATGACTAAATTGGCAATAAGCCAAGTTGATGGACAACATTTTCGAGTAAACGGTGAGCTTACTCGAAATTCAATTGGCGATGAACAGCTTCTGAACAACAAGCTATTAACCAAGCATAAAATCATCTATTTCGACCTAAGTGGTGTATCTAGGGTTGACACAGCGGGCTTAGCTTGGTTAATTCACTCTTTTGCAGAATTAAAGCAGCAAGGCATTCGCCTTGAATTGCAAAACCTACCTGAGCAATTGCAAAATTTAATGCAACTGGGTCAGGTTACAACCCTATTTGAGTGAGAGTTATGGAAACTAGCCAAGTCGAAACATTATTACGCGAAGAACTTCAATTAGCTGAAGTACATGTAAAAGCCAATGGTAGTCATTATGAAGTTGTTGCAGTAGGTGAATGCTTTGACGGTTTAAGCCGAGTTAAAAAGCAGCAGCTAGTTTATGGCCCATTAATGAATACAATTTCAGATGGCACAATTCACGCAGTATCTATTCGTGCATTTACTCCTGTAGAGTGGAAGCGTGAACAAAAATTTATTTTACCGCAATAAATAGGGCCTCTTAATGGATCAATTTGTAATTCAAGGTGGTACTTCACTTGCTGGTGAAGTGACTATTTCTGGCGCTAAAAATGCCGCACTTCCTATTTTGTTTGCTTCATTATTAGCTGATGGAAAAAGTACATTTACTAATGTACCGCGCCTTCGCGATATAGTGACCACTGAAGCCTTATTAAAAACTCTAGGCGCTGATGTTAATTGGCACGGCGATACGCTAGTGATTGACGGCGCAACGGTTAATAAAACATTAGCGCCATACGACTTAGTTAAGCAAATGCGTGCCTCTGTACTTGCATTAGGCCCTTTAGTTGCTCGTTTTGGTGAAGCTCAAGTGTCTTTACCTGGTGGGTGTGCTATTGGTGCTCGCCCTGTTGATATACATATTCAAGGTTTGGAGCGCATGGGCGCACAAATAAACGTTGAAAATGGTTATATTAATGCCAAGGTAAACGGTCGCTTAAAAGGCGCTGAAATCTTTATGGAAATGGTAAGCGTAGGCGCTACCGAAAATCTATTGATGGCAGCAGCCCTCGCTGATGGTAAAACCATACTTGATAACGCTGCACGCGAGCCCGAAATAATTGATTTAGCTAACTGCTTAATTGCTATGGGCGCTAAAATTACGGGTGCAGGCACTAGCCGCATTGAAGTTGAAGGCGTTGAGCGTTTAGCAGGATGCGAGCACAGCATTTTACCAGATAGAATAGAAACAGGTACGTTTTTAGTCGCTGCAGCAATGGCAGGCGGTGAAGTACTTTGTAAAAACACTGACTTTCATTCTCTTGAGCCTGTGATTGAAAAGCTACGTGCAACAAATGCACACTTAGAAGTACATAACGACAGTATTTATCTTGATATGCGTGGCCGAGAACTGAGAGCCGTGAATATTAAAACAGCTCCACACCCAGGTTTCCCTACGGATATGCAAGCTCAGTTTACAGCATTGAATGTAGTAGCAAATGGTAGTGCAACGATTACAGAAACGATTTTTGAAAACCGTTTTATGCATGTACCAGAGTTACAGCGTATGGGTGCTAATATTCGTTTAGAAGGGCATACCGCAATTTGTGGTGAGACTGAGAGCTTAACGGGCGCGCAGGTGATGGCAACCGACCTACGCGCTTCAGCTAGCTTAATCTTAACGGGTATAGTGGCACAGGGTGAAACGGTTGTTGACCGTATTTATCACGTTGATAGAGGCTATCAGCGCATTGAAGATAAGCTAAGTGCGTTGGGTGCAAATATTAAACGTCGAAGTAGTTAAGTAGATATTTAACTAGCTAAGCTATTTTAAAAAGGTCGGATACGCAAATTGCTATCCGACCTTTTTATTGACGATTTATGCAGGTTAGTATTATTTTTTATTAAAGCTTTGTTTCAAGCTCAGCTACCACCACCATGATTTTTTCTATTTTACCATTCCGGTAAAGCTCAAATTCTATTTCTTTACCTGGTTCTGTATTACCTATTTCTTCCAGCACTTTTTGTGGATTTGCTACCGAAAGCCCTGCAATTTTAATAACAATATCTTGCTCTTCAATACCCGCTTGCCATGCTGGTCCCAAGGGGTCTAAGTTAGTAATACGCATGCCAGTAACTGGGGTTAGGCTGTCGTTCACTTCTTTGCCGGTACTATCTACTGCTGTACCTTCAAAGCCCAAATAGCCGCGCACAACGCGACCATGACGGATGAGCTTACCCATTACTTTTTTAGCAAGTGAGTAAGGAACCGCAAAGAATATTCCTTGAATATTCAAGTTCTCACGCGTTTTAAACTGCGCAGAAGTAATGCCAACTAAATCACCATTGGAGTTAACTAATGCGCCGCCAGAGTTGCCCACATTAATAGCCGCATCCATTTGCAATAAGTTATTGTACGGACTGTCTGTAATTTTTTGCTTACCCGTTGCGCTAATAATGCCTTGCGTGATTGTTTGGCCTAAATTAAGCGGGTTACCTATGGCAAGTACAACATCGCCTACATTGGATACATAGCTATCATTTACAGGTATTACCGGAAGGTGATCTGCATTGATTTTAAGTAAGGCTAGATCAGTAATAGTATCAAAACCAATTAGCTGTACATCAAAAAAGCGTCTGCCATCGGTTAGAATAACCATAATTTGATCTGCATTATTAACAACATGGTAGTTGGTAAGAATGTAACCGTCTTGCGACATGATGACGCCAGAGCCTAGCTCTTGTACCGTGTTTTTTCTTTTATAACGAGGTTCTTTGGAAATACTTTCTGAAAAAATAGTAACCACAGAAGGAGCTGCTCGTTTAACTGCATCAGAAAAACTCAGGTGACTCGAACTCATTGCGCTTGGTAGGGGAACATTTGGGAGTAAAGCAGCTCGCATATTAGGGCTGAAAAAAACCACTAAAAAAGCAATACTTAGGCCTGCAAATAAAGGGGGAAGAATAAATTTTATTAGTTTCAGCACGATTTTCTTATTATGTAAGTGAGCAATCTCTTTATGATGACATAAAAAAAATAACAGCGGCAAGTGCCACTGTTATTTTTATTACATTAATAGTGCTATTTATTACTGAATTAAAATAAATATAGACTCACGACCACGTTGCACGCCAAGTACTATATTACCTTTTGTACTGTCGATGATTTTATTCATGTCGCGAATCGTTTCAACTCGTTGACGATTCACTTGCATAATAATATCACCTTCTTCAAGGCCAACACGGGCAGACGGTGAGCGAGGATCTACAGAAGTAACCTCAACACCTTTATTACTATTCTTTTGTACATTTTCAAGTGTCGCGCCTTGGAATGCAGGATGCAGCTCTTCACCGGTCGCTGTAACACCTGATGCACCATCAAGAGTTACTTTCACTGTTTTAATTTTACCATCGCGGTAAATGCCTAGTTTTATCTCACGGCCTTCACCTAGAGTAGCAATTTTGCTGCGTAGTTCATGAAAGCCACTAATGTCGCCACCGTTTATGCTAACAATAACGTCACCAGCTTCAATTCCAGCCTTACTTGCGGCAGTGTCGTCCATTACTTGCATTACATAAGCACCTTGTTTGACATCAAGTTGCTGTGCTTTTGCAAGTCCAGCATCAAGTGGACGACCAGAAATGCCTAACGAGCCTCGACGCACTTCACCATGTTCAATAATTTGATCGACTAGATTTTTCATCATATTAGATGGAATCGCAAAACCAATGCCCACGTTGCCGCCAGAAGCACCTAAAATAGCGGTATTAATGCCAATCAACTCACCATTGAGGTTAACTAAGGCACCGCCAGAATTACCTTGGTTAATAGCTGCGTCGGTTTGAATGAAATCTTCGTAGCCCTCAATGTTTAAACCACTTCGACCAAGGGCACTAACAATACCTGATGTAACTGTGTGGCTAAGACCAAATGGGTTACCAATAGCGACAGCAAAGTCACCCACTCGTAAATTATCTGAGTTAGCGAGTTTGATTTCGGTTAAGTCATCAGCGTCTATTTGTAAAAGAGCGATGTCTGATTCTGTGTCAGTACCAATTTTAGTTGCTTCAAATTCACGGCCATCTTCGAGAGTAACTACCATTTTTTCGGCGTCTTGGATTACGTGGTTATTAGTCACTACATAGCCCTCATCAGCATCAATAATGACCCCAGAGCCTAATCCACTAAATTGGCGTTTTTGACTGCGAGGCTGTTGCTGTCCAAAAAAATATTCGAGAGGATCTGCACGGCGGCGTACTTCTTTAGAGCCTGAAACTTGGATACTTACAACACCAGGAGATATTTTCTCTAGCATGGGCGCAAGAGTGGGTAGTTGTTGACCATTTACTGCGATTGGCATTTTTGCATAAGACGCTACAGGGCTCATTAATAAGCTTGTAGATAGAATAGCTGCGCTGATAAGTGATAATTTCATTTTCATAGTCAGGGGTAACTCCACTTAAGATAAAGCAAAAACAAAAAGGGCTACTTTAAAAGCAGCCCTTTTTGGTTTATTAAGATAAAACAACAAAGCTGTTATATCTAAAGACTATGGGGTCTAAAAAAAGTTCATCAAGATACTTTAGAATGTTCTGAAACTTTATTTTGACCAGCAAATAAACCAGATTCACCCGATACATAATCAGCTGGTTGTGCTGCGGCTGAAGAACGATCTGAACGACGCTCTTTTAAAGACGCTTGTAGTTGTTCTGTTGTTTCTTTAGAAAAATAAGGTTCAGCTGGTGCTTTATTTCTATCTTCTAGAAGAAGTTGGTTTGTTTCCTCAACATGACTAAGCAGTTGATCATAGTTTTCTTTCATTTTATTTACGAGCTTGCCAGTATTCGCTAAATGATCAGCTACATCTTGACGATACTGCTCTAACGCATTTTCAGCTTGCTCTGCCTGCTCTTTTAATTCATCTTGTTTGAATTGTTTTTTAGTAACAAATGCGCCAATAAAAAATGCTACAACAGCAGCAATAACAATTAAACCTACCCACATAACTGTGCCCATAAAAACTACCCCTTTGGGAAAATAACTAACGAATGCCGATTCAATTATAAATCATACTAAGTGTAATATACCCCGAGTTATGATGCGTGTTAATATGCTTTGCAAATTAAACTGTGTTTTAACTGTAAATAGATATGACTCCTTGGCAAACATACCAACAAGACTTAAAGCGAGATGACTTTGTACACGACGCAGCACAAGAAAATGCTGTGCGCCATTTACAACGTCTATACGATGACCTGACTCAGGCAAAGCCAAAACAAAAAGGTTTTTTTGCTAAGTTATTTAGTAAAGATGAACCTGCGCCTATAAAAGGTTTGTACTTTTGGGGTGGAGTAGGGCGTGGTAAAACTTATTTAGTTGACACTTTTTACGAATCACTACCGGGCACACGTAAAATGCGCGTGCACTTTCATCGATTTATGCACCGAGTGCATAATGAGCTTAAAAAACTAAACAATACGGCTAATCCATTAGAAAAAATAGCCGACACTTTCAAAGCAGAAACAGACATAATTTGTTTTGATGAGTTTTTTGTTCAAGACATTACCGATGCTATGTTGCTAGGTGGCTTAATGGAAGCGCTATTTGCACGGGGTATAGTACTTGTTGCTACATCTAATATAGTGCCTGATGAGCTTTACAGAAATGGCTTGCAGCGTGCCCGCTTTGTCCCTGCTATAGAACTGGTTAAGCTCAATACAGAAATAGTTAATGTAGACTCAGGTATTGATTATCGGTTGCGTACCTTAGAGCAAGCCGAAATTTTTCATAGTCCGTTAGATAAAGAAGCGGATAAAAACTTATTTGAATACTTCGATAAGCTATCGTCAGAGCCTGGACAATTAGATGAGCCGATAGAGATAGAAGGTCGTTTAATCAAAACGCGAAAAGTAGCTAAATGCGTGGTGATGTTTGAGTTTAGTGAATTATGCGAAACAGCGCGTAGTCAGGTTGATTACATGGAGATTAGCCGCTTATATAATACGGTGATTATTTCTAACGTAAAACAGCTTGGGCAAACTAATGATGATGCCGCTAGACGCTTTATTGCTTTAGTGGATGAATTTTACGAGCGCCATGTAACTTTAATTATATCGGCTGAAAAACCTATTACCGAACTTTATACCCAAGGTAATTTAAACTTTGAATTTAAGCGCTGTATAAGCCGTTTGCAAGAAATGCAGTCTCTAGAGTATTTAGCTAGAGAGCATTTGGTTTAAATTAGTAGGTAAAAGTGTAATAGGTTAGCCATTAAAAGTAAGAGGTGCATATATAGTACTTCTTATTTCTAAAATTTCTTGTGGAAAAAACAACCGGCGAGTAGCAATGTGTTTTAAGTGCTGGTATACTCCCGCGTCTGCCACGTTGCGTTCTATGCCCTCATATAGTCTAGCCACTTGTGAGCGGCGCAAAAGTCTAAAACTCGAAGGGGTTATAGCAAACTTAGAGCAGTAGTTAATATTAACTACTTGTGGTTTTAATTGAAAAACATTGGATTTTTATAAATGAAAACGTTTGTTGCTAAACCAGAAACAGTAAAACGTGACTGGTACGTAGTTGACGCTGAAGGTAAAACTTTAGGTCGCATCGCTACTGAAATCGCTCATCGCCTACGCGGTAAGCATAAAGTTGAATATACACCGCACGTAGATACTGGTGATTATATCATCGTTATCAACGCTGAAAAAGTTACTGTAACTGGTAACAAATTCAAAAACAAAGTGTACTATTCACACTCTGGTTTTCCAGGTGGTCTTAAGTCTACTACTTTTGATAAACTTCAAGCTGCAAAGCCTGAAATGATCATCGAGAAGGCTGTTAAGGGCATGTTGCCACGTGGTCCTTTAGGCCGCGCTATGTACCGTAAACTTAAAGTTTACACAGGTACTGAGCACAACCATGCTGCACAACAGCCTCAGGTTCTAGACATTTAAGGAGCACCATCATGGCAAATCAATACTACGGTACAGGTCGTCGTAAAAGTTCAAGTGCTCGCGTATTCTTACGCCCAGGCACTGGTAACATCGTAATCAACAAACGCTCTCTAGAAGAGTATTTTGGTCGCGAAACAGCACGCATGGTTGTTCATCAAGCTCTTGAGCTAGTTGATATGACTGAAAAATTTGACCTTTACATCACCGTTTCTGGTGGTGGTACAACTGGTCAAGCTGGTGCTATCCGTCATGGTATCACTCGTGCACTTATGGAGTTTGACGAATCATTACGTTCACAACTTCGTAAAGCAGGTTTTGTTACACGTGATGCACGTAAAGTTGAACGTAAGAAAGTGGGTCTTAAGAAAGCGCGTAAGCGTCCACAGTTCTCAAAACGTTAATCTATACGTTATCAAGAATTCAAAAACCCAGCTTATGCTGGGTTTTTTGTTTTCAAATCAAAATGTTTACATTTGCAACTTAATATAAAGTTATTTATATCGACGGTGATACTGGGTGATTGCAGCAATTAATGATGATCAAATTGATTAATAACTGCGTATAAATCAAACGAAAGTTAAAAAACACTCAGATAGCTGCAAAAAAGTTAAATAATTATCGTAATTAGTTTAAATCCATCAGTTAATTGGTGGAATTTTTTGCTACAATTGGCATTGAAGTAAAATGAGTGAGTTTAACCGCACTATGTACAGTTTTTACTGTTTCCTCTTAGTGGTGTTGATCTTGGTCAGTATATTGTTTTTACAGAAGCGTTATTATAGTCGTTCGGCTTTATTCTCGAGCTTACTTAATCAAATTTTGATCAAGTTAGTTTTATTCGAGCATAGGGCTTTGAATAACCTTGTTTTAATCAAGGGTTTTAATTATGATCGCTTCTATTTTAAAAATTCGAATAATTAACCTGCTGTAACTGATGTTCTCAATATAGCAAGTGTTGAGAATCATAGTGGAGATAAGTGGATGAGCAATGCGCCTGTAGACAATGGCCGACGTCGCTTTTTAACCATAGCTACCTCTGTTGTAGGTGGTGTTGGTGCGGCTGGGGCTGCTGTTCCTTTTATTGCGTCTTGGAATCCAAGTGAGCGAGCTAAATCTGCGGGTGCGCCTGTAGAAGTAGATATCAGCAAACTTGAACCGGGACAATTAATACGTGTCGAGTGGCGTGGTAAACCTGTATGGGTTGTATCACGGACCCCAAAAATGCTTGAGCAAATGAAAGAACACGAAGGTCAACTTCGTGATCCGCATTCGCAAGAGCCACAACAATTAGAATCATCAACAAATGATTACCGTTCATTACGTCCAGAAATCTTTCTGGCTGTAGGTATTTGTACGCATTTAGGGTGTTCACCTGGCTTTTTCCAAGGTAACTTTAGTGAGAAAGTTGAAGGAACCGATGATGGCTTCTATTGCCCATGTCATGGTTCTAAATTTGATATGGCTGGCCGTGTATTTCAATCGGTACCTGCTCCATTAAACTTAGAGATACCACCTTATACTTTTCTTGATGAGACCACTATTTTAGTGGGCGAAGAAAAAGGGGCAGCCTAATGTTTGGTAAGATTATTGGTTGGATAGACGACCGTATCCCAATGACACGTGTTTGGAACATGCATATTGCACAGTATCCAGCACCTAAAAACTTTAACTTCTGGTACTTTTTTGGCTCATTAGCCATGTTGGTACTAGTAAACCAAATCCTAACAGGTATTTGGTTAACGATGAACTTTGTTCCGTCTTCTGAAGGCGCATTCGCTTCAGTAGAATACATCATGCGTGATGTAGAATATGGCTGGTTATTACGTTACTTGCACTCAACTGGTGCATCAGCGTTTTTCATCGTTGTATACATGCATATGTTCCGTGGCATGATCTACGGTTCTTATCAAAAACCACGTGAGTTACTGTGGTTATTTGGTATGTTTATTTTCTTAGCGCTAATGGCTGAAGCATTCATGGGGTATTTATTACCATGGGGGCAAATGTCGTTCTGGGGTGCACAGGTAATCATCTCCTTATTCGGGGCTATTCCGGTTATTGGTGATGACTTAACACTTTGGATCCGTGGTGACTATGTAATATCAGGTGCAACGCTTAACCGCTTCTTTGCATTACATGTAATTGCACTACCATTGGTTATCGTAATCTTAGTTTTCTTACACATTGTTGCTCTACATGAAGTGGGTTCAAATAACCCTGAAGGTATTGAGATTAAACGTAAGAAAGGCTCAGTAGCTGAAGAAGATAAGCCTAAATTTAAATTTCATGAGTATTACACTGACAAGAAAGATATTGTTGATGCGATACCATTCCACCCTTACTACACAGTTAAAGATATTGTGGGTGTGGTTGGTTTCTTAATATTGTTCTGTTGGGTTGTGTTCTTTATGCCAGCGATGAATGGCTTCTTTTTAGAAGGTCCAAACTTCGAGGCAGCTAACCCACTTAAAACACCTGAGCATATTTTCCCGGTTTGGTACTTTACGCCATTCTATGCAATCTTACGTGCAATCCCTGATAAGTTAATCGGTGTTGCGGCGATGGGTGCATCGATTGTGGTACTTGCGTTACTACCTTGGGTAGACCGTGGTAGAGTTAAATCGGTTCGTTACCGTTGTGGTTTCCATAAATGGAACATTGCAGGTTTTGTTGTAACTTTCGTTCTTCTAGGTTGGGTGGGCGCAACTCCACAAACTGATATGAAAACGATTATTTCTCAAATCTGTACTGTGACTTACTTTATGTTCTTCGTACTGTTGTTTGTATACAGTAAGAACGAAAAAACTAAGCCATTGCCAGAGAGGTTAACGAAATGATGAAGAAGCTTATTATTGGTTTATTTGCTTTATCAGTAAACTTGTTGCCGAACATGGTTATGGCAGCGGGTCCATCGGTTCCTTTAATGGAAGCGAACAACGACCTTACTGATCAACCATCTTTACAACGCGGTGCAAAGTTGTTCATGAACTACTGTCTTGGTTGTCACCAAATGCAGTATCAACGTTATGAACGTACTTTTCGTGATATCGGTATCCCAACAGAGGTTGGTTTAGAGCAGTTGATTTTTGACGGTTCTAAAGTTGGTAGTCATATTACTAACGCGATTACAAAAGACGATGCAGCAAAATGGTTTGGTGCGGCTCCGCCGGATTTAACTCTAATTGCTCGTGTAAAATCACCAGATTATATTTACACGTACTTAAAATCGTTTTATAAAGATGAATCTCGCCCGTTTGGGGTTAACAACATTGTTTTCCCATCGGTAGGTATGCCTCACGTTCTTCAGGAACTACAAGGTTTACCAACACCTATCACTAAAGAAGTACAAGAGCATGGTCACACTGTGACTAAAGTTATTGCTACTGAAACAGATGGTACGGGCGAATTAAGCATAGATGAATACGACCAAGCGGCTCGTGATTTAACAAACTTCCTTGAGTACGTGGGTGAACCTTCACGTCTTGAATCGGAAGCGCTAGGTATTAAGGTAATAGGATTTTTAATTATCCTGTTTATCTTGGCATTTATGCTTAAGAAAGAATACTGGAGAGATGTTCATTAGGTTGAACATTTTTAAAGGTAATTTTGCAATAGGGGCTTAAGCCCCTTTTGCTGTTTTAGTTATTTAATGGAGGTATAGGCATGGCCGTAGCTGCCAATAAGCGCCCTGTAATGACCCTTTTTTCTGGTGCTAACTGTATGTATAGCCACCAAGTACGTATTGTACTTGCGGAAAAAGGTGTAAGTGTAGATATTCATTTGGCTGAAAAAGATAACTTGCCAGAAGCACTTCACGAAATTAACCCTTACGGTACAGTGCCAACACTGATTGACCGTGAGCTTGGTTTATACCAGGCAAACATCATCATGGAATACCTTGATGAACGTTTTCCTCATCCTCCACTAATGCCTGTTTACCCGGTAATGCGTGGTCGTAGCCGCTTAATGATGCATCGTATTGATACTGATTGGTACAGCCTAGCTGACAAAATCAGTAACAACACGTCAGACGCTGCTCAAGCTCGTAAAGAGCTAACAGAAGCATTGCTTGCTGTAGCACCTATTTTTAGCGAAGCACCTTACTTTATGAGTGAAGAGTTTAGCTTAGTAGACTGTTATTTAGCTCCACTATTATGGCGTTTACCAGAGTTTGGTATTGAGCTTAATGGTGCAGGTTCTAAAGAGCTTAAAGAGTACATGATCCGTTTATTTGAACGTGAGTCATTCCAAGCCTCTTTAACTGAAGCTGAGCGTGAGATCCGTTTATAATGACGCCTAATCGTCCTTATTTATTACGTGCTTTTTTTGATTGGATAGTCGATAACGAGTGTACACCGCATTTAGTGGTAGACGCTGGATTTGAAAATGTACAAGTGCCAACACAATTTGTTCAAGACGGACAAATTGTTTTAAACATAAGTCCATCAGCGGTCACACAGTTTTCGTTAGACTTAACCCAACTTAGCTTCAGTGCGCGCTTTGGTGGTCAGCCAATGCAAGTGTATGTACCTCTAGGTGCTGTGCTTGCAATATACGCGCGTGAAAATGGCGAAGGAACAGTCTTTACCGCAGATGAGTTTTTAGAGGACGAAGACGATTTTGTGCCAGAGCTTGAAAGTGTTGATTCATCAGCTGAGTTTATTGATGAAACACCACCAGAAAAGCCTGAGAAGAAAAAAGGCTCTCATTTACGCGTTATTAAATAATAAGTAAATGCCAAAAAAAACCGCTGAATAAGCGGTTTTTTTATGTCTGTATTTTGTGTTTACAAGTATTCAAATACTTTAATTACACGCTCTACGCCAGAAACATTGCGGGCAATATTTACAGCTTGAGTTGACTCAGAGTCAGATACTAAGCCCATTAAAAAAACTTCAGCATTTTCTGTCACTACTTTAATGTTATTACTGCTAATGTCTTTTGCTGTTAGTAGCTGGGCTTTTACTTTAGAAGTTAGCCAAGAGTCGTGAGTTTGTGTAGTAATGCCAGTATTTGAGCCAATACGAATTTGGTTATGTATTTTACGAATACCTGAAACGCCCTCAATGGTGCGCTGCGCTTCGTTTCTCATTTCTTCGTTAGATACTTGGCCAACAAGTAAAACAATACCGTTAACGCTTACAGCGCTTATATTGGCAAACTTTTCAAGACGTTCTACTTCGCTAAGTGCAATACTGGCTTTTATTTCAATGTTGTTATCGTCAATTTGAGAGCCAATAGTACGGCGGTCGTTCGCTGCAGTTACTGCACTGGCTGTACCTGCAACAACAGCGGCTGCGCAGCCTTGCAGTAATACAACAGTACCTAAAACAATAAGAGAGCGTTTAAACATAATTTTCATCCTGAGGGAAAAGCGTTAAATCAACAAGTTCGCTTAAACAATGTAAGTTAACTAAATGGGATTCGATAATGCGGCTAGGGCGTTTAGATGGCGATCTAATTTCAACATCGTTAGGGCCAAGTAGGCCTACCAACTCGCCACCATCATCACCAACCATAACTATGACCTTCATATCTTTAGTTAGTGCAGCTTCAACGGCAGAAATAACATGTTTTTCGTTACCGTTTATAGCCAGTACAAGCAATAAATCACCTTGTTGGGCAAAAGCGCGGACTTGGCGAGCAAATGTATCGTGATCGTCCACTTGAGTACTTTGCCCCAGATTAACGTTTTCTTGCGATAGAGCAATTGCAGGTAAGCAGGGACGTTCGGTTTCATAATGATTAACCAACACACCCGCCATATGCTGAGCGAGCATGTGGCAATTTGCAGTACCGCAGCAAATGAGTTTATTTCCGTTGATCAGACTTTGTGCAATAGTAAATGCAGCTGACTCAAGCGCACTAGGTAGCACTTCACCAGCAGCGATTTGAACTTGAATGCTTTCTGTAAAAATTTCTTTAATTGTGTCTTGCATAGCCTACCAATAATTTATCTTTGTATTTGCGTTTAAAATACATTTTTAAGCCAATTAATATTAGGAGATGCTTCTCCTGTAATGGCTACATAATCAATTCTTAGAGCTTGGTTAGTTAAATTTTTAGCTGCTAAGTAATGATAAATACTACGTTTTAATCGAGCTTGTTTTTGTGGACTAAGCGCATAGTTGGCACCGCCACGAGCATTATTTTTGCGAAACTTAACCTCAACGAATACAAGGGTACCGCCTTCTTTCATAATGACATCAAGCTCACCAAAGGGGCAGTAATAATTACGCTCAATGGGTGTTAGGCCTTGAGTAACTAAGTATTTTTGCGCTTCAAGCTCATAATACTGGCCTTTTTCGCGACTATTGTGCCACAGCTCTTTAAACCACGACATGCCGCCCCCTTAATTAAGTTTAATTGATAGTTTGTATGTCACCCGCTGATTGCATAAACAAAGGTACAGGGCGTTGTGTTTCTAATTGCACAGGCTTAATGCGACGGTTTGTATATTGAGCCCAGTCGAGCATGCGTTCTATATGGCCGCTAGTATTAACAGATAACTTACCGCTTAAACCACTATATTGATTGCCTGGCATTACGCTTAACTGCCTGATGTCATGTAATATTGATACAGCATCGTACGCCATTGCAAATAAGCGCTGGCTAATATCTACTTGCTCTGGCCATAACGAATCATACTGCTGGCGTAAGTTATGTTGTTTAATTTGCGAATCGAGCATCCACGGCAATTCAGTGAAGTATAGGCCGTCTAAGTCGCCTTTGTCAGTACTGTCAATTTGTTTACTATGACTTTTAGAGCTGGCATAAAGTGGAATACGATCTGCAAATGTACTTACGTTTACATCGAGGTAGGGTTTAATTAAGCGTGTTTCTATTGCATCACCCAAAATATAAATAACGTCTATATCACTACGCGAACGGGTTTCGTTTTCTACTTCCTGTTTAAATAGTGCTTTAATCGTTTTTATGCGCTCTTTTGATTTATCAACTTCTAACAAGCTGGTAATTGTATTAGGCATATCTTTTTTATCGTTATAAAAACCTATTTGCGGCTTGGTTTCGCTATAGCGTTGCCACTGTAAGTTAAAGTAATCAACCAAGCGTTGGCCATTTGCGTTATTTGGTGCAAGCAACATAGGTTTTTGATAACCCTTAGTTAAAAAGTGTTCTAAGGCTTGTTGTACTTCGTGCTCAGGGTTTAGTGCAAAGTAATAATGCTGAAGCGAAATTCGCTCACCATCAAAGGTGTTTAAATGTAGTACCGGAGTATCAATAAGAGTTTGTGCATTGGCAAGTTTATCAATATTTGCTTTAAGTAGAGGACCAATTACAAAGTCAGGCTTTATTTCTTCAAGTTGCGCTGCAATTTCTTCTGTACTTAGGTTTTCATCAATAAAAATAGTGTCGTTGATATTTTGCGTATCAAGTGCAGCTAATACGCCAGCTTTAAGGGCATCACCTAAACGTTCGTTAGGGCCCGATTGTGGAAACAGCACAACTAAGCGCTCTATATTGATAGGAGCAAGTTCAGTAAGCATTTCATCTTGTTCAGGTAATACAGTAAAAGCCGGATGCCCAATATAGCGTCTGCGCCAATTGTTGATCGCTTGATCTAACTCTACGCCACTACTTGCATATACTTGATGATATAACGCTAGGTTAGCCCACCCTTGCTGAATAACCGAACCACGGTTAAAACGTTCAAGCGCGTAAGAAGAGAGTTGCTTTAAGTTATCCCACAAATTTTGATTAAGTTGAGGGATTTCTATATTATTTTTTGTTGCTGTTTCAGAGGCTCTAAAAAAGTAGGGTGCAGCTTTTTTAGGAAAATTTTGCGATGCGTAAATGCTGGCCGTTAAAAACTGATGCCAAGCAAAATGCTCAGGTTGAGTCAGTTGTCCGTCTAGCGACTGTAAAATAACCAAAGCTTGATCATTTTTATTCTGTTGTTTTTGTGCAAATGCAATATAAAGACGGTTTTGGATTTGATCAACACTTGCGGTTAATTCAAGCTCATTCCCAATTATCTCTAATAAAGGCCAGTTTTGCTCACTAATTGCGGCATCACGGGCGCTATACAATAACTGTATTTTATCGGCACCTTGGCGGTTTTGCGCCAATTGGTAGATAGATTGCGCACTGGTTGCCTGATTTTGCAGTGCATTAGTGCGGTTACTTACGTTATCGCTGTTTTTAGTTGGTTTTTCGGTTGTGCTACACGCCGATAACCCTGACAATATAATTAATAGACTAACTAGTTTAAGTCGCACAATGATTTCCCAATACGTTAACGCGATTTGCTTATATTACTGACTGACGCAGGAGACCTCAATGTTAAATGAGGAGAATTCACAGAAAATTGGCACTCTTTACATTGTTGCCACCCCAATTGGCAATTATGACGACTTAAGTCACCGTGCCATTGCGACATTATCGCAAGTTGACTTAATAGCTGCTGAAGACACTCGCCATACCGGCAAGCTACTTAGCCACTTTGGAATTAAGGCAAAAACGTTTGCATTACACGACCACAACGAAAAGCAAAAAGCACAACAAATTATTGATCAACTTAATCAAGGTTTAAATATTGCTTTAGTATCTGACGCTGGTACACCACTAATTAGTGATCCAGGCTACGCTGTTGTAAATCTGTGTCGTGAACAAGGTGCTCATGTTACACCTGTTCCAGGTGCATGTGCTGCAATTACAGCCGTATGTTGTTCAGGCTTACCAACTGACCGCTTTCAGTTTATTGGTTTTACGCCAGCTAAAAGCAAAGCTCGCCAAGACTTTTTTACCGAAGCTGTTAACTCAGGCATTACCAGCATAATGTACGAAAGTACGCACCGTATTATGGCAAGCCTTGATGATTTAGCACTAGCCCTTGGTGATGAGCAGCAAGTTGTGTTTGCTAAAGAGCTAACCAAAACCTTTGAAACATTTTTTAATGGTAGTGTAAGTGAGCTTAAACAGTTTTTAACTGATGATCCTACCAAGCAGCGCGGCGAAATAGTGCTTATGCTTCCGGGCAAACCAAAGCAAATAGACGATGTTCCGCCTGAAGCGCGCAAAATGCTGGCACTGCTTGAAAGTGAAATGCCAATGAAAAAGGCCTGTGGTGTGGTTGCAGAATACTTTGGTATGAAGAAAAACGCTCTATACAAAACAATTATTGAAGAAAAAGAGTAAATTTTACTGCGCTTGGTATTAGCCTCATGTATACTGCGCGCCGAGTCAGCCAAGATGATCGCTGCCTGTGACGAAAATGATCAGGGGGAGGAAAGTCCGGGCTCCATAGGGCAGAGTGCCAGCTAACGGCTGGGGGGCGTGAGCCCACGACAAGTGCAGCAGAGAGGAGACCGCCAATTTTCGGATTGGTAAGGGTGAAAGGGTGCGGTAAGAGCGCACCGGGCCGCTAGTAATAGTCGGTTGCAAGGTAAACTCCACTCGGAGCAAGACCAAATAGGGTTCCTTATGGCGTGGCCCACGTTGGAACCGGGTAGGTTGCTTGAGCCATAGAGCGATTTATGGCCTAGACGAATGATTATCACTTTCTTCGGAAAGGACAAAACCCGGCTTATACGGCTGACTCACTCATTCAATAAAAAGCCCGCAGTTAACGCTGCGGGCTTTTTTGTGTCTAAGTTTTAGTTAATACAATTTAAGTATTATTAAATAATATTTTTCCCTTGTTCTGGATCGCGAGATTGCTCTGCTTGTTCACGTATTTCGTCGGTATCACTACTTACATCATCAAGCGTTTTAGTTTGCTCAACAGTTTCACTTTTTTCGCTTTGTATTTGCGATGGTTGTTTTTCCTCTAAGCTAGAAGCACTTTCATTAGGGTCGGTGAGTATAATTCTCTCTCGTGCGTCATCAGGCATGCTGATGTTTTGTTTTGTGAACTCATTGACTAATTCGCGCATAAGCTGGGAGGCTACTTTTAATGGACTGTGCTGCTCGCTATTAACCCAAAAATACAAAACGAAGTTGATAGTAGATGAGCCTAAGTTTTTTATTAAAACTTGCGCGGGTGGGTCGCTAAGTACCGCATTTTGTTGATTGGCAATATCTAGGGCGAGGGTTTGTGCGCTGCGTATATCGTTATCATAGCCAATACCAATTTCTACTTTGCCGCGCATTTTTGGATTGGCAGTCAGGTTTTTAATGGTATTTTTATATACAGTCGCATTAGGTATTTGAATATGATTGCCATCGTAATCAACAAGTGTGGTTGCTCTTGCTGTTACTTTTTTAACAATACCTAATCGGCCATCCACTTCAATTACATCGTCAATTTTAAAAGGTCTTTGTACGCTCAGTAATAAACTAGCAATAAAGTTCTCTGCTATGTCTCTAAAAGCAAAGCCGAGTATTAAACCTATCAACCCAGTCCCACTCATAATAGCAACAGCAAACTGAGTAAGCCCTGCTAAACGTAAAAATAAATATACCCCAAATAAAATTATTAGGGTGCTTATGCTGCGCCTTATAACTAGGTGAACAAGCTTGCTGTCAGTCATATAGTCAATGGGTTTGATTAGTAATCTAGAAAGTGGTCCTGAAATTAAGTAACTGAGTACTAAAAGCATTATGCCGAGTAAAATAGTGGGTAATATTTGCGCTGTTACGTGAAGTAATTGCACGCCTTGCTCATAAAAGAAATTCCACGAAAGTGTATCAACTTTGATCACTTCAGTTATTGGTGTTGTATTATTTAGCGCTACACTGCTTTTTAGGGTACCGAGCATGGCTTATCTTCCGTGTTAGAGTCATTTATAGATAAATATTAGCAAGTTTGGTACCAAACACTTATAACTTGGCAAATATTTTGCTGTAGTAACGTAATACAAATATTGAGGTTTAGAATGAAAGAAGCTAAACGAGGACAGCAAGCAGAGCAGCCTGCACATATCCCTTTTATAGGTTGGTGGGATATTGTGAAACGTATTTTTAAGCAAATGAGTGAAGATAACTTATCTATAGTGGCAGCCGGTGTGGCATTTTATGCGTTACTTGCTATTTTTCCAGCCATTGCGGCGATGGTATCAGTGTATGCGTACTTTTCATCCCCAACAGATATTAGTGAGCACTTAAGTAAAATAGTTACTTTGCTTCCACCAAGCACTAGTGAACTGATTTTATCTCAGGTTTCTAGCCTAGCTAAAACATCAAGTGCAAGCTTGAGCTTAAGTGCAATTGGTACGCTCATACTTACTATTTGGAGTAGCTCAAAGGGCAGCCAAGCACTTATTACTGCATGTAATATTAGTTATCGTGAGTATGAAAAACGCTCATTTTTTCAGGCTCAACTAGTCCGTTTTCTATTTTCGGTAGGAGCGATTGTAGTCGCAATTTTTGCGCTATTAATTATTGGTATCCTACCTATTGTACTTAATTTAGTGGGGCTAAAAGAAAGTATAGATTTATTAATTAAACTCATTTCTTGGCCATTATTGGCTTTTACCTTTAATTTTGCATTGGTGCTTTTATATCGTTATGCCCCACATCGTAAACCTGCTAAATGGCGTTGGATCACGATGGGATCGTCTATTGCTACCGTGCTGTGGATTTTGGCATCTATAGGTTTTTCTTTTTATGTGTCGCGTTTTTCTAGTTATAACGAAACGTATGGCTCACTAGGTGGTGTAGTGATTATGCTGATGTGGTTGTATATTAGCGCTTATATAATCACATTAGGTGCTGTAATTAATGCAGCTACTGAGCAGCAAACAGGTAAAGATAGCACTGTAGGGCCGGCTAAAGAGCGTGGGCAACGAGGCGCCTATGTAGCAGATCACCTCGATGTAAAAAACGAATAGGTATTAATTAGCTAAATTAGTAAGTGCAGTAATTTGCTCTTTAAATTCTTGTGCTGCAGGACCAAGCCTGTCGTTGTCGTTGCACATTAAATATAAATTAAGAGTGCGGGTTGTACCTTGGTCTAAATTAAGTGCAATGAGGGTTTGATCTTCAATTAAGTGTGCAATTTGTGTTTTTGGCAGCCAAGCGTAACCTAAATTCTGACTAACCATATCAATAGAGTTACGTAAGTGGCTTACTGTCCAGCGCATATCAGCACCTAGCCAGCCTTCGTTGTGACTGGTGTGGGTTGCTGAATCGCGAACTACTATTTGCCGGTGTAGCTTTAAATCACGAAAGTTGAGTTGTTCAGTATGTTGGTGTAATACATGGTCTTTATGCGCAACCGCTATAAACTCTATATCGCATAACGTACTGCAGCTAATTCCATAGATAGGAATTGACGAAATAGCTAAATCAACCACTGAGTTATGTAATAATTCGTTTGCACCTGTTAGCACGCTTTCTACTAAATCAATTTTTAAAAGAGGGTAAAGCTCACTCGTTTTAGCAAGTGCTTGGTATAAAATAGCGTGTGGAAAAACCTCATCAACAGCTATTTTTAACGTGCTTTCTACGCCTTCGCTTAGCGTACTTGCTACCGATTCTATTTTAGTCGCTTCTTCAATTAAAAACTCGGCTCTGCGTAAAATCAGCTTACCGCTATCGGTTAAAAATGCTTTACGGCCTTTTACTTCAAGCAACTTAATTTGCAAGGCGGCTTCAAGTTTTTGCACAGCATGGTGTACGGTTGACTGACTTTTATGTACAGCTGCGCTTGCGCCTGCAAACCCGCCATGATCCACAACCGCTTTAAACATTCGCCATTGCTCTAATGTTGCTTTTGCCATTTTTAAATCCTGTTACTACTTTATATCTGATTGCTTAACTTGACCGCGCAGACGCATTATTTATTGCGTAACAGTGATTTTTTGTCTATTTATTTTAACAAAGCTACTTTTTTATCAGCTAGAAGTGCCATAAAACTGCTTTTATTTAAAGGTCTTGAAAATAAATAACCTTGACCGTAATCGCATCCTGCTTCAAGTAGTAGCTGCATTTGTAATTTAGTTTCAATTCCTTCGGCGATTACTTTTAAGCCCAACTGATGCGCCATAACAATGATGGCTTCACACAATGCAAGTTCTTGGCTGCCTACTTGAATATTATCAACAAAACGTTTATCTATTTTTAAATAGTCGGTGTCCATTTCTTGTAAGTAAGCGAGCGACGAATACCCGGTACCAAAGTCATCAAGAGCAAGCTGCATACCTGATTTTACTATTTCTTTTAGGCGTCTTTGCGTAAGTGCTTCAGGGTTAACCATTAAGCCTTCAGTTATTTCTGCGACAATTGACGAAGCAGGCAGCTTTGCTGCTTTTAGCATATCGTACCATTCATCTATGCCACTCTCTGGCGTGGATAATTGCACTGGCGATACGTTTACACTTATTTGAAAAGTATCATCGGTTAGTGTTTTTATATCGTTAAGTGTTTGCAAAGCTTGGGCAAATACAAATTGACCAATTGCATTTATTTGCCTGGTTTCTTCAGCAAGTGGGATAAATGCGATAGGGCTAATTAGGCCTTTTTCGGGATGTTGCCAACGAATAAGCGCTTCAGCTTTATGGATATGTAAATCATTTAAAGCAACTATGGGCTGATAAAATAACTCAAACTGTTCAAGTTCTATGGCACTTCGTAAGTCTTTTAATAGCACCATGCGCGCGTGTGCATATTCGCGCATGTCAGCAGAGAAAAACTCAAAACAGTTACGACCATTACTTTTTGCTTTATACATAGCCTGATCGGCTGCCTTTAAAAGCTGTTCAGTATTTTCACCATCATTAGGAGCGCAAGCAATGCCTATGCTTGCACTAATAAATAACTCTTCGTTTTCAAGATGCAAAGCTGACGATAGACTAAGTAAAATATTACTCGCAATTTGATTAATATGGCGCGTACTTTTAATGTGACTAAATACAATAACA
Source organism: Pseudoalteromonas sp. GutCa3 (assembly GCF_002836155.1). Classification (NCBI taxonomy): domain Bacteria; kingdom Pseudomonadati; phylum Pseudomonadota; class Gammaproteobacteria; order Alteromonadales; family Pseudoalteromonadaceae; genus Pseudoalteromonas; species Pseudoalteromonas sp. GutCa3. The sequence goes on along the minus strand of NZ_PJBK01000056.1, from coordinate 56,720 downwards.
AACTCATCTCCCCCAATTCGTGCCACAAACTCAGCGTTTTTTGCCGACTGGACTATACGCTGAGATACGAGTTTTAATAAGTTATCGCCATAGTGATGGCCTAATGTGTCATTAATATCTTTAAAGTGATCAATATCTAAAAGCATGACAACCAATTGATTATCTGGAGTAACAACATTTGAAAATCGTTGATTTAATCGCTCCTTTAATTCTAAACGATTTGGTAAGTCAGTTAGGTGATCAAAATGAGCTTGTCGCCAAATGGTTTCATCAGCTTGTTTTTTTTCTGTGAGGTCTGTGAATATCGCGATACGACGAATAGGTGCGTTGTTTGTATCATAAATAGTATCGATTGTGAGCCACTCAGAATAAAGCTGCCCGTTTTTTTTACGGTTAATAACCTCGCCTTGCCAGCGGCCTGTTTGCTGTAATTCAGACCACATTTTATTGTAAAAATTCTTATCATGTTTTCCTGATGAAAGAATTGAAGAGGACCGGCCAATTACTTCTTCTTTACTATATAAAGTCGTTTTGCAAAATGCAGGATTTACATCAAATATGATACCCGTTGGATCGGTGATTGCCATGCCTTCACTACTGTTGTTATACACTAGTGAGGCAAGGTGGAGTGCTTCTTCATTTACTTTTCGTTGTGTTATATCTCGTAGCACAACAACGTATTCATTTTTACTTTGCATTGCGCTAATACGTGCTTCAAAGCTGCGTTTAGGATCTGATTTTTCGAGTGTGAATTCTAAATTACTCGAAACATCAAGTTTAGATAACTGCGATAACAAAAGCTGAACATTGCTGTGTGAAAGTATTGATGATAAATGAGGTACTACAGTGCTGTTAGGATTTACTTGAGGCTTAAACTGTCCTGTTATGTTGAGAATATCGCCATGGATGTTAATTCTAACGTAACTATCGGGCAGAGTATTAAGCAAGCTAGTAAGCTCATCATGCTTGTTTTTTAAATTAGCTTCAGCTGTTAACCGAGTTTGCGCCATTGATTTAAAACGCTGATAGAGAGTATTTAGCTCTGGATTATTGGGTTGTATTTTTTGTGCGGGCATCTCGCCCTTAGCCAATACGTTTGTTGCATTTGTTAGATTATTAATTGGGTCAATAATGCTGGTTTTAAGTAGTTTACGTGCAATTAAAGACAGTATCAGCAGCGATAAAATAAACACACCAATCGCTATAAAAAAATTATTATTTATTTGCTTTAAAGCATGTGTGACAGGAAGTGCAATATGTATATTTAAGCTGTTATTACTTGGATCGCTGTAAATAACAGAGTGATGAAGCATTCGGGCTTCACCTTCAATGGATTTTATTTTTGTTGATGCCTCATTATCAATCGAAGAATCAGTTGCTAATAAAGTCTGTGCAATATTATCGCCAAGCGCGGCCGTTGTAGGTGGATAACGCGCTAAAATTTTTCCGTTAGAATCAGCAATTGCAGCAATAGAGCCTGGCGGAAGTTCAATGTCATTAAAAGCATTGTTCCACCAGTCAAGCGCAACAACGATAACTACAACCCCCTGAATTACATTTTTTTTATTAATAATAGGTAACGCAAAATTAAGAGTGTTTTTTTGCAGGCTTCGGTCGTGCTGAAAATAACCTACCGACAATTGGTTACTTTTTAAGGCGTTTTGGAAATACGCCCGATCGGCAATATTAATTGTTTTGGCTAACCCGCTTGTTGTACATATAACAATGCCATTTGGATCTATAATCCCGATATTGGCAACATGTGCGTAAATAGATCTAAATTGATTAAAATAATTAGGGCAGGTCGTTGCTAGATTTTCTTTCTTACTTTCCTCTTTAGCCAAATAACGTGCTAAACGGTCAATATCATCGACTAAGTGCTTTTGCTGTAAAATTAATTGCTTAGCAATATTTTCTACTTTTTTTTCACTTTGCTCAATAGAGTGATCGCGTTCAAGCAGCAGTGTAAAAATAATTACAGCGGTGCCCGGAATACTTAGCAATATAAGTAAACGATAAAGCTGATGTTTGAGAGAATAAGTAAAAATAACCATTCCTTAGTTTTGTATTTTGCAATAACAATTGTAGCCAAATTCACTCCAAATAACCATAGTAATTATAAGGTTGAAAATGTAACCAATGAATCATTATAGTTCTATTTTTTGGAATGTTAAGGTCGATTTAAAGACATAGTTGTTTTGTTTAATGAATGATTTAATAACCTCATCAACTTATTCTTTAGAGTGAATTAAAAAATGAAAATATCAAAAATACTTACAGCTTATGCAACTCAAGATGGCGACGGCGTAAGCATTAGCCGCATACCAGGGTTTGATGGTAAATATTTAGATCCCTTTTTAATGATTGATGAACTTAAGTCAGACGACAAAAAAGATTATATGGGAGGCTTTCCTGAGCATCCGCACCGAGGTATTGAAACGTTTACTTATATTCTAAAAGGTGGCTTTGAACATCGTGACCAAATGGGTAACAGAGAAGCAATTAAAGCAGGCGATGTGCAATGGATGAGTACAGGGCGCGGCGTCATGCACAGTGAAATGCCACTCGCGGATGCTGTAGATGGACTGCATGGCTTTCAAATTTGGATCAACATGCCAAGCGCAGAAAAAATGCGTGATTCACGTTATCAAGATACTACTAAAAACCCAGCTCCGAGTTTTACAAATACGCAAGGTGTGACGTTAAAATCACTTGCGGGATCGTGGCAGTTTAAAAGTGAAACGCTTACAAGCGCTCTGCAAAGTTTAGCGGCTAATGCGGCGCTCGCTGATATTACATTACCCGCTGGTAAAAACATCTATTTAGAGCCTCTTAGCCAACAAAAAGTAATGCTTTATATTCATAGCGGCTCACTAATAATGAGCGACAATCAAACAATACCAGCGGGCAAGTTACTTATTTTGGAACCAGGCAGTGACATCAATATTAGCTCTGAGCACGGCGCTGGTGTTTTGGTTTTAGCAGGCGATCCACTTAATCAACCGATTGCTCATATGGGGCCGTTTGTAATGACGACGCAAGCAGAAGTACAGCAAGCAGTGCGTGATTATCAAAACGGCGAGTTTGGCAAAATTTAACGGTATTTTTAGGAGAGTTTTATGGGATTATTAGTTAACGGCCAATGGCAAGATAAATGGTACGACACCGATTCAAGTAACGGTAAGTTTGAACGCGAAACAGCGCAGTTACGTCACTGGATCACTGCAGATGGTAGCGCTGGAATAACGGGCGAGGCCGGTTTTAAAGCTCAAGCGAACAGGTATCATTTATATGTGTCACTTGCGTGTCCTTGGGCGCATCGAACGCTTATATTTAGAGCGTTAAAAGGGCTGCAAGATTTAATTACGGTGTCGGTTGTTAGCCCTGACATGCTTAATAGTGGTTGGGCTTTTGATACGCAAAACCACAGTACTGGCGATGCATTATTTAATAGTAATTACTTACATCAAGTGTATACAAAAAATAACCCTGAGTATTCTGGGCGAGTAACGGTTCCCGTATTGTGGGATAAAAAGCTCAATAAAATTGTTAGTAATGAGTCTGCCGATATTATACGTATGTTCAATAGTGCGTTTAATGAATTAACAGGTAATAACGATGATTACTATCCTGAGGCACTGCAACCAAAAATTGACGAATTAAATACACTGATTTATCCAAATATAAATAATGGTGTTTATCGTACGGGCTTTGCTACAACTCAAGATGCGTATGAAGAGGCGTTTAACGATGTATTTAAAGCACTCGATACAGTAGAGGGGATACTGAGCAAACAGCGGTATTTAGCCACAAATGAACTCACAGAAGCAGATTGGCGATTATTCACCACTCTCATTCGGTTTGATAGTGTGTACGTTGGTCACTTTAAATGTAATTTACGCACAATTGAAAGCTATCCTGCACTGAGCGGATACCTTAGAGAGTTATATCAGGTTAAGGGAGTAGCAGAGACAGTTGATTTTTATCATATTAAACGTCATTACTATTTTAGCCATACAATGATCAATCCGACACAAGTTGTGCCAAGTGGCCCAAGTGTTGATTACTTATCTGATCACGGTAGAAATGTTTAGCGTTTAAGCAAACAGCCTAACAAGCCAGCCGTATTTTCTTACCAAGCTGGTTTCGCCTTTCCCTACTTGTACAGCTGCGCCGGCTAAAAAGGCACTTGTTAGTCCCACTTTAGTTGCGGCAAAACGCTTAAGTCTATATTGAAATGCCGCATGATGTTGGCGTTTCAACTCGCTGCGCGTGTCCATTTGCTTACTAAGAGCATCAACGTTTTCATTAGGTGCTTTGATTAAGTAGTTAACTAACATGATAATTTCCTTATAAGTTAAACAGTTGTTTTAAGCTTTTGAGCGTTTTACTAAAGCCAATTTTATTGCTTAGGTAAACTGTATTTTTCCAAAGCCATGCTAAACAAGCAACTTGCAGCAAAGCAGCTGTTGCAATACTTAGCCATACTGACCCAAAAACATCGTATACACCGTATCCAACAGCACCTAATACTCCTGCCCACAACAAAACCAAACCACTGGCAAAACAGCCTAAAAATATAGTGATCAATGCAAGCGATCTAAGCGATAACCGCCATTCAGCTTTAGCAAGCTGATGGGTGATCTTTCCTTGAGTTTGGTAATCATCCTTGAGCTGCTTAGAGTACTCTAAAAGCTTTGCTATATGATCTTGCCAATCGTCCTTTTGGCTCTGCTGCTCAGTAGTTTGGTTTTGCGCTTCACCATCCTTGGCTGCGCTTGTTTGTGGGTTATTCATCACTAATTACTTACGACGAAATAGTGATGTAATGAGCATACCCGCAGCAAAAGCAATACCCGCGGTTGCTAATGGATTTTCAGAAGCAAATGCACGGGTTTTAGCTGTACATTCACTTAACTTTTCGCGTGCAATAAGTTGTTTTTCGCTTAGTGCTTCTGCTGAACTCGAAGCGCCTTTACGAACACTGCTTTCAGCTGTTGCTGCTTTGCTAGAAAGTGCATCTACAGCATCGTGCGCCGCTGATGTTGCTTTCTCTGTAAGAGGTGATTCAGTATTTGTTAGTTTAACGTCAGGCTTAACATCTGAAGTTGTGTTTGGTTTCGTATTTGTTGCAGTAGCCATAATCAATCCTTAATAAGTTAAAAATTTAAATAGTGATTTAGATGATGCAATGATTAAACCAAAACTGTTATTTATTTTAAGTTGTTGATTTTGTTTGTTTTTGTTGTTTGTATATAACTTTTTGTATTTGGTAATTTAAAGCAAACAGTAACTATTACTACACGGTTAGGTAAATTTTACAAAGGGAGTAAAAATGCTTAAAAAGTTGTAAATATTCATTGGTTATTCAGTAAGTAAAGCGTGTAAACAGAAAGTTATAAAAAACAGAATAGATATTTTTTTCATCACAATCCCACTTTTTCCCACGTAATTCAAACGCTTCGCTTGAGCCCTTATTTTTTCTAGCTTTGGGACTTACTAAAGCTGGTCAGCTTACTTGACAAAATGGCTTGTCAAGCCCTAAACTGGAGCACTGTGGTAAAAAGTGGTTTTTAGTGGATCACACTGGATAAAAATAAACAAAAGTTGAATAAAACAATTTTAAAGTAGGTTTTTTATGTTTCGTGGCGCGAGTTCACTGAGTTTGGATGATAAGGGGCGTTTTGCGGTACCGACTAAGTACCGAGAATCTCTATTGTCTGAAGATCAGGGAACGGTTATTTGTACCGTCGCATTAAATGAGCCGTGTTTATGGTTGTATCCGCTGGCTGAGTGGCTAGAAATAGAAAGCCGTTTAGCTAAAATCTCCAATATGAACCCACGAGCCCGTCGAATGCAGCGTATGTTGCTCGGGAATGCTACTGAATATCAACTTGATAAAAATGGTCGAATTTTGCTTGCGCCGTCACTGAGGGCTCATGCATCACTTGGCAAAAAAATCATGCTAGTTGGTTTGATGAATAAATTTGAAATTTGGGATGAGGCGCGTTGGCACGAGCAAATGCAGCAAGATACTGAGCTTGAAAGGCTTGGCGATTTTGAACCTAACCAAGATTTAGATAATTTTACACTCTAACAGCACAAAAAAAGGCAAATAATAGCTAATGACAGCGCAATTTGAACACGTATCCGTATTAATGGACGAAACCATCGATGCCCTCGCAATTAAGCCAGATGGTATATACATGGATGGTACGTTTGGACGTGGCGGCCACTCTGGACAAATTTTAGCACGCCTAGGTGATGAAGGTCGCCTGCAAGCAATTGACCAAGATCCACAAGCGATACAATCAGCCGAAATATTTGCTGATGATCCACGTTTTACGATTGCACATACTCGTTTTTCAAATTTATACGAAGTAGCAGAGCAGAACGATCTCATTGGTAAAGTGGATGGCATTTTATTAGACATTGGTGTCTCGTCGCCACAACTTGATGACGCTGCGCGTGGTTTTAGTTTCATGAAAGATGGGCCACTTGATATGCGCATGGACCCAACAACAGGTCGCAGTGCTGCACAGTGGTTAGCAGAAGCCGAGTTAGATGATATTACTCACGTAATTAAAAAACTGGGCGAAGAAAAGTTTGGTAAACGCATTGCACACAAAGTACTCGAAGTTCGTGAGCACACGCCAATCACAACAACCAAGCAACTTGCTGACCTTGTTGATGAAGCAGTACCGGTAAAAGATAAGTTCAAGCACCCTGCAACACGTACTTTTCAGGCGATTCGTATTTATATCAATAGCGAGCTTGAAGAGATTCAAACAGCGCTACAGTCTGCAGTTAAAGTGCTAAAGCCAGGCGGACGTTTAGTGGTGATTTCGTTTCACTCACTAGAGGATCGTATTGTAAAACAGTTTATTAGAAAACAGAGTAGGGGAGAAGTGTTACCCAGAGGTCTGCCTTTAACTGATGCACAAATAAATAAAAACCTGACGTTAAAAGCAGTGGGTAAGGCTATTAAGCCAAGTACTGTTGAAGTAGTACGTAATCCACGTTCTCGTAGTTCTGTACTTAGGATTGCACAGAGGTTGGGATGAGTAAAAAAGCGAGCTATCGTCAACCCAATTTATTCTTTGAAATATTAAAAGGCCTAGGTGCTAACAAGCTAACCTCGGCCTTGTTGGTTGTGATATTCGCTTCTAGTTTAGCTGTTGTGCAAACAACACATTTAGCTCGTGGGCAACTTATAAAGCAAGATCAATTATTACAAGAACGTGATGAACTCGATTTAGAGTGGCGCTACTTACTTGTTGAAGAAGAATTTTATTCGCAACATGCACGTATTGAAGAAGTTGCTATATCACAATTAAAAATGAAACGACCTACGAGTCAAGATGAGCAGGTAATAATAGTACAATGAGAAATAGAGGCAAAAAACCAGTCACTAATTTAATCACATGGCGCTTTATGCTGGTGTGTACAGTTGTGTTTATGGTGTTTGTAACACTCGTATCTCGCGCTGCTTATTTACAAGTAATAGAACCCGATAAAGCACGTTCAGAAAGTGATAAACGCACGGTACGTGTTGAAAAACTGCATGTGCAACGCGGAATGATTTTTGACCGCAATGGTAAAGAATTAGCGGTAAGTGTGCCTGTGGTAAGTGTATATGCTGATCCTAAAGCATTACATAAATCGCTTGTATCTAAAGTAATTAAACAAGCCCGCAAAAGCGGCGAAGATCACTTATCTTTAACTGAAAACACTGTTGAGCTTGATAAGCGTACTGCACTTTATTATAAAAACGATTTACGCTGGCGCGAGCTTGCAGATGTGCTGCGCATTGATCCTAAGAAGATTAACTCTCGACTATTAAACGATCCCTCGCGTCGCTTTGTTTATTTAAAGCGCCAAGTTACTCCTGCTGTAGCAAATTATATTGGTGATTTACGCCTCCCTGGTATTCATTTACTAGATGAATCTAAACGCTATTACCCCGCCGGTGAGGTTACCGCGCATGTTATTGGTTTTACCAATATCGATGGCAAAGGCATTGAAGGCATTGAAAAGCTATACGAAAACGCTTTAACGGGCGAGGAAGGCCGCCGTACTATTCGTAAAGACGCACAAGGGCGTGAGGTAGAAGTACTTGACGAACGTGAACGTGTAGAGCCAGAAAGTATAGAACTAAGTATTGATCAACGAATTCAAGCTATTGCGTACAAGGCCGTAAAATCAGCTGTACTGACTTATAAAGCCACATCGGGCTCAGCTATGGTAGTTGATGTTAAAACCGGTGAAGTACTGGCAATGGTAAATAGCCCTTCATTTAATCCAAACAACTTAAGCGATGCTGCACCTCATAAACGTCGTAACCGCGCAATTACAGATTTGTTTGAACCAGGCTCAACTGTTAAGCCTCTAGCCATTTTGGCTGGGCTAGACTACGGCGCGATTCAGGCAGATGACACGATTGATACCTACCCAGGTTGGATGCGTTTAGGTGGTAGTTTAGTTAGAGATACTCGTAATCACGGCGAACTAACACTGCGCGAAATACTAAAGTACTCCTCAAACATGGGAGTTGCGAAGGTTACTCAGTTAGTGCCTAAAGATTACCTTGTTGGTTTATACCAAAAAGTAGGCTTTGGTAGTGATACAGGTACTGGAATGGTCGGTGAAAGTAGCGGTTTGTTTTATCCAAATCGTCGTTGGTCTGACTTTGAAATTGCCACTTTATCATTTGGTTATGCGATTTCGGTAAGTACTGCGCAAATGGCGCGCTTTTATACCATGTTAGGCGCTGGTGGAGTTAATCGACCACTGACTATTTTAAAGCAAGACAATATACCTGAAGGCGAACGTATTTTTAAACAAAAAGACGTAGAAGCCGTAGTGCACATGATGGAAAGTGTATTTGAAAAAGACGGTACTGCTCGCAACATAAAAGTTGATGGGTATCGTGCAGCTGGTAAAACAGGTACATCTAAAAAAGCCGTAGCAGGTGGTTATGGTGATGAATATGTAGGTTATTTTGCAGGTGTAGCGCCGGCAAGTAATCCTCGTTTAGCCGTGGTAGTTATGATTAATGAACCAGGTGGTGATGTGTACTATGGAGGTGCCACCGCTGGCCCTGCATTTGCAGAAATCATCTCTAACGCATTAAGAATATTAAACGTAGCGCCTGACAAGGAAGAGGTTGCGTACGTACAAGGTAAAGATAACGATGCGTGATTTAAAGGATATTTTAAAATACATCGAAATAGATGCGCCCTCGCAACTGGTAAAACATTTACGCCTTGATAGCCGTGAAGTAACGCCAGGTGATGTATTTGTTGCTATTAAAGGCCATGCACTTGATGGCGGTCAATTTATTAATAAAGCAATTGAAAATGGCGCAACAGCTATTATTGCTGACAGATTATGTGAATTTGAAACAAGTTTTGAGCCACTATATTTAGTTTCGGAGCTTGATAAAAAGCTTCCAGAATTAGCAAGTCGCTTTTATAGCCAGCCAAGTCAGGCTCTTGATTTAATTGGTGTGACAGGTACAAACGGTAAATCGACAACCACAGCAATGATTGCCCACTTAGCGCAATTTTGCAGTACTGATTCGGCTATTATTGGCACTTTGGGTTATGGTCATCCTGATAACTTAATTCCACTGATTAATACCACACCTTCAACGGTTGATTTGCAGCATATTTTGAGCGATTTAAATTCGCAGCATAAAAAGCTGGTAGCCATGGAAGTGTCATCTCATGGATTAGTGCAGCAGCGTGTTGCTAAATGCGCGTTTAAAGCGGCTGTGTTTACTAATCTTTCGCGCGATCACTTAGATTACCATGTTGATATGGCAAGTTACGGTGATGCGAAACTAATGCTTTTCCGTGATTTTGAGCCGCAAGTTGTAGTGCTTAATCAAGATGATTCTCAAGCTGAGCAATGGCTTGAAAAGTATGATTTTAATAACCTAATCTGTTATGGCCGCAAAAACTTAGCCCCTAAGAATGCTCAGTACGTTTATTTTTCTGATGTTGAATATTCAAGTGAAGGTATTTCGGCGCAGTTATCGACTAGTTGGGGTGTTATGTCGATTAAATCGCCTCTGTTTGGCGAATTTAATTTATATAACTTAACGGCCGCGATCGCTACATTACTAGGGCTTGGTTATCCGCTTGAGCAATTAGTTTCAGGTTGTGCGCAGTTACAGCCAGTAGCTGGGCGAATGCAAGCATTTAGCCAAGCAGGCATGCCGACGTGTGTTGTTGATTACGCACATACACCCGATGCACTTGCACTTGCATTACAAGCATTACAGCTGCATGTGCCAGGTGGTGTAAGTTGTGTATTTGGTTGCGGTGGCGACAGAGATAAAGGTAAGCGTGCATTGATGGCGCAAGCTGCAGAGCAAAACGCTAATAAAGTTATTATTACCAGTGATAACCCTCGCTCAGAAAACCCTGATGACATTATTGCAGATGTAGCAGGCGGTTTAACCCATCCTCAAAATGCACATTTAGAGGCTGATAGAGCAACTGCAATTCGTTTTGCTATAGAAAATGCTACAGCTGATGACGTTATTTTGATTGCAGGTAAAGGCCACGAAGATTATCAAATTATAGGCGATAAGCGAATCGACTTTTGCGATCGCCGGTATGTACAAGAACAACTAAAAAAAGCAGTAAGAGGGATAACACAATGATCCCAATGGATTTTGATTGGTTAGCTAATGTGCTAACAACCGATTATCAAGGTGATAATCAACACGTACTTAATATAAATACTGATACTCGTACAGTGTGCGATGGCGAAGTGTTTTTAGCACTGAAAGGGCCAAATTTTGATGGGCATAAATTTATAGCTGAGGCTAAACAAAAAGGCGCTATTGGCGTTATTGTTCAGCACAACGTTGATGTAGATATTCCACAATTTATAGTAAGCGATACACGTATTGCACTAGGTGCAATTGGCACCGCTGTTATGGCCCAAGTGGCGCCTAAAACAATTGCAATTACAGGTAGTGTAGGCAAAACCACCGTAAAAGAAATGTGTGCGGCAATTTTGTCGGTTCACGGTGATGTATTAGCTACTAAAGGTAATTTTAATAACGATATTGGCGTCCCACTTACGTTATTGCGCTTAGAGCCTCAACATCGTTTTGCGGTTATTGAACTAGGTGCAAATCACTTAGGTGAAATTGCTTACACTACTGCAATGACAAAACCAGATGTAGCCGTTGTATGTAATGTTGCAGCAGCCCACTTAGAAGGTTTTGGTAGTTTAATGGGCGTCGCAAAAGCTAAAGGTGAGATTTTTGATGGCCTTAAAGATGACGGCGTTGCAATTGTTAACTGCGATAGTGAATTTAGCCAATATTGGTTAGATAAGCTTGAAGGGCGTAATGTTAAACGTTTTTCTACAACCGAAAAACTCGATATTTGGGCAGAAGATATAACACTTGATGCCAATGCGCGTGCAAGCTTTACGCTTTGCACTAAAAACAAGCAAGTACCTGTTACTTTGGCACTTCCGGGTAAGCACAATATTAGTAATGCACTTATCGCTGCTGCACTGACCAGTGAATTTAACGTAACCCTTGAAGAAATAGCCAATGCACTTGCCACAATGGCTGATGTAAAAGGGCGCGTTAATTTAATTGAAGTGTCTGATTTACTCACCGTGGTTGATGATACCTATAATGCCAATGTTAAGTCGGTAAAGGCTGCGATTGACTTGTTAAGTGATATGCAAGGTCACCGCATTTTAGCGCTGGGAGACATGGGTGAGCTAGGTGAAGATGCACGTAAGTACCATCAAGAAGTTGGCGAGTATGCACTTGAACAAAGGATTGATGAGTTATTTACATTAGGTGTATTAAGTAAATACGCAAGTGATGTGTTTGAACTACCTAATCGCCACTTTTCGAGCCGCGAACAGATGCAGCAAAAAATTCAAGAAAGTATTAATAAAGTGAATACTAAAACAACAATAGTAGTGAAAGGATCGCGCAGTTCTCGCATGGAATTATTAGTAACCGATTTAGTTAATGGCCAGCAACAAGCCATCAATGGAGTATCATAATGTTAGTTTGGCTGGCAGAGTATTTAACACAGTATTTTAGTGGTTTTCATGTTTTTTCGTATTTAACGCTACGTGCCATTTTAGGTATTTTAACTGCGCTAATTATGTCTCTTTATTTAGGACCTAAGTTAATTCGTGGTTTGCAACGTATGCAAATAGGCCAAACAGTTCGAGACGACGGTCCGCAATCGCATTTATCTAAGTCGGGTACGCCGACTATGGGTGGCTTACTTATTTTAGCGGCTATTTTTACCAGCACGCTACTTTGGGCCGATTTATCAAATAAATACGTATGGGCAACACTATTTGTAATTGGCTCATTAGGTATTGTTGGCTTTGTTGATGATTACCGTAAAGTTATTCGTAAAGATCCAAAAGGCTTAATTGCTAAGTGGAAGTACTTTTGGCAGTCGGTCATTGCATTAGTTGTAGCTACTGCTTTGTATTTTACCAGTGCACAAGCATCTGAAACATCACTTGTTGTTCCATTTTTTAAAGACGTATTACCGCAATTAGGTTTGTTTTATATCGTGCTTACGTATTTTGCCATAGTAGGTACATCAAACGCGGTAAACCTGACCGATGGTTTAGATGGCTTGGCGATTGTGCCAATTATTTTAGTGGCTTCGGCATTGGCAATTATTGCTTACTTAACAGGTAATATTAACTTTTCGGCTTACTTACATATTCCACATTTACCGCTGGCGAGTGAGCTTGTGGTTGTATGTACTGCCATTGTGGGCGCAGGGCTTGGCTTTTTATGGTTTAACACTTACCCAGCACAAGTATTTATGGGCGATGTGGGTTCATTAGCACTTGGTGGCGCATTAGGTATTATTGCTGTTTTAGTACGCCAAGAGTTACTGCTTATTATTATGGGCGGTGTATTTGTAATGGAAGCGCTATCGGTAATATTACAAGTGGGGTCGTATAAATTACGCGGACAACGCATTTTTAGAATGGCGCCGATTCATCATCATTATGAATTAAAAGGTTGGCCAGAGCCTCGCGTTATTGTGCGCTTTTGGATTATTTCTGTTGTGCTAGTGCTTGCTGGCTTAGCTACTTTAAAGATTCGATAAATGCAGTATTTAAACGAGATAAAAAACAAACAAATAACAGTGCTCGGACTCGGTGTAACCGGTCTGGGCATTGTGCGTTTTCTATTATCTCATGGCCTCACACCAAAGGTCGTTGATAGCCGAGTAACCCCGCCGGGGATTGATTGGTTAAAAGAGCACGCGCCAACTCTAGATACCCACTTCGGTAAGTTGGATGACGCAGAGCTTTGTTCAAGCGATATGATTATTATAAGCCCTGGGCTTAGCTTAAAAATACCAGCTGTTGCAGATGTAATTAACGCAGGTGTTGAAGTGATTGGCGACGTTGAGTTATTTGCACGCATTAATACAAAACCTGTTGTTGCAGTAACGGGCTCTAACGGTAAATCAACCGTGGTGACGCTCGCTTATGAGGTGTTAAAAGAAGCCGGCTATAAAGTTGCTTTGGGTGGGAATATTGGCACAGCGGTACTTGATTTACTCAATGATGATTTTGATGTGTATGTGCTTGAGTTATCGAGTTTTCAGTTAGATACCACAACGAGTTTAAAACCAGTAAGTGCAACGGTATTAAATGTGTCTGAAGATCATCTTGACCGCTACGACAGTTACCAAGCTTATATAGACTCAAAGCTAAGTATTTATAATTTTGCAGAGCTTATTGTTGTCAATGCAGACGATAGTCAAACACATCCTGTTGAGCGTGGTACGGCTCCTCTAATTAGCTTTGGTGCTCAACAAGGTGATTACCATTTAGCGCAGCACAATGGCGAAACTCACTTTATGGTTAAAGGCGATGCCTTTTTACCTGTTGATACACTTGCGGTAGTGGGTAAGCACAATTATTTAAATACGCTTGCAGTAATGGCGCTCTTAAGTCCGTTTGAAGTAAGCAAAGAGCAATATAAAAATGCATTAGGTCAATTTAATGGGTTGGCTCATCGCTGCCAATTTGTAGCTGAGCTTAACGGTGTAAAGTATTTTAACGATTCAAAGGCAACTAATGTTGGAGCGACCATTGCTGCAATAGATAGTTTAGCTAGTGACGGTGAAAATCTGATTGTTATTGCTGGTGGCGATGCCAAAGGCGCTGATTTAAATGCGCTTAAACCTTACATAGAACAGCATGTAAAAGCATTAATTTGTTTTGGTAAAGATGCAAGTGACTTAGCTGCGATTACCAATAAGAGTTATTTAACTAACAATATGGAAGAAGCCGTTACTTTGGCCAAAGTACTTAGTAGTGCAGGCAATATTGTTTTATTAGCACCCGCATGTGCCAGCATTGATATGTATAACAATTATATGCAACGCGGTGATGACTTTGTTCAGTGTGTAATGGCAGAGGCGTTATGATTGCTTTTGCCGATATAAGAGACGCATTAACACCTAAGCCTTCGGCGCAGTTATACGATGTACCGCTATTGTACTGCGTAATAATGCTCATTGGTGTTGGTTTTATCATGGTGACCAGCGCATCAATGCCTACCGCAGAGCGGTTATTTGATGACCCGTACCATATTACCATTCGCCACAGCATGTTTTTGGCAATGGCGTTTGTGCTTTTTTGGATAAGCGTTTGTGTGCCAATGGAGTGGTGGAAACGATCAAACCCTTATCTATTAATACTAGGTATGGTGCTATTAATAGCGGTATTGATTATTGGGCGCGAAGTAAACGGCGCTAAACGATGGATACCTATTGGACCTGTTGGTTTTCAGGTGGCTGAGGCCGCTAAGTTGTACTTTTTTAGTTATATTGCGGGTTATTTGGTAAGAAAACGCGAAGAAGTACAAGAAAATATTAAAGGCTTTGCAAAGCCAATTGCTGTATTTGCAGTGTATGCACTGCTTATTCTGCTGCAGCCAGATTTAGGCACAGTGGTTGTTATGTTTGTAACAACGGTTGGTTTATTGTTTTTAGCTGGTGCTAAGTTATGGCAGTTTTTTGTACTTATTTTAACGGGCGTTGGTCTGGTTGTATTACTTATTATTGTTGAACCATATCGTATGGCGCGTGTTGTAGGCTTTTTAGACCCTTGGGATGATCCTTTTGGAAAGGGTTATCAGTTGGTGCAATCGCTAATGGCATATAGCCAGGGGGGTTGGTTTGGCCAAGGCTTAGGTAACAGTGTACAAAAGCTACAATATTTACCTGAAGCACATAACGATTTTATTTTTGCCGTTATAGGTGAAGAACTTGGCTTAATAGGCGTTGTAAGTATTTTAACTGTATTAGCTACTTTAGTATTTAGAGCCTTATTAATAGGCCAACAAGCGCTTAAGTGCGGCAAGGAATACGAAGGCTACTTTTCATTTGCCATTGGTATTTGGTTTGCATTTCAAACCATGGTGAATGTAGGTGCGAGCGCGGGTATTTTACCGACGAAGGGTTTAACCCTGCCGTTTATTTCTTATGGCGGCTCAAGCTTATTAATTATGACGATTGCCACGGGTATTTTATTACGCGTAGATTTTGAAACCAAAATGGCAACCAAACAAGCCACCTCACGCGGAGGTAAGCGATGAGTAAAAAATTAGTAGTTGTGGCTGGTGGAACTGGCGGACACATTTTTCCCGGTATTGCAGTAGCCGATTATTTAAAACAGCAGGGCTGGCAAGTTAGCTGGATCGGCACACCAGATCGAATGGAAGCGAGCGTTGTACCTAAGCACAATATAGATATTGATTTTATTAACGTTAAAGGTGTTCGTGGTAACGGATTAAAGCGTCTTATTAAAGCCCCATTCATGGTAATTAATGCAGTATTACAGGCGCGTAAGGTATTGAAAGAACAGCGTCCTGATGTAGTACTTGCAATGGGCGGTTATGTTACGGGGCCAACGGGAATTGCCGCAAAAAGTTTAGGTATTCCGCTGGTTATTCACGAGCAAAACGCTGTAGCGGGTATGAGTAATAAACTGCTAGCTAAGGTGGCTACACGGGTATTAGCTGCATTTCCAAGTGCTTTTGCACAGGGTCAAGCCGAGCTAGTAGGTAACCCAGTTCGCCAAAGCGTGATGAATATAGCCAAACGCGATGTATCAAGCCCTATTAATATTTTAGTGGTAGGTGGCTCGCTTGGTGCACAAGTGCTTAATCAAACATTACCAGAAGCGTTTAAAGTACTAAATAATACAGCTCCAATAAGTGTATGGCATCAAACAGGTAAGGGTCATTTAACTACCGTAGAAGCAGCTTATAAAATGCATGCTTTTGCAGGTAGTAATACAAAAATAGCTGAATTTATTGATGATATGGACGCAGCCTATAGCTGGGCTGACATTGTTGTTTGTCGTGCTGGTGCGTTAACTGTTAGCGAAATTGCAGCGGCAGGTAAAATGGCCGTTTTTGTTCCGTTTCCACATGCTGTGGATGACCATCAAACAGCGAACGCACAATATTTAGTGATGGCTAATGGCGCATTATTAATGCCACAAGGGCAGTTTAATAAACAATCAATTGTTGAACTACTAAGCCCGTATTTAGCCCAACCTTCATTAATAACTGAAATGGCTACAAATGCAAAAAAACAAGCCATTTTAGATGCCACAGCAAGCGTAGCAACGCACTGTGAGCAAGTAACAAATAAGAGAAAATAAGTGAAAGAAACGTCAGTACAAGAAAAACACACACGCCCTGCAATGCGCCGAATAGAAACCATTCACTTTATTGGTATTGGTGGAGCAGGTATGGGCGGTATTGCTGAAGTACTCGCTTTTGAAGGCTACCGTATTACAGGTTCTGACATTGCCCATAGCGCTATGACAGATCGTTTAATTAAAGCCGGTGCAGAAGTATTTATTGGCCATCATGAAAATAACGTGAAAGATGCCAATGTAGTCGTTGTTTCAAGTGCGATTGATGAAACAAATCCTGAAATTATTGCAGCTAAAGCCGCAAGAGTTCCTGTTGTTCGCCGCGCAGAAATGTTGGCTGAATTAATGCGTTTTCGCCACGGTATAGCAATTGCGGGTACGCATGGTAAAACAACGACAACAAGCTTAATTGCGAGTATTTATGGACAAGCAGGGCTTGATCCAACCTTTATTATTGGTGGCTTGTTAAATAGCGCAGGTAGTAACGCAAAAGTAGGCAAAAGTGATTTTTTAATTGCAGAAGCTGATGAAAGCGATGCGTCGTTTTTACACTTACAGCCAATGGTATCGGTGATCACAAATATTGAAGAAGATCACATGGATACTTATGGCGGCAGTCTTGAAAAAATGAAAGACACGTATGTCGATTTCATTCATAACTTGCCGTTTTATGGCTTAGCTGTTGTATGTATTGATTCTGAAGTTGCTGCTGAACTTATCCCGCGTTTTGGTCGCCCAGTTATCACGTATGGCGAATCGAAGGATGCTGATTATCGCATGAGCGATTTTAGCCAATCAGCTAATACATGCACATTTACAGTAACTAACAAGCAAGGTGAGTGTTTAACTGCCACGTTGAATATGCCAGGTAGACATAACGCACTTAATGCAACCGCTGCAATTGCTGTGGCAAAAGATCAAAACATTGCGAACCATGCAATTTTAGAAGCGCTGCAGAAGTTTGAAGGTATTGGTCGTCGTTTTCAACACTATGGTGAATTTGAAAACGAGCGTGGCAATGTGATGTTAGTTGATGATTACGGGCATCATCCTTCAGAAGTTGCAGCAACAATTGCAGCAGTACGTGAAGGTTGGCCTGATAAGCGTTTAGTAATGGTATATCAACCTCATAGATTTTCCCGTACACGCGACTTATACGAAGATTTTGTAAAAGTACTTGCTGATGTAGATCAGTTGCTACTGCTTGATGTGTATAGCGCTGGTGAAGATCCTATTGTTGGCGCAGACAGCAAAAGCTTATGCCGTAGCCTTCGTCAACGTGGCAAAGAGCCGCTGCATGTAGCAACAAATGCAGAGCTTGCAGGCGTTTTGGCCGCAAATTTACAAAATAATGATTTAGTATTAACCCAAGGCGCTGGTAATATAGGTCAGTTAGTTAAAACATTAGCTGCGACGGGTATGTCGATAGAAAAACTTAAGCAAGGTGAAGTATGACTCAGGTAAACACACAATTTGGTAAAGTAGCGGTACTGCTAGGTGGTAACTCAGCAGAACGTGAAGTGTCTTTACGATCGGGTCAGGCTGTTTTAAATGCGCTGCAAACTAGTGGCATTGATGCAATTGCATTTGACCCGCAAAGTCGTTCTTTGTGGGAGTTAAAAGAATTAAATGTAGAGCGCGTTTTTATTGCTTTGCATGGTCGTGGTGGCGAAGACGGAACTGTACAAGGTGCGCTTGAATTTATGAACCTGCCTTACACGGGCAGTAATGTACTGGGTTCAGCACTTGCTATGGATAAAGTACGTTGTAAGCACTTATTTAAATCAGCGGGTTTAAGCACTGCACCTTATACCGTAGTTGACGCTAAAAAAGGCTTTGATGCTGCAGCTATTATGGGTGAGTTTAAAAAGGTAATGGTTAAGCCATCGCACGAAGGCTCAAGCATCGGTATGGCGCAAGCAAGTACAGCACAAGAACTTGAAGACGCACTAGCTAATGCATTTAAGTTTGATAATCAAGTGCTTATAGAGCAGTGGATCACGGGACGTGAATTCACAGTTACAGTGCTTGGCGATGAAGTACAACCAGTCATTGAGATGACGACACCTAATGGTTTTTACGATTACCAAGCTAAGTATCAATCAAATACAACGCAGTATCATTGCCCTGCCGATTTATCAGAGCAAGATACTAAGTACTTACAAGCTATATCGCTAGATGCATTTGATTTAGTGGGCGCAAGTGGTTGGGGCCGTGTTGATGCGATGCAAGACGAGCAAGGTAACTTTTATCTCCTTGAAGTAAATACAGTACCAGGCATGACTGAAAAGTCGTTAGTGCCAATGGCGGCAAAAGCGAATGGGGCAACTTTTGAACAATTAGTTGTTCGCATTTTAGAGCAAACGCTTTAATATGCATCCCCTTTTAGAAAAAGCTCAGGAAATCAAACTGAAACTTAATTGGTCTCTGATTTTTGGTGTGAGCTTTTTTCTGATAGTTGTAATTGGCTTAGTGCAAATTACAACAGGTGTATCGGATTGGTTAGTTGAAAACAAAGATGCTCAAATTAAGCACCTTACAGTGCAAGGGCAGCCTAAATACACAGATGAAACGGCAATTATAAAAGCGATTAAAAAAGCCGATTTAAGTAGTTTTTTTGAACTTGATGTTAAGCATGTGCAGCAGCTAGTTCAAGACTTACCCTGGGTTGCTACCGCTTCGGTGCGTAAACAATGGCCTGATACTATACAAGTATATGTTGTTGAACATGAAGTAGTAGCACATTGGAATAGCGACTTATTGCTCAACCAAAGTGGTCAGGCATTTCAAGCCAGCAGCGATAAGTTAGATGATGACTTACCGCAGTTATACGGCCCAGAAGGCAGCGAAGAAGAAGCGTGGATTGCTTTTAAGCAATTTGATGAAATGCTAAAAGTTAACGGCTTAACGTTAACAAGTTTGGCATTGTCGGAGCGCTTTTCGTGGCAACTATGGTTAGATAACGGAATACGTTTAAATTTAGGACGTAAAGATAAAGCCAAGCGTGTACAACGTTTTATAGACGTTTATCCACGAATGGAACAACGTGCAGATGCACAAGTAGATACAATAGATTTACGGTATGATACCGGCCTTGCAGTCAGCTTTAAGCCAGTGCAAGAAGAACAATTACAAAATAAGAGTAAGGCATGACTAAGTCAGCAGAAAGAAACCTAGTAATAGGGTTAGACGTTGGCACCTCGAAAGTGGTTGCCACGGTAGGTGAAATCACCGCAGATAACAAGCTCAGCATTGTTGGTGTGGGCAGCCAAGTATCTCATGGTATGGATAAAGGCGGCGTTAACGATTTAAACTTAGTGTCTGAGTCTATTCGCCGAGCAATAGACGAAGCCGAGTTAATGGCTGATTGTCGTATTAGCTCTGTGTATTTGGGTATTTCTGGCAAACATATACAGTGTCAAAATGAAAGTGGCGTGGTGGCAATTAATAACACTGAAGTCACTGACGAAGACATTGAAAATGTAATTCATATTGCGCGTTCTGTGCCTATTTCGGCAGAACGTAAAATGCTGCATGCATTGCCACAAGAATACAGTATCGACATGCAAGAGGGCATTAAAAACCCACTTGGTATGAGTGGTGTTCGTATGGAAGCGCGTGCACACATTATTACGTGCTCAAACGATATGGCAAAAAATATCGAGAAATGCGTAGAGCGCTGTGGTCTTGAAGTCGATCAACTTATCTTTACTGCATTAGCGTCATGTTATTCTGTACTAACAGATGACGAAAAAGAGCTAGGTGTTGCAGTACTTGATATTGGTGGCGGCACTATGGATATCACCATTTATATTAATGGCGCACTTCGTCACTCTGCGGTTATTCCAGTGGCGGGTAACCAAGTTACTGGTGATATTGCAAAAATATTTCGCACACCTATATCACATGCCGAGTCACTCAAAGTACAATACGCATGTGCTAGTAGCCAAATGGCAAGTAGCGAAGACACAATTGAAGTACCAAGTGTAGGCGGACGACCAGCAAGGTTAATGTCGCGCCATACATTATCTGAGGTGGTAGAGCCTCGTTTTAGAGAATTATTTGAGCTTGCGATGGAAGAAATTCGTCGTTCAGGCTTAGAAGACCAAATTGCGGCAGGTCTCGTTATTACAGGCGGAACTGCTAAAATGACTGGCGCGATGGAAGTGGCAGAAGATATCTTCCAAATGCCAGTAAGAATAGGCAAACCAATCGGGATGGTTGGTTTGACAGACTATGTAGATGATCCTTCGTACGCAACCGCTGTTGGTTTGTTACAATACGGGCGTACCATGCAATCGATGAATGCACAAAAGTCGAAAGCAGAGGATAACAATAATTGGTGGAACCGCATTACTAAATGGTTCCAAGGCGAGTTTTAAGACTCAAGTCGGAGAGTAAACATGTTTGATATAATGGAACAACACAGCGAAGAAGCTGTAATAAAAGTAATCGGCGTGGGCGGTGGTGGCGGTAACGCTGTTGAGCACATGGTTAAACAACAAATAGAAGGCGTGCGTTTTATAGCCGCCAATACGGATGCGCAAGCATTACGTAACTCTGCTGCCGATATTACAGTTCAGCTAGGCACGCAAATAACCTCTGGGTTGGGTGCGGGCGCAAACCCTGAAGTAGGCCGTAAGTCGGCTGAAGAAGATGCAGATACAATTCGTGCCAGTCTTGAAGGCGCCGATATGGTATTTATTGCAGCCGGTATGGGCGGTGGTACAGGTACTGGTGCAGCACCAGTAGTTGCTAAAATTGCTAAAGAACTCGGTATTTTAACCGTTGCAGTTGTAACACGTCCTTTTGATTTTGAAGGTAAAAAACGTGCAGCAGCCGCTGAACAAGGCATTAATGAATTGTCAGAAATTGTAGATTCACTTATTACAATTCCGAACAATAAATTGCTTAAAGTTTTAGGAAAAGGGACTACACTTCTAGATGCCTTCGCTAAAGCTAATGACGTATTATTTGGTGCGGTACAAGGTATAGCAGAGCTAATTACACGTTCTGGTTTAATTAACGTGGATTTCGCCGATGTTAGAACTGTAATGTCTGCAATGGGTACTGCAATGATGGGAACGGCGTCTGCGTCAGGTCCTGATCGTGCACAAGAAGCAGCAGAAGCCGCTATCTCAAGCCCACTACTAGAAGACGTTGATTTAACAGGTGCTAAAGGTATCTTAGTTAATATCACCGCAGGTATGGACATTGCGATTGAAGAATTTGAAATTGTTGGTAATCACGTTAAAGCACTTGCGTCAGAAAACGCAACGGTTGTTGTTGGTGCGGTAATCGACCCAGAAATGACTGATGAGCTACGTGTAACGGTTGTTGCAACTGGCTTAGGCGGCGATCGTCGTCCACAGTTTGGTATTGTTGATAACGGCTTTAAAAAAGCATCAGGTTCTGATGTTGCAAGCACATCAAACCAAACGAGCAGTATGTACGTACCAAGCTTTGCAAGCCAAGATACAAACACTGAAGAAAACACTGCTAAAGCGCAAACGCAAAGCAAAGAAAAAGCGCCTACAACTAGTTCAAACAGTGCATCAAGCTCTTCAGCACAAAACAGTAAAAAAGCGGATAAATCAGAAGGTGGTGATTATTTTGATATCCCCGCTTTTTTACGTAAGCAGGCTGATTAACATTTAATAATACTTTTGTTTGAAATATGTACAAATATTGAAAGGCAAAAGGATTTATGTTAAAATCCGCCATATAACTGTAACTGATTTAAAAGTGAGCATACCTATGATTAAACAGCGTACGATTGCAGAAGTAGTCAAAGCCATAGGAATTGGACTTCATAAAGGTGAGAAGGTCACAATAACTCTCCGACCTGCGAGCGCAAATACTGGGATTGTATTTCGTCGTGTCGACCTTGATCCGGTTGTTGATTTTGAAACAACACCTGAAGCCGTTGGTGATACGCAGTTGTGTACCTGTTTAATTAACAAAGATGGTGTTCGCTTATCGACTACTGAGCATCTTATTGCAGCCGTTGCTGCAATGGGAATTGATAATCTAATTGTAGAATTAGATAGCTCAGAAGTGCCGATTATGGATGGTAGTGCATTACCATTCATATATCTGTTACAAAAAGGCGGAATTGAAGAGCAAAACGTTGCTAAACGCTTTGTCCGTATTAAAGAAAAAGTACGCATTGAAGAAGGTGATAAGTGGGCTGAAGTTGAACCATATGATGGTTTTCATATCGACTTTGAGATTGCATTTAACCACCCAGCTATCAATGAAAGTCGTCAACGTATTGGGTTGGATATAACAACGCAAAGCTTTATTGAAGAAATTAGCCGTGCGCGTACTTTTGGATTTATGAAAGATATTGAATACATGCATGCAAACAACCTAGCGCTAGGTGGTAGCATGGATAGTGCTGTGGTACTTGATGAGTTCAAAGTTTTAAATCCTAACGGTTTACGTTATAGCGACGAGTTTGTTAAGCACAAGATATTAGACTGTGTTGGTGACATGTTTATGACAGGCCATAATCTTTTAGGTAAAGTAACTGCATTTAAATCGGGTCATGATTTAAATAATAAATTACTTCGTAAAATTATGGCTACAGAGTCAGCATGGGAGTGGGCAACATTTGAAACGCCTGTGACGATGCCTGCACCCGGTCTTGAGTTAGCTCCAGCCTAAAAGCAGCGAAAGAGCAGCTCGAAAAACAGTTATAAAAAATGACGCTAATTAGCGTCATTTTTTTTGCGTGAAATTTAATAGCTCTATACTTTATTATAACTCTAAAAGAGCTTGTAACTGATTTAAACTAGCTACTGTATAGGTTGGCTTTATTCCGTCGGCTAATTGTTCACCAGGGTGTTGTAACCAACAAGTATCAATACCTGTATTGTTGCCGCCAAGTATGTCACTTGCAGCAGTATCACCCACCATAAGTATCTCGCTTTTATCTGGGTTACCCATTAGCTCAAATGTGTGCTCGAAAATCGCTTTATTCGGTTTTGCTATACCTACAAGTTCAGATATAACTAACCATTCAAACATATCTTTTAAGCCAGTATGCTCAAGGCGTACGGTTTGTAAGCGGGCAAATCCGTTAGTAATAATACCTAATCTAGCATTTGGCTTAAGTTTATTTAAAAGCTCAATAGCACCAGGTAATGGCTCGCAAATTTGCGCCATAGAATCTAAAAAAGCATCGTTTAGCTCTTTTGCTGGCACATTAAGTTTTGAAGCCCACTCATTAAAGCGTGTTACTTGTAAGTAATCTGCGCTAATAGTGCCATTTTGATAATCAACCCACAGCTGCTTATTGGTTTTTTGATAATGAATATAATCGTCTTGGCTAAAATCTACGTTGTAAGCTTTAAACATGCGAGTCATGCCCGCTAAAATATCAAACCTAAATAAGGTTTCGTCTGCATCAAACAATACATAGTTGTACTTCATTAAACTTCCTAAATTAATTTGTTTGGCCGTATAGCTCAGGGTGTAAAAAAGGCGCCATAGCTAAAGTGAGTGCTTGTGTATAGGTACTTTCGCGCGTGGCATGATTGTTGGTAAGTAGACCAATAGCGCCACCTTTTTGTTTAACGTTGGTGGTATTAAATGCTTTGTCCATTACATCGCCAAGTTCTTCACCTTTAAGTAATGCATTATAAAGTACTTGGGGTAGAGGAAGGTTGCTGCTACGCCCTACAACTTGATTTAAGGCATTATCAATAACAACGTAAGCAAAGGTTGCTGCACCATAGCTAAATTGCTCTGCACCGCCTTCCATTGCAACGTAATAGTGAGCTTGGTGGTGCTTTTTGCAATAATTAACACGGTTTTGCGCGCCAATACGTGTTTCGTCTTCGCCAATAGGCTGATCGGGCACGCCTGAGGGAGCATTCACACCTTCACAGTCAATGATACATTCTGGAAAATACATAGTAAAAATATGTTTAGCGGCATTTATTTTTACAGGATTTTTAGAACCGACAATAATTTTTAATTGTTGTGACATGCTGATCTCACCTTGAGCAAAATCAGCAGTGTACGTGAGTTAGCTTTAACAAAAAAGAGTCGGTAATCAAATAGGTAAATCGAGTGGTGCTAGGTTTTCCAGTGCACGCTTTTTCAAAATAATATCTTTAATTAATGGGGTAAGTACAAGCTCCATAGCTAAGCCCATTTTACCGCCTGGTACTACAAGTGTATTTATACGAGACATAAAACTGCCTTCGATCATCCGTAAATAATAAGGAAAATCAACATCATCAATACCCCTAAAGCGAATAACTACAAAGCTTTCATCAAGAGATGGAATATCTTTGGCGCTAAATGGGTTTGATGTATCAACAGTAGGCACGCGTTGAAAATTAATATGGGTACGAGAAAACTGCGGGGTAATATGATTTATATAGTCATCCATACTGCGCACAATAGAGCCCATAACCGCTTCGCGAGAATGGCCTCGTTCGGATGTGTCGCGTATTAATTTTTGAATCCACTCAAGGTTAATAATTGGAACCATGCCTATTAATAAATCGACATGCTTTGCTACGTCTACATCTTGATCAACTACGCCGCCGTGTAACCCTTCATAAAACAATATATCAGTATTACTATCAAGGTCTTGCCAAGGAGTAAATGTACCCGGTAATTGATTATATGGGACGGCTTCATCAA
Organism: Pseudoalteromonas sp. GutCa3; assembly: GCF_002836155.1. Classification (NCBI taxonomy): domain Bacteria; kingdom Pseudomonadati; phylum Pseudomonadota; class Gammaproteobacteria; order Alteromonadales; family Pseudoalteromonadaceae; genus Pseudoalteromonas; species Pseudoalteromonas sp. GutCa3. Next base: position 31,349 of record NZ_PJBK01000056.1, on the reverse strand, counting down.
AGGTGTGTAAGTATCGGCGTAACTTACCTTGGCCTGTTTCACTATAGTTTTCAAACAACGCTTCTAAAGCACCAAAGTCATTTGCTTCTCGGCCAAAGTAACTAATGTGTTTATTTTCTTGTTGTGCTTCACGTACTTTTTTATCCATTTCAGGGCGAGTGTAACGATGAAAGCTATCTCCTTCGATAAAAGCCGCTTCAATATTAAGGCTACGGAAAATATGTTTAATTGCATTGGTTGTGGTGGTTGTACCCGCACCAGACGAACCCGTAATCGCAATAATAGGATTTTTAGCTGACATGTTAATTCTCTTTTTTAGGACCAGGTTTTATAACCAGACTAAACTTAACATTATTTTAAGCCGTTTGGGTATCTTAAGAGTTGACTGACTTAGCTCAAGTGACGTCATCAGCAAATAACGTTATCATGAGGTGCTTAAAATTAAAACGAGAGAAAGCATGAAACTTATTAAACCATTACTTGGGATATTTTCTATAGTAGCGCTTAGCCCAATTATGGCGCAGGCTAGCATGCCAAAAAGCCAAGTATTACTTGCTGATTTAAATACACCTTTCGGGGTACAAGTTAGTATAGTGAGTGATAAAAACAGTTATAACAACCAACCGCACTTAACAAGTACAGGTTTATACTTTACTCATGAGGTGATTGCAGATGAGCAAAGCCAAACCGATATTGCTTATTACGATTTAACATCAAAAAAAGTTATTAATATCAGTAACTCTCCCGTAAGCGAATATTCACCAACGGTTATGCCAAGTGGTGATGCAGTATCAGCGATTGTTGTAGAGGCAGATGGTAAGCAAAAACTGTGGCAATACCCACTCAAAAGCGAAGATGCGCCAAGTCGTATTTTTGATTGGATTGAACCTGTTGGGTACCATGCTTGGGGCGTTCAAAATGATTTAGTGATGTTTATTTTAGGAAAGCCTCACACTCTTCAATATACTTCTGTTGCACAAGCGAAGGGGAAAATAGCTGCCAGCAATATTGGCCGAACGCTTATTTATAATAACTCTACGGCTGCATTTTTATTTAGTTACACTAAAAACGAGCAACATATTTTAGCGAGTTTTAATCCACAAGATAAACAGGTTGAAGACCTACTAAGGTTACCTGCTCAAGTTCAAGATTTTATTTTGAAAGATGATGCAACTATCGCTTATGCTATTAAAAACCGCGTTTATCAGCGTAAACTTGATGGAAGTGATGAAGTATCGCAATGGCTTAATTTAAGCACCTACTGCGAAACAAATATAACAAGAATGAGTTACAACAATGAAAAACTCGCTTTTGTATGTGATATAACGCAGTAAAGCAGACAAATAAATTCAGATTTTATTGTGTGTATGCGTTAATCTAATACGCAAATTAACTAATAGGGATTACACGTGGCTTATAGTGCAGACGAGCTGACAGAACAGCTCATTAAATTACAGTGTAGAAGTAATTTTAAGATTAAAAATATTGCAGAGTACATGTTAGTAAACTCTAAAGAAGCATTTTATACCCACAGCGAAAGCGGCAAGGGTAAAATAGTAATTCGCCCAGCATTTGAGGTGTTTAGCGATGACTTTAGTGATATTGATGGCGTAACTCGTGCGCAAGGCTACTTTCATAGCAGCGAGATGACACGCTTTCCTACACGTATTTTTAAAAGTGCTCAGCCTATTCACTACGGTGTGGCATTTAAAATAAACTCTGAGCAAGCAGCAAAAGACTTTATAGCCAAGCTAACTATGATTATTGGTAACTAATAAAATATAAACGTAAAAAGCCGCTGAATTTATATTCAGCGGCTTTTGTGTTTTTATAGCTTAATAAACCTAAGGGTTACTTACTTTTTAAGAAGCTATTAACCGATTCAAGTTCACGTGTTTTAAGCGCGATACAATCGTTTGTGCTTTCTTCAAGCTTACTTAATGTACGAGCGTAACCGGCTACATCGGCTACTTTTTCGTTAAAAAAGGTCTTTGTTTTAGCTAAGCTTTCTGCATTACAACTCGCCGTTGTAAAGTACGGTAAGTTAGGAATAAAGAAAGGCGGTAAGCTTGCTGTTACTTTATCGTAGTTACTGTAAACCCAGTCAATAAATAACGCTTGGCGCTCATCAGTATAACTTTGACCTGACAAAATAGTACGCATGTCAGATGCAGTTACTTCATCCGTTAAGCTATAAGCTAATACCGCTTTTTGTAACTCAGGTTTACCAAAAAAGCCCATTGCAGCAAGCATGTTAGTGCGTACTTGTGGATCTTTCGTTGTTTTAAACGTTGTCATGAATTGATCAAGCAGCGCTTTGTCACCATGAAAAGCAGCAAGAGTTAAGTACGTACCCGCTAAGTAAGGATCTACTTTTTGTGGATCATTTAAATAAACTTGTGTTTGTTCTTTCGCTTTATTAATGACGTTTTGATCTTCACCATCAAAACCTAAGCGTGATACAACGGCCGCACGAAGTTGTGCAATAGCTCCGTCTTCTCCTGCTTTAGCTTCTAAACCATATTTTTTAGCTGCAGGCGTTACTGCATTACGAATAAATTCAGGCCATAGGTCTTTATTGCTATCGTCTTTAAAAGTACGTTGTTGCGATACTAAGTAACCTAGCGCGGTATTTGCTACGCGAGGGTGGCTATCGCTTACGAACACTTCAAGTGTTTGCATTAACTTAGCAGCAGATATAACACCAGCGTCAAGTAGTGCATCAGTAGCCGATAACAACGCTAAGCGTTCACGGTCACTCAGTACGCTTGGCGCCTTTTTAACAAGTGCGCTAAATTGTGCGTCATCCATTACCCAGCGGTAGTAGCCTAGTGCACCCTGATCTGGATAAATCCATTCTGGCTCAAAGTCTAAGTCTAGCGTTTGGCTTTGTTTATTAAGTAATACATTTGCTGTTTTTACTTTATCGCCAGCACCATATTTAATTGCAACCGGTACATTCCATAACTGCTCTGGCGCATCAACGCCTGCATTTACAAAGCGGCTTTGTGAAATAGTTACTTTGCTACCTTGTTGAGTTACTTTAACTAATGGGAAAGAAGACTGTTCAATAAACGATTTTAAAACACTCGCTACGTCTTTATTTGATGCTTTACCAAGTGCTTCCCACAGGTCGGCCGCTTCTGCGTTTTTATATGAAAACTCTTTTAAGTAGCTTTGAATACCTTTTTGAAATGCATCTTCGCCAATCCAGTTTTCAACCATAGCAAGTACTGAGCTGCCTTTACTGTAAGCAAGACCTAAACCATCCATAATGTCAGCTTCGGTTTTAATTGGCTTACGAATAGGCTTGGTGCTTAGGCGTGCATCAAGTGCCATTACGTTGTTTTGTGGCAGGTCTAAGTGCGATTCAAACTCAGGGTTAAGCTGCTTAGTAATTTTTGCAGCCATCCAGCTAGCAAACGCTTCGTTTAACCATAAGTCGTTCCACCATTTCATGGTTACTAAGTTACCGTACCATTGGTGAGCAAGTTCGTGAGCAATAATTGATACATTACGTTGTTTTTTGCTGCGTGTTGCGGCAGCTAAATCAACCAATAAAATATCTTCTCTGTAGGTCACTAAGCCTGAGTTTTCCATTGCGCCAAATGGAAACTCTGGTACCGCTACTGAGTCTAGTTTTTTGTAAACGTAAGGGATACCAAAATACGCTTCAAGTGCGCCCAGTACTTTTGGCATATTTTCTTTTGCGTATTGGGCTAAGTGAATTTTACCTTGAGGGGTAATTACACGACCAGGAATTGGCATGCCTTTAATTTCTAATTCTTCAAACGGGCCAACAGCCATAGCTACTAGGTATGAAGGGATTGGCGGTGTTTTATCAAAAAAGTGTGTGGTCATATCGCCATTAACTGTTGTTTTTAACTCTGGCGTATTTGAATATACTTTTTGTGATGTAGGTGCCGTAATCGTTAACTGAAATGGAATTTTGTAACTTGGCTCGTCAAAAACAGGAAATGCACGGCGTGCATCACTCATTTCAAATTGAGTAAATAAGTAAGGAGTGCCTTGGTCTAATGTTTTGTATAAACCAACACTTTGACGGTTATATGGCGCTGAAAAATCAACTTTAAGTGTGTATTTACCTGGTTGAATTTGCTCATCACAGCTAAATTTTACTTTACCTGTTTTAAGCATTTCATTGTTTAAATCACAGTTTTCATCACCAAGCAGTTGCGCCATTTTAATAGCGTAAGCTACGCCATTTAACTCAATGTATTTTGTTGGTTTTAGTACTTCTAGGGAAATCTCAGTCATCCCTGTGAATGTATCTTGGCTCGGGTCGAGTGTTAACGACACCTGTTGTGAACTTGGTTTTGCGAGTTTTTCAATAACGAATTCGTTAGCGTTTGCAGCACCCATTGCCAAAGCAACGCTCACTGTTAAGAGGCTTTTAAGAAACATAGTGATCCCTAGATTGTTGTTGTTAGAAACTACCCTAAATAGGCTTTTTTATGCTCATATAATTAGGGGGTTAGATATCCTAACAGTTTTTTTAAATAGAGTAATTGATTATAACGGTGACTTTAAGGGGAAATAGTAACAAAGTTTGTCAGTGGCTTTCGCGCGTTATAAAACGCTGCCAATGCAGGTGTGAGTTAATAATACGTATTTGTTGGACAACGGTATTTAATAAGTGGGTATCGCTAAACACATCGTATGGATACTCGTTAAAACCCATCAAGTAATTAAAAGCGTCTTTAGAGTTAGCTTGTAGGGCGTATATACGCACTTGTTGCTCAAAGTTAAGACGAAGACTGCTTATTGCTGTTTTCATACCGAGTTGATCTACGTTTGGTATATCACATTTTTGCAGATAACCGGCTCGCTCACCTTCGCCTGAAAACCAAATGCGGACTTTCTCACTGTACCTGCCAGTTTTAGCGGGTAAGTCGAACATTAATCGGTGTTGGTTTTGCGATTTGATGAACGTTATATATTCATTAAATCCAGCATTTATAAGTGCTTGATGTACAGGAACTAAGCGAGGCTTTATTTTACCGTGGGTATGAAAATTAAAGCATAAGACGTTTTTTTCAAGGGACAGATCATCAAGCGTTAAATAACCAATCTCATCGCTATAAGCACCACTATAATATGCAATTAAAGGGAGCCAAAAATGCCAGTGTTTTGGTTGCTCTCGTGCAACTTTAAAATCACCGTATATATATCCATTATAAAGAGTGTGCAGTTCCATGGCTGAAAAGGGCCGGCGACCAAGATGGGTTTTCAACGTAATACCTTGAAAATAATGATGTGTTTTATTTTATACCCAACTAGCAGTAGATGCTAGTCGGGTTTTATCCGCTTTTAGAGTAAAGCGTATAAAGTATTATTCACTCAATGCGCGAGCTAAACCTGTAGGTTCAATTTCTGCACATACTTGGTCGTCATTCCAATTGATACCAACAAGTGCGTTATCTTCATTTAAGTCTTCAACCCATGCATCTAAAAATTCATCAAGGTTGATTTCTACTGGGCTGTAATCTTTCCACTCTTCTTTACACTGTGCTTTAGCTGCTGCTTCACTTTCCCAAAGCAGTAGTACGTCAGTTTCGTCAAATTGGTTAGAATCGCACACTACAAAGCCATTATCTTCTGCACCAAGTGCCCAAATTACTTCGCTAACACGTACTTTTTCTACGAAGTTAACTAGTTGTGATTCAATTTCGATATCGCTCATGTGTTTACCCTTTTAAATTAGTGACGAGGATTGGTGTCTATTGCTGCTTGGCGCTCGTCATATTGCTTATGAAAAGCAACAAGCGCTGAATGCTGACTAAAGTCAGCTAATTCGCGAAAGCAAATCCAATCAAGCAGGCAGTATAAACTGATGTTGAGGTATTCACAGCTTTTAAATTCTTCATCGCTTAAATGGGTATTTAAAAAGCTTAATGTTTGTTCAATACGTTCGTTTTGCAGATTAAAAAATAATTTATCGCTTTTGGTGTCAAATCCAGAACGTTTACATAACACCATTTCTACTAACGAATCGTTACAGGCATTTATAGTCGTAAGTAAGTGCTCTTGAGGCCACGTTAGTTTTGGCTGACCTGTTTTTTCAAGTAAATAACGTAATATAGAATTAGAGTCACTAAGTGTTAAGTCGCCATCTACCAGGATTGGAATTTTTCGAGCTGGATTTTTACTAGCCATAGTAGGGCGATCTTGCTCAGAAAATATATCGAGACTTACAAGCTCTAGTTTGCAGCTGTTTTGTTGTGCCCAAATTCTAATGCGGCGCACGTAAGGTGAAGGTACAGAACCAATTAATTGCATAATTACTCCATAAAAAAGCCGCATAAGCGGCTTTTATCAAATGTTACTTACAGTACAGTTAAATTTATTCTGAACGGCTAGTAACTTCAAGTAAATGATAACCAAATTGAGTTTGTACAGGGCCTTGTACTTGATTAATTGGCGCAGAAAACACAACTTTATCAAACTCTGGAACCATCATACCAGGGCCAAACTCACCAAGAGCACCGCCATCTTGACCTGATGGGCAGTTTGAATGCGCTTTGGCTAGTTCAGCAAAGTCTTCGCCTTGCTCAATTTTTGTTTTTAAGTCTAAGCATTGTGCTTCACTGTCTACAAGTATATGTCGTGCGCTTGCTACTGTCATAAAATCTCCCGAGTATAGTGTGGTGTTTTTTTAACCGAATTGAAATATCATTCTAGTTAGTTTCAACTAATTGTACCAGTATAAACTTATTTATCAGAAAACGCAGTTTCAATTGCAGTAATCATTTGCTCTGAATTAGGTGCCACTTTGCTGTTAAACCGTAAAACTGTTTTACGATCAGCAGACACTAAGTATTTATAAAAGTTCCAATTTGGAGAGCTAGTTTGCTCATTCAAATATTTAAAAATTGGATTTGCTTCGCTACCACGAACTTTGCTGGTGGCAAACATGGGAAAAGTTACACCATAATTTACAAAGCATACTTTCGCTGTTTCTTTTTCATTGTCTTCTTCTTGAAAAAAGTCATCAGAGGGGAACCCTAATACGACTAAACCTTGCTCTTTGTATTGTTGATATAGCGCTTCAAGGCCTTTAAATTGATATGTAAAACCACAATTACTTGCCGTGTTTACTATTAACAAAGGTTTATTTTTAAATTGGCACAAGTTAATAGATTCTTTTGAGCGAAGCTTTCGTATATCTACATTGGTAAAATCTTGGCAGTCCTGTGTAGAGGTTTTATTTATGGTTGATGGTGTTTGAGCTTGAAGGGGAGCATTAATAAGTAAAGCCGTTAAACCTATTATAATTATTTTAAGCATTACATTACCTAAACTTTACGATTGTTTGATTGGATAATCATACGCTAATATGGAACAAATTGATCAACCCTCTAATGACCTATGACAATCCGTTTAGCAACTATTAATGATCTTAATGAAATTGTAGCCATTTACAACGAAACTATTGCAGGGCGAATGGTAACTGCAGATACGCAAGAAGTGAGCGTTGACGAAAAGCGTGACTGGTTTAATAGCCACAACGATAAAAGGCCTATTTACGTTTACTGCGAAAATAACCAAGTACTTGCTTGGGTAAGTTATAAATCGTTTTATGGGCGCCCAGCTTACGACGGCACAGTAGAAATGAGCATTTACATTACCAGTAAAGCGCAAGGTAAAGGGCTTGGTAAAAAGCTAATGATATTTGCTCAAACACAAGCTAAGCAATTAAATATTAAAGTATTACTCGGCTTTATTTTTAGTCATAACTTACCGAGTGTTAAATTGTTTAAGCATTTTGATTTTGCAATATGGGGTGAGTTGCCAAGCGTTGCCATAATGGATGATAAGGCGTATAGCCTTACTATTTTTGGAAAACATCTGGAATAAATTATTTTTCATAATGTTGTAATATTTTTTTACAAAATAAGACGAAGGGTTTATGCCAATTAAATAAAAATAGTCTACGCTATTAACATATTAAGTTTATTAATTTGAAGTGTAGCTTGATGATTCGAAAAATATTAATTGTTGATAGTAGCAGTGTCATCGCAATGCGTGTGAAAGTGCTTTTAGAATTAATAGGATGTGAAGTCGAATTAATTCATTTCAGCATGCTAGACATGTATACCAATATAGGCGACTACGACTTAGTTGTTGTTGCCCATGGTGTGCCTGTTGATTCTATAAAACCGCTTGTTAGCCAAGTAGCGCAAGAGCGTTTTATGCTGCTTGCTCCAAAAGCACAAAGTGGTGAGCAACTAACTGCGTTTAGTGAGCTAAATCATGTTGCGCCTGACGCAACCGTGATCTACCCGTTTTTTTCTAATAAAGAAATTACTTCTCTTTTAGAGAGCCTACTAGAATTAGGCTCTAATCATATTTTGCAGTTACCTACTATTTTACTCGTCGATCATGTTCCTGAGCGCCTCGAAAAAATGAAAAATAGCTTGATTGGTGCTCATATCGAGACCCATACAGCAACCACCTCTGCAGAAGCTTTAGAAATTACGAAAGAAAAGCAAATCGATATACTAATAAGTGATTTTGTTTTAGATGACGGAACCGGTTTAGAAATTTTTTCAAACTTAAAAATAATGCAACCACATTGCCGTTGCTTATTATTTACCTCACGTCCCGATCAAGTTTCAATGATTGAAGCTATTCGTCAAGGTGTAGAAGACGTACTTATTAAGCCATTGAACGACAGCTCATTATTACAATCAATACATAAACTGTGGCAAACAGAGCTATTAAAACGCCATAACGCAGAACTCGTCGAAAGGCTACAAGATACAGTTGATGCCCTGATTGAAAAAGACAGCCTACTTCAGGTTATTTATAAGCATACGCCCGATGCAATTATGTTGTTTGAGAAATGCGGTAGAGTGATAGAAGCTAATGATGCCTGTTTAAAACTATTTAACTTACCGTTTAACGAACTCGAAGGGAAATCAGTATTTAGCTTTTTAGATGATGATTCAACATTAGGTATTAAAAATAAAATATCGACATTAAATAGTAATCGCCAATTTAGCTGCGACTTACGTTTATCTAAAACTGCAGGGGGCTATATACCGTTAGTGGGATCTTTTAATGAAATAGATCACCATGGCGAAATAGCACTTGCCGTAATATTTAAAAATGTAACCCACCTTAAGCAAAAAGAAGATTTACTACTTGAAGCAAAAGATCTCCTTGAAGAGCAAGTAAGAGCGCGTACCTCACAGCTCGAGCACGCTAAAAACGTGGCTGAGGCTGCAAACTTAAGTAAATCAGAATTTTTAGCAAATATGTCGCATGAACTTCGAACACCTATGCACTCTATTTTAAGCTTTTCGCGTTTTGGTTTAAGCAAGCTAGAAACTGGAGATTTTGCAAAAGAAAAACTCATTAAATATCTATCGCGAATAGAGAGTAGTGGTGAGCGTTTACTGTCGTTACTAAATAATTTACTCGACCTATCTAAGCTAGATGTGGGTAAGTTTCCATTTAATCCTCGTCCATATAATTTAGCGAACATTATAAAAACAAGTATTGATGATGTATCTGGTACGGCAATGGAAAAAGAAATTGAGGTTGTATTTACCGCGCAGCCATTACCTGTAATTGCGCAGTGTGATGAAGAGCAAATAAACCAGTTACTTCGAAACGTATTAGGTAATGCACTCAAATTTAGTGAACCAAAAAGTAAAATACAGATAAATTTAGAGTCAGATAGTCGATTTGCTACCATAGAGGTTACCGATAGTGGGGTCGGCATCCCAGAAGATGAGCTGGAGCATATTTTTACTAAGTTTGTACAAAGCAGTAAAACAAATAGCGGTGCCGGTGGTACAGGATTGGGCCTTGCATTGTGTAGAGAGTTTGTATCTTTACACCAAGGAGAGATCACTGCGCACAATAACGAAAATGGTGGCGCAACTATATCCATACAAGTGCCATTAGAAATAAATCTAGATGAGCATTTGGCTGAAGAGCAATTAATACAACACAGTAATTAATTGTTTTTTGGCAGCCAAGTAACTTTTTGAGAATTTGAATGGATGATAAATTATGGCCTTAACTAAAATACTTGCCGTTGATGACGAACCCTTTAACCTTGAAATTATTGAGGAGATTTTAGAGGATCTTGATTTTGAATTACAAGTAGCAACGAATGGTCCTGAGTGTTTAAACATGGTTGAGGGCTATATGCCTCAGGTTATATTGCTCGACGTAAGTATGCCGCAAATGAACGGCTATGAAGTATGTAAGGCACTTAAAGCAAACCCAAATACAGCACACATTATTGTTATGTTTGTGTCTGCTCGTGGCACAGTTGAAGAGCGCATGGAAGGCTACTCGGTTGGTGCAGAAGACTATATTGTAAAACCCTTTGGCCATGATGAACTTAAGTCAAAGCTTAAAAATTTAAACCAAGTACTTGTTGAAAAACAAAGCCTTGAAAAGCAAGTTGAAGATGCTACATCAACTGCATTTAATGCCATGGCTAACAGCAGTGAAATGGGGCAGATAGTTAACTACGTTGAAAACATAGGCTTTATTAACGACCCTCAAGAGCTAGGTAAAGCGCTTATAGATTGCCTACAATCTTTTGATTTGCAAAGTAATGTTGAGTTTAGAGAGAACGATGAAATTAGTCACTTTGCATTAAGTGGCGTGTGTTCACCTATTGTGGTGGAGCTATTTGAAATGCTTAAAAACAAAGGGCGTTTACATGAATTTTCGCATCGAATTTTAGTTAACTATGAATTGATTAGCTTACTTATTTTAAATATGCCTGATCACGATCCAGATAAACACGGGCGTATACGCGACCACGTATGTTTTATTGTCAGTGTTACCGAGCAGCAGCTACGCGCCATCATGACTAAGAAAATGCTTGAATCACAACAAGCAAAACTTAATGCCGTAGCAAGTACAGTTCACAGTAAGTTTCATGGCTTAATTAGCTTATTGAATGACAACCGTCAAAACAACGAAAAAGTGTTTAAACAGTTACAAGAAGAGCTCGAAGAACGTATCCCATCAATGGGACTGGATGAAGATCAGGAGGTGTTTATTTATAAAAAAGTAGATGAAACTATCCAAAACTCAGTGGCCAGAGAGGAGTCTGTTAAACAAGTAAAAGCAGCCTTTACAGAGATAGAACAAGATCTATCGTTACTTTTAAAGAGCTAAATATACTTAATTAAATAATGTTACTTTAAGGCTTACTCCAACTGCATTATGCATCTCTGGGTAAGCCTTTTTCTACGATTCTGATTAACCTAGCTGTTTTACGAATTTGTAATCGTTGTTTATCGTTTTGCTGAGCAAGTGCCCATTCAATATGTTCTAAAACAAGCTCGCTGCATATTTGGCTTTTATCTTGTAAGGCATGAATAATAGCCGGGCTAAACTCTGCATTACCTAAACCGACCGCTATATTACGTAACCAACGTTCGTGACCTATGCGGCGAATAGGGCTGCCTTCGGTATTTTTTAAAAATGTAGGCTCATCCCAAGCAAATAGCTCAAGTAAATCTTTATTTTTTAATTGAGTACGGGGATGAAAGTCATTTTCATCCGTTATTTGCCCATAACGATTCCAAGGGCATACCAACTGGCAATCATCACAACCATATATACGGTTGCCTAATAAAGTTCGGTATTGTTCGGGTATGGGGCCTTGGTGTTCTATCGTTAAGTACGATATGCATTTACGTGCATCAACAACGTAAGGCTCTACAATTGCACCTGTTGGGCAAAGAGTAATACAAGCAACACATTTACCGCAGCCTTCAAACGTATTCTCTGCATCTATTGGTAGGGGTAAATCAATAAATAGCTCGCCTAAAAAAAACCATGATCCTGCTTCTTGATTAATTAATAACGAATGCTTACCGCGCCACCCTAAACCGGCTTTTTCGGCAAGTTGACGCTCAAGTACCGGGGCTGAATCTACAAATGGCCTAAAGCCATATTCGCCAATTTCTTGCTCTATTTTTTGGCCAAGTTTTTTTAAACGATTACGCATTAATTTATGGTAATCACGACCCAGTGCATAACGACTTATGTATGCTTTTTCTTTATTTTTTAAGGTTTTTGCAAAGCCAGCATCGGGAGGGAGATAATTCATTTTTACGGATATAACACGCTGTGTACCAGGTACTAATTCAGCAGGGCGAGCGCGTTTCATGCCGTGAGCAGCCATATAATCCATCGAGCCGTGGTAGCCAGCATCAAGCCAGCGTTGCAATTGGGCTTCGTGCTTAGATAGGTCAATATCAGTAATGCCCACTTCGCTAAAGCCAAGCTCTTGTCCCCAGGTTTTTATTTGCAGGGCTAATTTTTCATAGTCTGGGGTAGGGTTGCTCACACACTTCACACACTTAAATTAATAGCTGCGTAATTTACCATATTTCTCTGAGCCCGAAAACGCTTCTTAGCGCACAAAGCGCTTTAACTGTTGTTGGGTTTGTAAGCTTAACTGTTGAGATTGCTCGCTATCGGCTAATGCCGTATCTATTTGCTGTTTAGCTTGCTCACCTAAAGCTACTATTTGCTCTACCGATTGGTGAGTATTAGTTTGAGTGCCCTCAAGCATATGTACAGCACTGGCTATTTGTTGTAGTTGCTGTTGGTTGTGCTCAAACTCACTAAGCATTTTTGTAAAACCCTCGGAGGTTGCACTAATTGAGCTTTGTGCATTATTGGAGTGAGTCATTAATTGCTCTGACTCTTTATTTGTTTCATTTACTAGCTCATTCATTTGAGTAATAAAGTCGCTTATTTGCCTAGTTGCGCCACTTACCTTTATTGAAAGTGTGCGTACTTCGTCTGCAACTACGGCAAACCCTCTGCCAGCTTCACCCGCTCTAGCTGCTTCTATTGCGGCGTTAAGGGCTAACAAATTAGTTTGATCAGAAAACTCTTCAACCATTTTTAAAATACTACGAATGTTTTCACTGTTCTCTTTCAGTCCCGCAATTGTATTTGAAAAGCTACCTAGCATATTAGTAATAAGTTTAACCTGCTTTACTAAAGCAGCGAGCTCTGATGCAGATAGTTTTACAAAGTTAAGGTGTTCATTATTAACGTTATGTACGCTATCTGTATTATTTACTATGTTTTGTAAGCTTTGGGTTATTTGCATACTGGCATTAATAATACTGTGGCTTAACTGTATTTGTTGCTCACTTGATTGCTCAGTATTTTTCATCGATTCAGTGACTTGTATATTACTGTGTGCACTAGCTTGAGCACTGTTATATGTTGTGCTGAGTAACTCACTTAAATGGGCAGTAAATATATTATATTGTGAACTTAAATCTTTAAATTCGTCATACGAAAAGTGGGGAAGTTTTGCTGCTAAATTTGCATCTTGTTGGTTTATTTTTATCAAAGTATCGCGCATAGCAGTAACAGGGCGAACAATTAAAAAACGCATATAAAAAAGAGTAAAAATAAAACCAGATATAATAACAAGCGTAAGAAGCCAAAATAGCCCTGTACTTTGCTGTTGTTCGCTTAAGCTCTGATGCAGCCAAAATAACGTAATTGCTTGGAACAATAATACAAAACTTAAATTACCGACTATTTTACGTGTTAACGTAAAAAAGAATGTTTGCTCTATATAGTTATAAATTTTCATAAAACTACTCATTATGCTTAAGCCCTACGATTCTTATTTTAGTTAGGGAGGTGTAAGTTAGCTTTTTTGTAACGATAACAAGTAAGCTTTGGTTCGCGCTGGGTAATTTGTAAAAACTCCGTCTATGCCATACTCTAGCATTAGCGCTATATCTTGTTCTCTATCGACCGTATAAGCATAAATCTTTAGGCCTCTTTTTTTTGCATCGTCGGCAAAAGCCTTATTTATAAAGGTTTTATCTGCATGTACGCTATAAGCGTTTAAATCACTTGCAAACTTTGCATAGTTAATTGGAATAGAAGAAGTAAGGGCGCCTATTTTAAGCCATGGTAGCTTGCTTTTAAGCCACTGTAGTTGATGATGATCAAACGATGATACTAAAATATTTGCTTTCGATATTTTGTTAGCTTCAATGTTTTCTTCAAGTTGAGCCACAAACCTTTCTAGTTCAAACGTATGTTTAAGCTCAATATTTAATAAAGATTTATTGTTATTCCAATCAAACAGCTGCTGAAGAGTAGGAATTTGTTCACCATTTCCAGCATCAAGTTTAGAGAGTTCATGTGCCGTAAAGTTACTCACCCTACCTTTACCGCTGGTGGTTCTATCGAGCCATGAGTCGTGTATTACCATGTAATCATCGATGGAACTTTGAATATCTACTTCAATACCATCAACACCTACTTTTAACGCTTCTAAAATAGCGCTTTTGGTGTTTTCAGGAAAATCCCCACTGGCACCACGGTGTGCAAATACTTTCATTGTCGAGCCTTTTTAGTGATTGACCACGTTTCAAAACAAGCGGCACTAACAATAAGTGCTCCACCAACTAACGTCATAACAGTAGGACGTTCATGAATAATTACTATAGCCAGTATGGTGCCATAAAGTGGTTGTAAGCAAGAAATTAACCCCGCAGTTGCCGCTGATAAATGCTTTAAACTTGCTGCAAATAACGAGTGCGGTGTAGCCGTAAAAATAACACCCGCTATGGCAATTAAAATTAGGTCGTGATTACTAACCTCATATACCGGCACTTTTATAAATGCGCACAGCATAATGCTTGCCACTAAGGTTTGATAAAACATAGTTTGCGGGCCACCATATTGGCTAAAGTAGCGCTTATGGGTAATGTTTCTGATAGAAAAAAACAATGCCGATATAACACCTGTTATTACACCCAAGGTTACATCGTCGCCTAAGTTTGCACTTGGTACTAATAAGTAAATACCTAAAACAACCACCGCTGCACTTATTATATCTTTTGCTTTTGGCCTGCTTTTATTAAATAAGGGTTCTAAAAACACCGTCATTACGGGGTAGCTAAAAAATGCCAGCATTCCAATAGTTATACCGGCCATTTGCATACCAGCAAAATAGGTTACCCAGTGAATACCCACCGCAACACCTAAAAATAATGCAATAAAGTAGTCTTTAGGCTTGTTTAGTTTAATCTGTTTTTTTTGAAAATACAGCATGGCTAAAATAGCCATTCCTGCAATAGCAGTTCTGTAAACGGTAATATCTAAAGCATTTAAACCAATAAGCTTGGCAAATAAAGCGGTTCCGCCAAAAAGTAATACCGCTATGTGCAAATAAATTAAACTTTGCTGCTGAGATTGCATTTAGTTTCCTTGTTGTACTTTTTGAACATATTAACATTGCTTAAAAATTCTTAAGATGAATTTTTTTATCGCATGACAAATGTCATAAAAGTTGATGACACTTCACACTCTTATTATTTTTATACGCTGGCATAGTTACCTTACTCAACAGGGGATAATTATGAATTCTTTAATTTTAATCAGCTTAACTATTAATGAAGTGCTAGAGGCGTTAAGTTTTACGATTACGTACGCAGATTGCTTTATGCTGGCATGCATTTTTATGTTATTTATATTTATTAATAAAAATAGTCCTATAAGTAAAAATAATATGCCTGAGGTATTAGTATGAGCTCGCTTAACTCCTTTTCTCAACAAAGTGATAAAGGTTTTTGGAAATATGGGCATTTAATTTTTACAGGCTTTTATTTACTCCCACTAATAATTAATTTTGCGAGCTTTACTGCTAACCAAATAACGATGTCTTTAGCCTTTTATGTTGCTTTTATTCTTTTATATGTAAAAGCAATAAACTGCAAAAGTGCAGGGGTGACCAAGTTGTTTGTAGCCATGCTATTAATTTGTTTTTGCGCCACTTTTTACACCACAGGTACTCCTACTTTATTTGGCTTTGCAGCGTACGTAGCAGGCTATGCATACAGCTACCATCAAAGAATTTATGCTGCACTCGCGATTATATCTACGGTTTTATTAAGCGCATATATTGGTGATATAGGGAAGGTGCAATACTTTTTAGCCGTTGCTTTGATTTTATGTGCAGCCTTATTTAGTTACGGTATTGCAGCAAAAAGAGAAAGCTTATACAAAAAACGTGAGCAAGAAAACGCTAACCAATTAGAGCAATTAGCAGCAATTGCTGAGCGTGAACGGATAGCCCGCGACTTGCACGATATTTTAGGTCACTCATTGTCATCTATTGCTTTAAAAGCTGAGCTTGCCAATAAATTAAACCAAGGTGAACGTTACGCTCAAGCAAATAGCGAAATTGCACAAGTGGCCGATCTGGCAAGGCAGTTACTTAGCGATGTAAGAAGCGCCGTTAGTGATTTAAAACAGCTTAACCTTGTTAGCCAAGTAGCACAGTTAAAACAAAGATTAATAGAGCAAGACTTTAACGTTTCATTTAATGTAGTTTTAAATACTCTACCCGCTAAAGTAGAGGGTATCGCCGGCCTTATAATTAAAGAAGCCGTTACCAACTTGCTACGCCATAGCAGCACAAAAAATTGCGAAATAAATATAGAACAAACAGCGCAGCAGCTACTCATTACCGTTATTGATCGAGCACCGTGCTCCACATTAAATTCGGGCAATGGCCTAAATGGTATTAAAGAGCGGGCAGAGCAACTTAATGGCAGTGCAACATTTACCTGTGGCGATATTTTTACTTTAAATGTAATGCTACCAATTTCAGCTAAGGATTTACAATGATCAGAGTGTATTTAGTGGAAGATCAAGCGCTTGTGCGCGACGCAGTAGCAGCATTGTTAGGACTCGATTTTAATATTGAGATTATTGGGCAAGCAAGTAACGGGCAAGATGCACTTAATGCAATTGAAGCGCTTGATAGTGATTTACATCCCGATATAATTTTAACCGATATAGAAATGCCAACCATGAATGGTATAGAGCTGAGTGAAAAAATAGCCGCTAAGTTTCCCGCTATAAAAATGGTTATTATGACTACATTTTCTCGTGCGGGTTATATTAGGCGAGCGCTTACGGCAGGTGTTAAAGGTTTTATTTTAAAAGAAGCACCCAGTGAAGAGCTAATAAATGCGCTTAAAAAAGTAATGCAGGGGCAAAAAGTGATAGACCCAGAGCTTGCTATCAATGCATTAGACGACGCAGATCCACTTACAGATAAAGAACGTAAAGCACTTAAACTTGCAAGCGACGGCCTTAAAACAAGCGACATAGCCAAGCAGTTATTTATAAGCGAAGGTACTACACGTAATTATTTATCAGACGCTATTGCTAAGCTAAACGCCACTAACCGTATAGATGCTGCGCGTATAGCTAAACAAAAAGGATGGCTTTAAATAGTGGGTTTATAAATTATAAGCAAAGTATTACTATGTTATACCAATCTGCTTATATATGGGGTCTATTTAACGTTAAGAAAATTACGCTAGAACTAGGCAAAAATTTTTGTATCTAGTTGTTCTAAATAAAAAATTTTTAACGACGTTATAGTGAAATTTAATTCGTTAAATTGATCAAAGATTTATGCAGGTTGATATTACTTATAAAAGTAACGAACAGCGCTTAAAATTAGCTTAAAAAGCGTTAAAAGAGGGTTTAATGGCAAATCTAATAGAACTAACAACTAAAAATAACACCGCTATACTCACCATGAATACCGCTGAAAACCGCCACAATCCAGCGTTTTTGGCTGAGTTTAATTTACACCTTGACCACATTGAAGCAGATCAAAATATTAAGTCAGTTATTTTAACGTCCTCGAGTGACAAAAACTGGTCATTAGGCATCGACCTTCAATGGATGTCCAATCCAAGTATTTTACCTGCAGCAATTTCAGACTTTATGATTCAAATAAGTGACTTATTTAAACGCATAGTTACTTTTCCTATGCCTATTATTGCTGCGTTAAACGGGCATACCTATGGCAATGGTTCGGTGCTTGCGTGTGCGTGCGATTTTAGATTTATGAAGTCAGATAAAGGCTTCTTTTGTTTTCCTGAAGTGGACGTAATGGTGCCGTTTGTACCGTCGATGTTTCCTATAATTAATAAAGCAATTTCGCAAACATTCTTTAATCGTTTAGCTATGTCAGGAGAGCGTGTTGGTGCACAGCAGTTGCTAGAGAACAAAGTAGTTGAAGCTGTGTTTGCAAAT
Organism: Pseudoalteromonas sp. GutCa3; assembly: GCF_002836155.1. NCBI lineage: Bacteria > Pseudomonadati > Pseudomonadota > Gammaproteobacteria > Alteromonadales > Pseudoalteromonadaceae > Pseudoalteromonas > Pseudoalteromonas sp. GutCa3. The sequence goes on along the minus strand of NZ_PJBK01000056.1, from coordinate 13,238 downwards.
AACGATGAACTACAAGCAGGTGTACTTGAGTTTGCCCAGCAGTTTAATAAAAACCGCTGGATTTACGCTCAAAATAAATCACAAATGAATAAGCAAATTTTGCTTACAATGAAAGAAGAAGACTCAAGCTTTATTGATAATATAAGCAAACTGCTGTGGAAAAACCTACAAAAAAAATAAATAACCTGAACTCTGGTTAAGAGATTTACTAGCGTATTGAATCATGGTGATATTTAAATTTATTTTCTCTAGCCAGAGATTTTTAGTGAAAACAAGGCGAATTTACGCGTCAATAGCTGGCCTATTGCAAGTATATTCAACGCTGTTAGCGCTGAAAATAGCTGCTCGAGATAGATTTATTATCCAGAGCTCAGGTTATAATAGCGCGAAAGGGTTTTAGCATTACTACGATATGACTAAACACTTTGCAGTTAAGGGGTCGTTAAGCCCCATTGCGCTAGATTTTTAAACTATACAGCAAGATAAACAGCAAGGTAAAAGTGCTTTCTTAAAAGTTTAATCGCTTTTACCTGTCTCATTATAACTATATGGGTTAAAATACCTACATAACCAACTAACAAGATAGTGAATGTCAAACCAAGATCCAAATCTCAGTCGAGAACAAGAAAAGTACGAAAACCCAGTCCCTAGTCGTGAGTTTATACTTACTCACCTTCAAGAGCGTTCAAAACCTGCTAACTACGCGCAATTATGTGAAGAACTAGCAGTAAACGATGACGAACGCCAAATAGCATTTAAACGCCGCCTTCGCGCTATGGAGCGTGACGGACAGCTGTATTTTAATAAATTTAAATGCTATGCCCTAATTGACGAAGCCGGTTTAACCAAAGGCAAAGTAATAGGCCACAGAGACGGTTTTGGCTTTTTAGAAGTTGAAGGCGAGAGTAAAGATTGGTTTATTGCTAAGCACCAAATGAATATGGTGTTACATGGCGACATTGTACTAGCTAAAGGCACTAAACGTGGCTCTGGCTCAAAATGCGATGCACGTATTATAAAAGTGCTTACTAACGAGCGCGCGCCAATTGTTGGCCGTTACTTTGTAGAGCATGGTGTTGCCGTTGTGGTAGCTGAAGACCCGCGCATAACGCAAGATATAATGATTTTACCAGGCAACGAAAACGGTGCCCGCCATAACCAAATGGTGCAGGTTAAAATCACTCAAAATCCAAGCCGCAACATGAACGCGGTAGGTAAAATTATTGATGTACTTGGTGAGCATTTAGCCCCAGGTATGGAAATTGAAGTCGCACTGCGCAATCACGATATTCCACATGTATGGCCAGAAGAAGTTGAAGCACAAGTTGCTCACCTAGGTGAGTTTGTTGAAGACGCTGACAAACAAGGCCGCGTAGATTTACGTGACTTACCACTTGTAACCATTGATGGCGAAGACGCTCGCGACTTTGATGACGCCGTATACTGTGAACCTAAAAAATCGGGTGGCTGGCGCTTATGGGTTGCCATTGCCGATGTATCGCATTACGTAGGAATGAACACGCCGCTTAACAAAGAAGCAATTTTGCGTGGTAACTCAGTGTATTTTCCTGAGCAAGTAATTCCGATGCTACCAAAAGTGCTTTCTAACGGATTATGTTCGCTTAATCCAAAAGTAGATCGCTTATGTATGGTTGCCGAAATGACCGTATCGAGCGCGGGTAAACTTTCGGGCTATAAGTTTTACGAAGCGATAATGAACTCGCATGCACGTTTAACTTACACCAAAGTAAATGCCATTTTACAAAACGACGAAAAACTACGCGAAGAATACTCAGCCGTAGTGCCACATTTAACTGACTTACAGCAAATGTATATGGCACTTAAAGCCGCACGCCAAGAGCGTGGTGCCATTGAGTTTGAAACCCTAGAAACACGTTTTGTATTTAACGCTCAGCGTAAAATAGAATCAATAGTGCCTGTTATTCGTAACGATGCGCACAAACTGATTGAAGAATGTATGATTTTAGCCAACGTATCGGCGGCTAAAATTCTTGAAAAGCACGAAGCAAGCGCGCTTTATCGTGTGCATGACGAACCAGACAGCGAAAAACTAGGTAACTTTACTAAGTTTTTAGGCGAGTTAGGTATTCAAAGCACATTAAGCGACGAGCCAACACCAAAAGAAATAACCCAAGTATTAGCGCGACTAGGTGACCGCCCAGAAGCCGAGCTTATTCAAACTATGCTACTGCGTTCAATGAAACAAGCTGTATATCAGCCAGATAACATTGGTCACTTTGGTTTAGCGTTATCGGCTTACGCGCACTTTACATCGCCAATTCGTCGTTACCCAGATTTAGTAGTACATCGTGCTATTAAAGCAGTAATAAAAGCACAAGGTCAGCAAACGTCTGGCGAATACGCTTATACCGACGATGAAGTTGATCAACTAGGTGAGCAGTGTTCTACCACAGAGCGCCGCGCCGATGATGCAACTCGCGAAGTAGCCGACTGGCTTAAATGTGAGTTTATGCAAGATCATGTAGGTGACGAGTTTGACGGTGTTATTTCATCGGTCACTAACTTTGGTTTGTTTATTCGTTTAGACGATTTACAAATTGATGGGCTTATTCATGTTACTAATTTAGGCGACGAGTTTTTTGCGCATGATGCTGCAAAACACACCCTAATAGGTGAGCACTCTCACAAAGTTTATCGCCTTGGCGATAAAGTAACAGTAAAAGTTGCGTCGGTTAGTTTAGACGATCGCCGTATCAACTTAACGCTTAAAGGCGATGTTGCACAAGACAGATACTCACGTCGTCGTGCGCCAAAAAAAGGTTCAGGTAAATCTGAGCATGCGCCAGCAAGTGTGCGTTCGCAATTAAAAGCAGGCAAAGTACCGGGTAAAAAGTCGCACAGTGATGACAAACCAAAAGGTAAAAAAAAGCCAGCAAATAAAGATAAAGGCAAGCCTGCAAATAAGTCTGCAACTAAACCCGCAGATAAAAAAGCAGCAGACACTGCCGTAAAGAAAAAGCCGAAGAAGAAGGCAGTTAAAAAGCCTAAAAGAGCTGGCAAAAATGCCCGTAAAAGTACTAGCCCAGGAGCAGATAATACGTGAGTAATGAATTAATTTTTGGCTTTCACTCTGTTGAAGCAATTTTAGAAAGCGAGCCAGAGCGCTTTGTAGAAATTTACGCCCTTAAAGGTCGTGACGACAAACGCTCAACTCCGATTATTGATGAAGCACGTAAGTTTGGTATTTCAGTACAGTTTATGCAGCGTAAAGCTCTTGATAGCAAATCAAAGGGTGAGCAGCATCAAGGTATTATTGCCAACGTAAAAGCAGCGCCAACGTTTAACGAAAAAGATCTTGATGCGATAATCGCTCGTGAAGACACCCCGTTTTTACTTGTGCTTGATGGTATTACCGATCCGCATAACTTAGGCGCATGTCTACGTAGTGCAGACGCTGCTGGTGTTCACGCTATAATTGTACCTAAAGATCGCTCTGCCAAGCTTAACGGCACAGCACGTAAAGTTGCTTGTGGCGCAGCCGAAACAGTACCGCTTATTCAAGTGACTAACCTTGCACGTACGCTTCGCGAAATTAAAGATGCAGGCGTATGGGTTGTAGGCACTGCTGGCGAAACTGATAACCACGTATTTGATGCAAGCTTAACGGGCCCAATGGCGATTGTTATGGGCGCAGAAGGCGAGGGCATGCGACGCTTAACGCGTGAGCATTGCGATATGCTTGTTAAAATCCCAATGGCGGGTACTGTTTCAAGCTTAAACGTATCGGTAGCCACGGGTATTTGTTTGTTTGAAGTATTACGCCAACGTAACGCAAATAACTAATATATAAAACGATAAGTTTTATGTATTAAAAAGCCGAGATTGAAATTCAATCTCGGCTTTTTTGTATCTGTAACTTACGCTTTTAACTTTGCACCAATTGTACTGAATTGATGCTCTATCATAGCGATAGGAAAATAACCCTATAGCAAGGCAAAAATAACGAAATATAGTTGTTCTTATATGAGTTATTTTTAACGCAGCTAGTGAACCATTTCTCCTATACAAAGCGCAGGTAAACGGTTTAATAACAAGGCAATAATTTAGATGTGTAGTGTTCTTACATAAAAAATTATTAACGCTGTTAGTGAACCGTTTAACCAGCTTTCAATTTAGAATGAGTAAGTGTAGCCCATCTGTACAGTCCTCGGCTTACCTGGTTGAATGCCACCGTTTGAACGGTTAGCAACGTATGTTTTATCAAACAAGTTATCAACACTTAGGTATACTTTTTGATTTTCATCGATTAAGTATTTAGCAGCTAAATCCCATACTACGCGGCTATCAATTGCGTTTAAGCCCGACTGCGTTAAGTTAGCATGCGCATCAGATACGTAACGTATTTGGCTGTTAACTACAAACGCAGAAAACTCAGCACCTAACGATAACGCTACTTGGTTTTCTGGTACGTAAGGCATTGCATCGCCTTTTTCTACCGTGCCCCAAATTTCTGAATCAAAATCGTTTTTAAACTCAGAGTCTGTGTAGGTATACGTTAATTTAACTGGGAACATAGCTGTATCAGTTGCAAACGTACGTGCTGCACTAAATTCAAAGCCCGCTACTTCTACTTCACCGTAGTTGTATTGGTCGCCAATGTTGTCGTCGCTACAACCAACCGCAGCAGTACAGTTACCGTGCATGTTGCTGTAGTCTGAGTAAAAGGCAATTACTTCACCGCTAAAGCCATCCATATTAAAGCGAGAGCCAAACTCAATGTTTACACTTTCTTCTTCTTCTTGGTCAGCATTACCAGGTGCTGCTGGTGCATAACCTTTTTGAATGCCCGCAAGTAGCGTTACGTTTTCGTTAAGCGTGTAAGTAGCACCTAGTGACGGCACTAAAATTTCAGTGTCGTTCGACACATCTTTAGTTAAACCGTTGCTGCGTGTTGGATCTGATTTAGACCACTCTTCACGCGTAATAGTAATGTCTTCATAACGAAGGCCTGCACTTACTACTAATGCATCAATTGTCCACTCGTCTTGAATAAACAATGTACTTGCTTCTGCGCTATCTACACGGTTGCTGTCAGAGCCCGGAACGCCTTGCTCTGTAAGCGTTAAGCTTAGGTCTTGATTGAGTGTGTATTTGTCTTCCCATTGAAAACGATCCATTTCGTCTTTGTGGTAACGTACGCCAACAGTCACGTAGTGATCGCCTGCAGGAATATGTAATTCAGACTGAATACCTTTAGCTTGGTAATCGCGGTTATTAGCTTTAATACCAATACCTTCAATGCCTTCGCTTGTTGGGTTTGCTTCAAAATCGCTGTACTGCTCAAGAGTACTTAAACCTACGCTGCTGGCTTTATACCAGTTACGATGAAAATCGTTTAAGTAAGCCGTTGCTAAAAATTCATAGCCATCACCAAAACGGTACGCATAGTTAAGTTGGTATGCGTTATGGCGAGTATTCATTTCATCGTTTTGCGATGCAGCATAACGACGGTAAGGACTTTCTTGATAGTCTTCGTCAGTTAAGCCCATGTAAGTTTCGTCTGATGTTTCGTCAGAGTACTTAATTTTTAGCTCAAGATTATGCGCATCGTTTTGACCAAACGTATGGCCAAATTTTAATAGTAAATCTGTTTTTTCAAAGCCGGTGTTGTCATTGCCTACTGGTAGCTCTTTAAAGCCGTCTGCGCCGTAAGTAAATACTTCAATTAAGCCTGCTGTGTTGTTTTTTTCTTTACCGAAGTAAGCGTGACCTTTGTAATAACCATCACCACCAAGGGCTGCATCTACCATACCTTTTGAGCTATTTGGCTCAGTAGGTAAGCTGCGCGAAAGTAAGTTTAAAACACCGCCCGTAGTACGCGGGCCATACTTAACTGATGCCGCGCCTTTTAATACTTCAATAGACTCCATACGACCTGTAGTAGGGAAGTAGTAAGCAGATGGTGCTGAGTATGGTGCTGGTGCAACTAATACACCGTCTTCCATTACTGATATTTTATCGTTACGACCAGTACCTGTGCCGCGCATACCAATATTAGGACGAAGGCCGTAGCCGTCTTCTTCTTGCACGTAAACGCCAGGAACAGACGCTAAAACGCGAGAAATATCAGTAAATTTGAATTTTTGAAGTTCTTCATCAGAAATAAACGTAGCCGAACCAGGAATATCGTTAATTGCCTGCTGAGAGCCAATAACGGTAATTTGTTCAAAGCGTTGTTCTTTATTGCTGGTGTCTTTTGCTATTGCAGTAGCACTAAAAGACAAAGCAACCGCAGTTGCAAGGGTAGATACTAAAAACTTAGGGTTCATTGTGTTCCTAATCATGTCAATTATCTTAATTGGCGTAATTTGAACACGTTAACGAATACGAATCAATGTTATTAAGTATTTAATTATTCAGTTTAATAGAACTAAAAGCACCTACTTATGCAACTTTGTTAACTAAATTATTTCTTTTGTATTACTTTGTAATTGCTTTACTCGTTATAAAGTTTTGATTAGCTATAACCTAAACGTAGCGCTATAAACTCCGCGAGCTTATCTACTGCATGATCCGATTCACCCGAACTTTTAATTAAACTAATACCAATATTACCAAGAGTGGGTAAATGTTTGGTTTGAACTTGATAGTTAAGCTCACTCGGTACTGTGCTTTTAGCAAGTACGGTAATACCTAAGCCTTCTTTTAATGCAGCAATAAGGCCGGTTAAATCGGCGTTGCTATATACAATTCGGTATTTTATGCCCGCACTTTTTAATGCATCAATTGCACGGCGACGATAAATACACCCCTCTGGTGCGGTAACTAGCGTAACCACGTCGTTTTGCGCAAGTGACAGGTCGCCCACCCACACTAACTCGTCTTGCATAAAAATAGGAAACTTATCAGAGTTGAGTCGCTCATTTAGCGCAAGTACTAAATCGAACTGATCTTGGCGAGAAGCCGAAAGTAAATGTTTACTTAAACGCGACTTAACTTCTAACGACACCTCAGGGTAGAGCGCCACAAAGTCGCCAATAATTGAGGGTAAAATACGCGCAGCAAACTCGCTCGGAATACCCAAGCGCACTTTACCTGCAATGTTTTCTGATGTGAACTGCTGCAAAATAGCATCGTTGTGTTGCATCATTTGTTTTGCCATAGGCAATAATAGCTCGCCGTACTGGTTTAATACTTGGCGCTGTCCTTGTTTTTTAAATAGTTTATAGCCAAGCACGTCTTCTAAGCGCTTTATTTGCAAACTGACAGCAGGTTGCGACAAGCCAAGTAAATCGCCAGCTTTAGCAAAGCCACCTATTTCAACTACCATTACAAAAGTACGTAAACCGTCTGTTGATATGTTTTTCATATTTAAAATTACAATTTATATAGCTATATATATAAGTATTATTTATCAATTGATAAAAAATTACAATTTGTTGTTGGTAGGCGTGGGCAATATACTTTTGTAATCGAAAATACACAGGTGTTTGTTATGACTTTTAACCCAATAATGTTTGCCCGCCACAGCAACGCAAGTAGTGCGGTTACTAACGCTTTGCAAACTAACAACAATCACGTTGTAATGGATTTTAGCGGCACCGAAACCAGTGTATTTTTAAGCACTATTTTAGGCCTTGATTTAACTAAGCTTACCGCCAGCGGTTTAGGCTTAAAAGGCACGCTTGATGGCGACTATAATTCTGACTACAGCTTTGCTGTTTATTACTTTAGCGAAACCGCCTTTAGATTCGTACTGCCACACAACGCAAGCCTTCAACTACAAGCACTTATAAACGAGCAACAACTACGTTTTGATATTGATTATGTAGTACGCACCGACCTAGCAAGCTTTATTTTAAGTGGCGACAACGCGTTTGATACTCTAGTAAATGCTTTTAAATTAACACCCGGTTTGCGCCTTTCTGACGCGCAACTATGCTACGGTGCGCAAAGTGGTGATGTATTTATTACCGCCATTGATAAAAACGACGAACAACACTTTGTATTAGTCGCTAAACAACAAGAATTACAAAAATGGCAAAGCTACATGCAAGCGCAAGGTTTTGCACTTATGCATAGTGAAGCCGCATAACGAATACAAACAACAGGTGAACATAACAATGTTTACCTGTTTTTAATTGCGATTAAGCAATTAAAGTCTATTTAAGCCACGCCCTAAACAGGGTTAATTTAAACGTGAAGGAATGTTATGACTTCTAAAACTGTACTACATGCTAAGCACCTAGAAGCGGGCGCTAAAATGGTTGATTTTCATGGCTGGGAAATGCCAATCAACTACGGCTCACAAATAGAAGAACACAATAGCGTGCGTACCGACGCAGGTATGTTTGATGTATCACACATGACTATTGTTGATATTAAAGGGCCTCAAGCACAAGCATTTTTACGTAAGCTAGTAGCTAACGACGTTGCAAAATTAACCGTACCAGGTAAAGCGCTTTACACAGGCATGCTTAACGAGCAAGGCGGTGTAATAGACGACTTAATTATTTATTTCTTTAGCGAAACCTTTTACCGCCTAGTTGTTAACTCAGCAACGCGCGAAAAAGACCTAGCGCATTTAGCTAACGTATCGAGCGACTTTGACGTAACTGTTACAGAGCGCCCTGAGTTTGCAATGATTGCAGTACAAGGCCCTAACGCTAAAGCAAAAACAGCCACTCTTTTAAATGCTGAGCAACAAGCAGCTGTTGAAGGCATGAAGCCGTTTTTTGGTGTTCAAGTAGGTGATTTATTTATTGCCACAACGGGTTATACTGGCGAAGACGGTTACGAAATAGTAGTACCGAACGACCAAGCAGCCGATTTATGGCAACAACTGCTAGACGCAGGTGTTAAGCCTGCTGGTTTAGGTGCACGCGACACGCTACGTTTAGAAGCAGGTATGAACCTTTACGGCCTAGATATGGACGAAAGCGTATCACCACTTGCAGCTAACATGGCATGGACCATTGCATGGGAACCAGAAGATCGCGACTTTATTGGCCGTGACGTACTTGTTAAGCAACGCGCAGAAAAAAGCACTGACAAACTAGTTGGCTTAGTGTTTGAAGAAAAAGGCGTTTTGCGTAGCGGTTCTAAAGTAATTGTTGACGGTGGGATAGGTATTATTACTTCTGGTACTTTTTCACCAACACTTGGTTTTAGTGTAGCCCTTGCACGTGTACCACGTTCAACAGGCGATACAGCTCAAGTAGAAATGCGTAAAAAATTAGTAAACGTTAAAGTAGTAAAGCCTAGCTTTGTACGTAACGGTAAATCAATAATTTAAATAATTTGGTTATACCAATCACAATAATTATTGCGATTGGTATCCTCCCAATATAAACCAAAGGACAAATAAAATGAGCAATATTCCTAGCGAGTTAAAATACGCACCTTCACACGAGTGGGTTCGCAGTGAAGGCGACGGTACATTTACTGTTGGTATTTCTGAGCATGCACAAGAACTTCTTGGCGACATGGTATTTGTTGAATTACCAGAAGTTGGCGACGAAGTAGACGCTGGCGAAGACTGTGCAGTAGCAGAGTCGGTTAAAGCAGCATCAGACATTTACGCACCTATCAGTGGCGAAATTGTTGCTATTAACGAAGAACTTGAAGACTCACCTGAAACAGTAAACAACGACGCTTACGGCGACGGTTGGTTATTCCGTATTAAAGCATCTGACGAGTCTGAGCTAGACAACTTATTAGACGCTGAAGGTTACTCGCACACTATCGACGAAGAATAATCATTTTTTGAAGATAACTAAAAGCCCCGTTTAATGTATAAAAATGGGGCTTTTATGATTTTACAGCGCACCACCCCATACTGAGTGAACTGTTAAATCGTCAAATATTTTAATTAATGCTAGTTACCCATTAGCATTTAGGATCATAGGAATCTGGATTCATGTCAAACGCCAAATCTCTTGAAGAACTAGAGCAAAAGCAAGATTTTATTCGCCGCCATATTGGGCCAAGCCCAGCACAAGTAAGCGATATGCTAAGTGCTTTAGAAGTATCGAGTGTGCAAGAGCTGATCGACCAAACTGTACCGGCTAGCATTCGTCTAGAACAACCGCTAACAGTTGGCGAAAGCCGTACTGAAGTTGAAACACTAAGCTACCTAAAATCAGTAGCCAGCAAAAATAAAGTTTTCAAATCGTACATTGGCCAAGGCTACCACCCAACTAACGTACCGCACGTAATTTTACGTAACGTACTAGAAAATCCAGGTTGGTATACAGCGTACACACCGTATCAGCCAGAGATTGCACAAGGGCGTTTAGAATCATTATTAAACTTCCAAACTATGACCCTAGATTTAACCGGTCTTGATTTAGCAAGTGCATCACTACTTGATGAATCAACAGCGGCTGCAGAGGCTATGGGCCTTGCAAAACGCGTATCAAAAGCTAAAAAAGCCAATGCCTTTTTTATTGCCGACGACGTACACACACAAACAATCGACGTAGTAACAACACGTGCCGAGCAGTTTGGTTTTGAAATAATTGTAGGTAAAGCAGAAGATGCCGTTAACTTTGATATTTTTGGCGCATTGTTCCAATACCCAACTACATCAGGCGAAGTGGTAGACATAACAGACCTAATTGCTGGCGTACAAAGCAAAAAGGCCATTGCCTGTGTTGCTGCCGACATAATGAGTTTATTACTATTAAAAGCACCGGGTAAGCTAGGCGCAGACGTAGTACTTGGTTCGGCTCAGCGTTTTGGCGTACCTATGGGTTACGGCGGCCCACATGCTGCATTTTTTGCAACACGTGACGCATACAAACGTTCATTACCAGGTCGTATTATTGGTGTATCTAAAGACCGTTTAGGTAACGACGCACTACGTATGGCAATGCAAACGCGCGAACAACACATTCGCCGCGACAAAGCCAACTCAAACATTTGTACAGCGCAAGTATTACTTGCCAACATGGCAGCGTTTTACGCGGTGTACCACGGCCCACAAGGCTTAAAAACTATCGCGCAGCGTATACATCGCTTTGCTGATATTTTAGCAAGTGGCCTTAAAGCTAAAGGCATTGCACTTAAGCACAGTACTTGGTTTGATACGCTAACAGTAGTAAGCGACAACAAAAACGACGTAACAGCACGTGCAATTGCAAAAGGCGTAAACTTTGCAACAAACCACGAAGGCGAGTACTCAATTTCGGTATCAGAAACAACAACACGTGCCGATGTAGCTGAGTTATTCGATATTATTTTAGGCGAAGGCCATGGCCTAAGTGTTGACGCTATTGCAGCCGACGTTGAAGCAAATGGCAGCGAATCAATTCCTGCAAGTTTAGTACGTGATGACGAAGTACTAACGCATCCAAACTTTAACAGCTACCACAGCGAAACAGACATGCTTCGCTACATTAAGCGACTAGAAAGCAAAGACTTATCGCTTAATCACTCAATGATCTCGTTAGGCTCATGTACCATGAAACTAAACGCGACCGCCGAGATGATCCCAATTACGTGGCCGGAGTTTGCAAACCTTCACCCATTCTGCCCGCTAGATCAAGCAGAGGGTTACCAAATAATGATTGGCGAGCTACACGACTGGCTAGTAAACATTACCGGTTACGATGCAGTATCACTACAGCCAAACTCTGGCGCGCAAGGTGAATACGCAGGCTTAATCGCGATTCGTAAATATCACGAATCACGCGGCGATGCACACCGTAATGTATGTTTAATTCCAAGCTCTGCGCACGGTACTAACCCTGCATCAGCGCAAATGGCGAGCATGAAAATTGTAGTAGTTAACTGCGACAAAAACGGTAACGTAGACATGAGCGACCTTAAAGCGAAAGCTGAGGAAGTGTCTGAAAACTTATCGTGCATCATGATCACATACCCGTCTACGCACGGCGTATACGAAGAAACAATTCGCGAAATTTGTGACATTATTCATGAGCACGGCGGCCAAGTTTACATGGACGGCGCAAACATGAACGCACAAGTTGGCGTAACAAGTCCTGGCTTTATTGGCTCAGACGTATCGCACTTAAACTTGCATAAAACATTTTGTATTCCACACGGTGGCGGTGGTCCAGGTGTTGGCCCAATTGGTGTTAAATCGCACCTTGCGCCATTTATGCCAAACCATAGCGTAATTAACGTACCAGGTACTAACATTGGTAATGGTGCGGTATCGGCAGCGCCTTACGGCTCAGCCGCTATTTTACCTATTTCATGGGCTTACATCACCATGATGGGTTCAGAGGGCTTAAAACAAGCCACTGAAATGGCAATTGTTAATGCTAACTACTTAACGCATGAGCTAAGCAAGCACTTCCCAATTTTATACCGTGGTCGTAACAGCCGTGTTGCTCACGAATGTATTGTTGACCTGCGCCCGCTTAAAGAGCTATCAGGCATTACTGAAATGGACGTCGCTAAGCGTTTGCAAGATTACGGTTTCCATTCACCAACTATGTCGTTCCCAGTAGCAGGCACATTAATGATTGAGCCAACTGAGTCTGAATCAAAAGGTGAGATTGACCGCTTTATCGAAGCAATGGTGTCAATTAAAGGCGAAATTGAAAAAGTAATTTCTGGCGAATGGTCAATCGAAAACAACCCGCTAGTGTTTGCACCGCATACACAAGGCGACGTATTAGGTAACGAATGGGACCGTGCGTACGACCGTTTTTACGCTGCATTCCCAGTGCCTGCTGTGGCTAAAAACAAGTTCTGGCCAACCGTTACACGTATAGATGACGTATACGGCGACCGTAACTTAGTATGTTCATGCCCAGCGGTTGAGACATATAGAGATTGATAATTTTTAAAATTTCCAATTAAAGTTTGGGAATTTATCAAAAATTAAAAAAGCCGTTGCAGCAATGTAGCGGCTTTTTTGTGTGTGTTTAAACATTGTAGATAACATCTCTCATTTTAAGCTTCAAGGTCGTATTTAACTTTCTTGGAGCTTAAACGCTTCTTGGTTTTTTATTACACCAAAACATATATGAATTAGCTTTCGCATATTTGCACACACAGCTTGCATTGGTGTTTTACCATTATTTATTAATGTTAACTTGTGTCGTTTTATTGTTTTATTCCATTGCCCAGCAACAATGGCTGCCATATAAAGTTTGCATCGAATTCTGGCTGGGCCAAGTTTACTGATTGATGTTCGCCCTTTTAATTTACCCGATTCATTATGCCGTGGAATTAATCCACAATAAGCTGCCGCTTCTTTGGCTTTATTAAATTTTTTAGCG
>NZ_PJBK01000055.1:0-3592 GCF_002836155.1 Pseudoalteromonas sp. GutCa3 | reverse complement strand
AAAGTAAATGGTGCCTCGACGCGGAATCGAACCACGGACACGAGGATTTTCAATCCTCTGCTCTACCGACTGAGCTATCGAGGCACATAAACTGTGCTAACTAAAAGTAAAATAATTATTTAACTTTTAGCTTTATAAATGGTGCCGACTAACCGAGTCGACGGGTAATTTGAACAGACTACTGATTACAGCTTTCTTTTCAAACTACTTTAAATAAATGGTGCCGACTAACCGAGTCGAACGGTTGACCTACTGATTACAAGTCAGTTGCTCTACCAGCTGAGCTAAGTCGGCACACAAAACTGTGTGCTAAGGCACGCGTAATAATGTTTAAACTGTTGATTAAACACCACTACTTTAATAAATGGTGCCTCGACCCGGAATCGAACCAGGGACACGAGGATTTTCAATCCTCTGCTCTACCAACTGAGCTATCGAGGCACTTAAACAGTGCTAATTAAAAATCTTAAGGGATTTTTAATGCAATTCCCACTCATCTCTAGCGACTGAGCTATCTGGGCGTGCGGCGTATTAAACGAGTTTTGCCCTTACAAGTCAACTTTTTTTTTCTTCTTTATAACTGTTTGAACGGTTTTCAGACAACTCAGTACATTTTTTATTAATAACGTTCATTTTTACCACAAATCGGGCTATAACTATAAATAAATATAACTAAATCAGACTAAAACCGTAGTGAATTATTTTTTGTAAATGTTACGATTAGCTTAGATACGTACGATAGGGACTTATCGTAGTAAAAACACATCAATTGGAAACAATCAATGCAGAGTAAATTCTCATCGCCAGTAAAAGGCTTACGGCCACTTTTTTTAATCATTAATATTGCTGTAACAGCGCTCGCTATTGTTGCCCACTCATTTTATACACAAACTGAAGTTAAGACAGCCCAACCAGTATCATCTATTAATATTGTAACGCTTGCCGATAGATTAGACTTACCTATGGTTGATGCATTAACTATGTATGGTCAAGGTAAAGTAAAACAGTTACTTGATTTAACCTCCTTATTAGACGGTGACTTTGAATATACTCTATATCGCTTCAATGCTACATCAGATACTCAGTTGGTATATAGCAGCAGTAAACCAGCCATCGCTTCTGTTAAAACTGAAAAGCACTTAAAAGAAGAAGGTATTCTGCATCACCTACTATTGTTAAACGATCAACCCATTGGCGAGCTTATTATTAAGCAAAACATACCAGCCACGCCTTTAAGCGCTCAAGACTCTCAAGTTATCGCTTACATCATCGCGATAGCGAGTGTTGCTGCATTATTTATACTTACTTTAATGTTTAATATGTACATTAATACGCGCTTACGTAAAAGTACTGACACTCTTACTCAAGAGTTACAGGCAATCACTGAAGATGCTAATTATAATAGTAATGTTGATGAGCAACTTGATATTGGTTTAGGTGTAGTAGCAAAAAACATCAACTTATTGCTACAAAAAGTACAAACTGCAATGAGCGAGAATGACTCTGCACAAAAAGAGCTTTATAAATTACAAAATGGCCTAGAAGCCGAAGTGCAAAATCGTACCTTAGCGCTTGAGCAAGCCACATTAAAAGCAGAGCGAGCAAGCGAAACTAAAACAACATTCTTAGCAACGATGAGTCACGAAATAAGAACACCGATGAATGGTGTTATAGGTACTATTGATTTACTGCGCCAGACCGAACTTGATGGCGCTCAGCATCGTTTAAGTACGATTATTCGTGAATCAGCATTTTCGTTATTGAGCATTTTGGATGATATTTTAGATTTTTCTAAAATTGAGGCTGGAAAGCTAAATATTGACCCGATCCCATTTTCGGTAACCGATACTATTGAAGAAGTTGCTCGTGTGCTCTCATCTGTTGCTAAAAAACGTGAGCTTGATTTAGAGCTAGCAATAGCACCAGATATTCCTATAAATCTTACCGGTGATAGCGTACGTGTACGTCAGGTTCTTTATAATCTATGTAGCAACGCAATTAAATTTACGAGCACTGATGAAAAAACCCAAGGGCATGTAAAAATATCAGTAGAGGTGGTACATAATACGACTGATCACTTTACCTTACGCTTTTGCGTAACTGATAACGGTAAAGGCATGTCGCAGGCACAACTACGCGAAATATTTAATCCGTTTATTCAAGCCGAAAATTCAATTACCCGAGAATATGGAGGGACAGGTTTAGGTCTTTCTATTTGTAAAAGCTTAACTGAGCTTATGCTAGGGACTATTCATGTAACTAGCCATACAGGAATTGGCAGTGAGTTTACTGTTGAACTGCCGTTTAGCACATCGGGTAGAATTAAATATGCACACAAAGGTGCATTAAATGGTAAGCAAATTGTTGTAGTTAGTAATCACCTAGAACGTGAAAAAACAATGTACCGTTATTTATCGTTTATGGGCGCTAAAATAGTTTATGCACACACAGAAGAAGAAATTGAAGAGCACCAACATTCGCAAGATATTATTTGGGTGGCTGATGGCATAGACAATATGGATAAAACAAACGCGCTGCTAAGACGCTTATTTTATTCATTAGAGGATTATAAACAACAAGTTGTTGTACTAAGCAAGCTTGATGAAGCGGCTATAAATCATAATAATATTTTTTATATTAATGCCTCTCCTTTATGTAAGTCTAATTTTATGCTGTCTATTTTAGTCGCTGCAGGTTTGCATACACCTAAACAAATTAAAAAAACCAAAACACTTAATAATTATTTAAATGTTGAGCAAGCTCGTAAATCAAACAAATTGGTTTTACTTGTTGAAGATAACCTTCTAAACCAACAAGTGCTAACCGATCAATTACACATACTAGGTTTTGGCGTTGAGATAGCAAACAACGGTGAAGAAGGCTTAGATATGTGGAGAAAAGGTGATTACTCACTTATTTTAACCGACTTACACATGCCTAAAATGTCGGGTTACGATATGGTCGAAAAAATCCGTAACGAAGCAGAGCTATTAGAATCAATTGATGCACAGCCTTACATTATTGCTGTAACAGCAAACGCACTTAAAGGCGAAAAAGAGCGTTGTTTAGCCGTAGGTATAAACGACTTCATTACCAAACCTATAGAGCTAAACGCGTTAGAGGACACTTTAAAACGCTGGAGCGATAAGCAAAGCCAAAACCAGAATGTAGTTATCCATCAAACCATGGCGCTACCTATTGATGTGGAAGCAGTTGCTAAATATGTAAATGGTGACGAAGCTAAACAGTTACGCTTTTTCAAAATGTATTTAGAACAAAGCCAAGGGCTAATTAAGGGGATTAATTCAGGCGTTATGGTTAACGATTTAGATGAGATTATTGAAGGGTGTCATCAATTAAAATCGATCTCCAAAACAATTGGTGCCCTAACGGTGGCAGAACTTTCAAGTGCATTTGAAGATAAATGTAAAAAAGGTGAACTCACAACCGATGAATTAATAGACTTAAGAGATAAGTTAGAAATTGAATACTCTAAAGCAGCTCAATTTTTAAAAGAACAAATTAAAATCTCTGAGCAAGAAGATGAGTTAAGTGATTAAATAATCGCACACAAAAAAAGGGCTATTTAGCC
>NZ_PJBK01000054.1:0-3673 GCF_002836155.1 Pseudoalteromonas sp. GutCa3 | reverse complement strand
AGAAGATTTAAAACCGAAGTTTTATTTAACTCTCTGAGTTGTTCGTGCCTCGCTATGCGTTGGCGTTTCCCGTCTCAGTGGGGTCGCATTATAGGGAGATCCGAAAACAGATCAACCATTTTTTGAAGAAAACTTGAAATAAAGTGCTGTTCGCTGAGTATTTGAGCTAAACGCTCAAAAACACAACTAAACTAGCAAATTATTAACAACTAAAGGTGTTTAAACTTCACAAATATTAAAAGTGAGCTTAAACGATCTTCATATAAAGACTTACACCCCATATGATCAATACGATCGTTAATGAAAGTGTTACGGCTGCAGATCCCATATCTTTGGCTCTACCTGACAATACATGCAATTCTGTACTTACTCGATCTGTTAATGCTTCAATGGCAGAGTTTAGCAATTCAACTATTAGAATAATAAGCAGTGAGCTAATTAGTATTGCCCAGTGTAATAATGATGAAGCAAGCCAAAATGAAGTGGGGAATAATATAAGGCTTAGTAATAGCTCTTGTCTAAATGCAGCTTCTTCTTTAAATGCTGCTTTAAAGCCAAGATAGGAGCAATAGGTTGCTTTGAAAACGCGTTTGAGGCCTAAGCCATTTGGTTTTAATACATCTTTCATTAATAAACTCTATGAATGAAGGTCAAAATAAAGCCCCGCACTGCGAGGCTTTTTATTTATGCTACGCCGTATTGATCACGGTAAGCTTTAACTGAGGCTAAATGCTCGCCCATCGTCCCTTGGTTTTCAAGGTAACTAATAAGGTCTGCTAATTTTACAATAGAGATTACTTTGGTATTAAAGTCGCGTTCAACTTCTTGAATAGCTGATAACTCGGCTTTACCTTTTTCTTGGCGATCTAATGCAATTAAAACACCACTAAGGTCTGCACCATTTTGTGCAATAATTTCCATGGACTCACGAATAGCGGTACCTGCGGTAATTACATCATCAACTAGCATTATTTTGCCATTGAGTTCTGAGCCTACTAATGTACCACCTTCACCGTGTGCTTTTTTCTCTTTACGGTTAAAACAGTACGGTACATCTTTATCATGGTGATCTGCTAATGCAACTGCCGTCGTTGTCGCGATTGGGATACCCTTATACGCGGGGCCAAATAGTACATCGTACTCTATCGCTGAATCTTCTAGTGCTGATGCATAAAAACGACCTAAACGTGCTAGGTCACGACCTGTATTAAACAAACCGGCATTAAAAAAGTAAGGACTTATGCGCCCAGACTTTAAAGTAAACTCACCAAATTTTAATACCTGCTTCTCTAGAGCAAATTCTATAAACTCTTTTTGATAATCTTTCATATCTAGTGGCCTACCTATTTATGCTAATGCTTGCTTTTGTACGTCAATGATTTCACGAATAGAATGTTTAGCTAAAGTAAGTAACTCATCTAGCTCATCAAACGAGAAAGGTTCGCCTTCGGCTGTACCTTGAATTTCTATAATTTTACCTGTTTCGGTTAAAATTACATTCATATCAGTTTCTGCTGCTGAATCTTCAATATATTCTAAATCGCTAATTGCTTGGCCTTTGTATATACCTACTGAAATAGCCGCAATCATATGTTTAAGTGGGTTTGAATTAATCATACCCTTGGCACGCATATGCGTTAGCGCATCAACAAGTGCAACACATGCACCACTTATAGAAGCAGTACGTGTACCGCCATCTGCTTGAATTACATCACAGTCGATAGTGATTGTGTTTTCGCCAAGTGCTTTTAAATCAACAGCAGCACGAAGTGCACGTGCAATTAAACGTTGAATTTCCATAGTACGACCGCCCTGCTTACCACGTGCAGCTTCTCGAGCATTACGCGTATGCGTTGCTCGCGGTAACATACCGTATTCAGCATTGATCCAACCTTTACCCTGACCTTTCATGAAACGAGGAACGCCCGATTCGACAGTAGCTGTACAAAGTACTTTGGTGTTACCAAACTCAACAAGTACTGAGCCTTCAGCATGCAAAGTATAATTACGTGTAAATGTAACAGGTCTAATTTGGTTAGGTGTTCTTTCGCTTGGACGCATTGACGATCCCCTTAATTCAGAATTTGCGACATTATAAGTGTATGTGGGTATAGATACCATGCTGATTTAAATAAATAGCTGTATGCAAAATATTCAGTGTATTAAATTTTCCCTAGAGCTTAAGCGGTGTTACGGTATAATCATCGTAATATTGTATTTATAAATTTAGGAAAATATCCATGATCCACAGTATGACAGCTTATGCGCGTCGCGAAATAAAAGGCGATTGGGGAACTGGCACTTGGGAAGTTCGTTCAGTGAACCAGCGTTACCTTGAAACATTTATTCGCGCACCAGAGCAATTTCGTGGCATGGAGCCAGTTATTCGTGAGCGTTTACGCAAACACTTACAACGCGGTAAAGTTGAGGTTTTTTTAAAGTTTGTAGCAAATCCTGCCCATGTTGGTGAGCTATCAATTAACCAAGCCCTTGCTGAGCAACTTATAAATAGCGCGAAATGGGTTCAACAGCAAAGTAATGGCGACATTAATCCTGTTGATATATTACGTTGGCCTGGTGTTATGGAAGCTGAAGAACTTGATATGGATAGCGTTAATACAGCACTAATTGCTGGTCTTGATCAAGTAATCGAAGATTTTAAATCAGCTCGTGGCGATGAAGGTGCAAACCTTGAAGAAATGATAGCAATCCGCCTTGATGCGATTTTAGAGCAAGTAGAAATTGTAGAAACGCACATGCCTGAGATTGCTAAGTGGCAACGTGAAAAACTGGCTCAAAAGCTAGAAGACTTAACAGCAAACATTGACGAGTCGCGCCTTGAACAAGAACTTATTTATCTTGCTCAAAAACAAGATGTAGCTGAAGAATTAGATCGTTTAAAGTCTCACGTTAAAGAAACTAAAAAAATCCTTAAAAAAGGTGGCGCATGCGGCCGCCGCCTAGATTTTATGATGCAAGAATTTAATCGTGAAGCTAACACGCTAGCATCTAAGTCTATCAATAGTGACATCACTACTGCCGCTGTAGAGTTAAAAGTATTGATTGAACAAATGAGAGAACAGATTCAAAATATTGAATAGTTTTCAGCCAATTATGGCATATTCATAACTTATCAAAACCCGGGCTAGGCTCGGGTTTTTTATTAATACCAATAATATTTTGAATGTTGTTACCAAGCATCTTCGTCTAATGTGAGATTCTCACCTCCAAATCACTCTTTATTTTAGTCATTAAAAAGCCCGACTAAGCTCGGGCTTTTTGGTAACAATTAGCTAGGCTAATAATTACGCTTTGAACGTTACTACAACACACCTACGCCTAAAGTAAGAGCGCCACCTTCATATGACACTTTATTCTAGACATTAAAAAGCCCGAGACTAAGCTCGGGCTTTTTGATAACAATTAGCTAGGCTAATAATTACGCTTTGGACGTTACTACAACGCACCTACGCCTAAAGTAAGAGCGCCACCTTCATATGACACTTTATTATAGACATTAAAAAGCCCGAGACTAAGCTCGGGCTTTTTGGTAACAATTAGCTAGGCTAATAATTACGCTTTGAACGTTACTACAAAGCACCTACGCCTAAAGTAAGAGCGCCACCTTCATATGACACTTTATTCTAGACATTAAAAAGCCCGAGACTAAGCT
>NZ_PJBK01000053.1:0-3777 GCF_002836155.1 Pseudoalteromonas sp. GutCa3 | reverse complement strand
ATTGAGCGCCTTTTTATCTTTAACAGGTAATTACCAACCTATTGATTTTACTCAACCGTAACCGATTTAGCTAAGTTACGTGGTTGGTCAACGTCAGTGCCTTTAATTACCGCTACGTAGTAAGACAGTAGCTGCAATGGCAAGGTGTAAACAATTGGCGCAATAATATCGTCAGTGTGGTTTACGTTGATTACACGCATTGTGTCGTCTGACTCAAAGTGTGAATCTTTATCTGCGAATACGTAAATAATGCCGCCACGTGCGCGTACTTCTTCTACGTTTGATTTAAGTTTTTCTAGCAATTCGTTATTTGGTGCTACAACAATAATTGGCATGTCGGCATCAATAAGTGCTAATGGGCCGTGTTTTAGCTCGCCCGCTGCGTAAGCTTCTGCGTGAATGTACGAAATCTCTTTAAGTTTAAGCGCACCTTCCATTGCAATTGGGTATTGCGAGCCACGACCTAAAAACAATGAGTGGTGCTTATCAGCAAACTCTTCTGCAAGATCTGCAATACCATCAGCGAGTAATAATGTTTCTTCTAACTTAGCTGGAAGTACTTTAATTGCATTTACAATTGCGCTTTGATCAAGTCCTTTTTCCTGCGCTATAGACGCAGTAAGCATTAACAAACCAACTAACTGCGTTGTGAATGCTTTAGTAGATGCCACGCCTATTTCAGCGCCTGCTTTAGTCATAAAGGCAAGGTCTGATTCGCGTACAAGCGATGAACCAGGTACGTTACAAATAGTCATTGAGGCCATGTAACCTTGCTCTTTAGCTAGGCGTAATGCAGCTAGCGTATCGGCAGTTTCACCCGATTGAGAAATAGTAACAAGTAAGCTATTTTCATGAACAAACGACTGACGGTATCTAAATTCAGAAGCTATTTCTACATTACAGCTAACACCCGCAAACTGCTCAAGCCAGTAACGTGCAACCATACCTGAATGATAAGACGTACCACAGGCAATAATTTGCACATGTTTTACATCTTTAAATATTTGCTGAGCGCTTTCGCCAAAGGCATCAATTGCCACACGGTCGTCGTTTAAACGCCCTTCAAGAGTATTACGTACAGCAAGTGGCTGCTCGTAAATTTCTTTTAGCATGTAGTGACGGTAATCGCCTTTGCCTGATGCATCTTGCGTAATGTTTGATTCAATCACTTCACGCTCAACTGCGTTACCGTCTGCATCAAAAATTTCTACTGTGTCACGTGTAATACGTGCTACGTCGCCCTCTTCTAAAAAGATGAAGCTACGAGTAACAGGTAGTAATGCTAACTGATCAGACGCAATAAAGTTTTCGCCAAGGCCTAAACCAATAACAAGAGGACTACCTGAGCGCGCTACAATGATTTCGTTGTCGTTGTCTTTATCAAATACAACAGTACCAAAAGCGCCTTCAAACTGTTTAACAGCTGCTTGTACTGATGCAAGTAACGTTGTGTGTTGTTTACGAAGTTGGTGAATTAAATGCACCATTACTTCTGTATCAGTGTCTGATAAGAATTCGTAACCATCTGCTTTAAGTGCCGTACGTAGGCTAGCGTGGTTTTCAATAATACCGTTGTGCACAAGTGCTAATTGATTATTTGAAACATGTGGGTGTGCATTTGCTTCTGTAACGCTACCATGTGTTGCCCAGCGCGTATGTGCAATACCTGTATGACCGCTAACACCTGCTTTTTCTAGAGCTGCTTCTACGTTAACTACTTTACCCACTGCTTTAACAGTATTAAGTGTATTGCCATCAAGCAATGCTACGCCTGCTGAGTCATAACCACGGTATTCAAGACGTTTAAGGCCTTCAACTAAAATTTTGTTTACTGGACGTTCTGCAACTGCCCCAACTATTCCACACATAGTGTCTCCATTAATTTTTTAATTCTAGTAACTCACTTTGTAGTTACTATTCAATAATCTCTGCGCAAATTAGTTTTACACCACACGCCTCAATTGCTTTGCGTTTTTCGTCTGCTAAGCCATTGTCGGTTATTAATGTGGTTACTATTTTCCACGGTAATTCTAAATTTGGTATTTTTCGGCCAATCTTATCTGATTCAACCATTACAATTACTTCACGAGCGGCTTTTGCCATAACTTGGCTTAAACCAACTAGCTCATTAAAGGTAGTAGTACCACGCTTTACATCTATGCCGTCAGCGCCAATAAATAGCTGATCAAAGTCATAAGAACATAATACATTTTCAGCAACTTGCCCCTGAAATGACTCAGAATGTGGATCCCACGTTCCGCCGGTCATTAAAAGTGTCGGCTCGTTCTCGAGTGCTAATAAACGACTCGCTACTTTAATAGCGTTGGTCATAACAACTAGCCCACGCTTATCAGCAAGCTCAGGGATCATAGCTGCTGTGGTACGCCCGCTATCAATAATAATGCGGTTATGATCTTTTATAAGTTTTGCTGCAGCTTTTGCTATTGCGACTTTGCGCTTTGAATCTACTTCATCGCTAACAATTTCTTTAGGTAGTGCAATAGCACCACCGTAGCGGCGAAGTAATAAGCCACTTTTTTCAAGCGAGGTTAAATCTTTTCGAATGGTTACTTCAGATGTTTGAAACTGCTGTGCTAACTTTTCAACGGCTACTTCACCTAATTCATTAACTTGAACCAGTATATTGTGACGACGCTGCTGTGTGTTTCGTTTAGTCATAAAGCTCGTGAATTAAGTTTCATTTCGAAAGTTATACGATTTTAAACGAAACAACCTAAATGGCAAGTGAACGAGCAAAAAAAACACAGTTTTATTCTAATAATAATAAAACTAAAAGTACGGTAAGCTATAACTAATTAAGTTATAAAGATAAATACAATGCAGTCATTTAACAGTATCAGTAAAGAATACTTAGCACAGCGAAAGCAAGCAGGTGAAACCTGCCGTTTATTTAATAAGAGCCCAAGTAAAGGCAACTTAAAACGTATCAAAGAGTTATTTTTAAAGTCGGGTGATGGTGTAATTATAGAATCAGGTTTTCATTGCGATTACGGCAATCAAATAGTTATTGGTGAGCGTACTTTTATGAATATTAATTGCACACTTCTCGACTCGCCATTAGCCAATCACTCAATCACCATTGGTGATGACTGCTTAATAGGCCCGAACGTTCAGCTTTTAGCTGTGTCACATGCTACTAATCCAGCAAAAAGGCTTAATAAGGAAAACTTTGCAGCACCTATCGCGTTAGGCAATAACGTATGGGTTGGCGCAGGCGCTATTATTTTAGCGGGTGTGAGTATTGGTGAAAATAGTATTGTGGGTGCGGGTGCTGTGGTTACTAAAAATGTAATGCCTAATACTGTAGTAGCGGGTAACCCAGCTCGTGAAATAAGAACACTGTAGCTATTCTCGATGTGATTTTAACGTCGGGAGTCGCTGCGCTCGCCCGACCTACGTGATAGGTGTTGATGTGAGTGTGTTAATTGCGCACATTTCACTTTTCTGCAGACGTAAAAAAGCTCGAATCGTTAGATCCGGGCTTTCTACAATGTGAAGCCTGGTGATGTCGTAGTGCCCACAGCGGTGGAGAGTCACGTAGCAAATGCTACTTTATTGGCCGACTGAGATATTAAGGGGTTTTGTTGTGATTTTAGCCTCAGGAATCGCTGCGCTCGCCCGACCTACGTGATAGGTGTTGCTGTGAGAGTATATTAATTGCGCGCATTTCACTTTTCTGCAGACGTAAAAAAGCCCGAATCGTTAGATTCGGGCTTTCTACAATTTGAAGCCTGGTAATGTCCTACTTTCACATAG
>NZ_PJBK01000052.1:0-3831 GCF_002836155.1 Pseudoalteromonas sp. GutCa3 | reverse complement strand
ATAAAGCAGTGTTACATAACACTCTATATGCACGATGTTATTAAGAGTATCAATTTCTTAGCTATGTCATTTACTACTTAGATAGGGAAGTGCAGTGTTATTAGAATAAAACCACAAATTAATATCCTCATTTTACACTTCATTTTTATATCAATCTATTTACACTTTGTTACAAAACCAAACCCATAATCGCTCCATATTCCTTGTTGTACTTTTAATTAGTCTTTAAACTCATTGAGTTAATTTAAATATGGACTAAAAAATGAAACTCACAAAAATTGCACTTGCTGTTTTACTTGCATCAGGGTTGGCTGCATGTAATAGCTCAACTCAAGCTGTTGATAAAAATATTGTTACAGAAACATCAATTCCTGGCGTTACACTTATTGAATCAGTGAAATCTAATGCAGGTGAAATCAACATACCGTATAAAAAATATAAACTAGATAACGGTTTAACTGTAATTGTGCATGAGGATCATTCAGATCCCTTAGTACACGTTGATGTAACATACCACGTTGGTTCTGCTCGCGAAGAGTTGGGTAAGTCAGGCTTTGCTCACTTTTTTGAGCATATGATGTTTCAAGGTTCAGAGAATGTTGCTGATGAGGAACATTTTAAAATAATATCTGAAGCAGGCGGTACTTTAAATGGTACAACTAACTCAGATAGAACAAATTATTTTGAAACAGTACCTGTAAATCAATTAGAAAAAATGTTGTGGCTAGAAGCTGATCGAATGGGCTTTTTACTCGATGCTGTAACCCAAGAAAAATTTGAAGTACAACGCGAAACAGTAAAAAATGAGCGCGGCCAACGTGTTGATAATCGCCCTTATGGTCGTTTAGGTGAACGTGTTGCTCAAGCGATGTATCCAGATGGTCATCCATATTCATGGCCAGTAATTGGTTTTATGGACGATCTTAATCGCGTAAATGTAAATGATTTAAAAGCATTCTTTTTAAAGTGGTATGGTCCTAATAATGCAACGCTTACTATTGGTGGCGATATCAACGCTAATGAAATACTGCCATTAGTTACTAAATACTTTGCACCAATTCCAAAAGGCCCTGAAATCCCTACAGTAGAAAAAACAGCTGTAACACTCAATGCTGATAGATATATTTCAATGGAAGATAAGGTACATTTACCTTTATTAAGTATGAGTTTCCCAACTACTTACGCTCGCTCTGAAGATGAAGCACCTCTTGATATACTTGCTGAAATATTGGGTGGTGGTAATAATTCACTACTATACAAAAACTTAGTTAAAACTCAACTTGCTGTTCAAGCAAGTGCAAATCATCCATGCCAAGAGTTAGCGTGTTCAATTAGTCTTTATGCTTTACCAAATCCTACAGCAGGGAAAACGTTAGCTGATATGGAAAAAATCATTCGTGATTCATTTGTTGAGTTTGAAGAGCGTGGCGTTACACAAGATGATTTAGATAAAGTAAAAGCTAAAATAGAATCTGGTGCAATTTTTGGTCTGCAAAGCGTATCAGGAAAAGTCTCTCAACTAGCCGCGTCAGAAACGTTTACAGGTAACCCAAACTCAGCTAAAGATGAGATTGCACGTTATAACA
Source organism: Pseudoalteromonas sp. GutCa3 (assembly GCF_002836155.1). Classification (NCBI taxonomy): domain Bacteria; kingdom Pseudomonadati; phylum Pseudomonadota; class Gammaproteobacteria; order Alteromonadales; family Pseudoalteromonadaceae; genus Pseudoalteromonas; species Pseudoalteromonas sp. GutCa3. Next base: position 2,245 of record NZ_PJBK01000052.1, on the reverse strand, counting down.
AAGTTACAAAAGCTGATGTTATGCGTGTTTTTAATCAATATATCAAAGGTAAATCTGCCGTTATTATGAGTGTTGTGCCAGAAGGCCAAACTCAACTTATAGCTGCACCAGACAACTTTACGCCTAAATCGCATGATTTTGGAGGTCCATCTACAACTTCAGCTGATGATTTAGTGGCACGAAGAGCTGTTGATACATTTGATCGAAGTGCTCACCCAGAGGCCGGCGCAAATCCTGCTGTTGATGTTCCTACTCTTTGGCAAACTAAGACCGAAAACGGTATTAAAATATTAGGTACTCAAAGTACAGAAACGCCAACTACCGCTATTTTCATTAAAGTTCCGGGTGGCCTGTACAGTGAGCAAGCTAGTAAAGTGGGTTTATCATCAATAACTGCATCGTTAATGAGCGAGTCAACGCAAAACTACACTACAGAGCAGATGAGTAACGCGCTTGAAAAACTAGGTAGCCAGGTAAGTATCTACTCAGATAAAACACATACAAATGTGTATGTTTCTAGCTTAACCAAAAATGTAGATGCAACGCTAAAGCTTGTCGAAGAAAAGTTATTTAAACCAGCATTTAATGCCGATGACTTTGAGCGTAATAAAAAGCAAATCATTCAAAATATTCAACATTCAATGAAGGATGCTGGGTATTTAGCATCTAATACATATAGTAAATTACTATATGGCAACAATATAGCTGCACTTCCAAGTACTGGAACGCTTAATAGTATAGAGGCTATTACACTTGCTGACGTTAAAGCTTTTTATAACGCAAACTTTAAACCGCAGGGCGCTCAAGTAATTATTGTTTCTGATTTAAAAGAGTCAACAATTGAACCAAAAGTTAAAGCTACACTTACAAATTGGAAAGGTAAATCGAGCTTAGTAGCGGTTGATTTCAGTGAACCTAAAGTAGAAACTAATGTAATTTATTTGGTTGATAAACCAGACGCTCCTCAATCAGAAATTCGAATAGGTAAACGCGATATGGTTGAAGATATTACAGGTGAGTTCTTTAAAGCTAACTTGATGAACTTTGCACTGGGTGGCACGTTTAACAGCCGTATCAATCTAAATTTACGAGAAGATAAAGGCTACACTTACGGTGCTCGCTCTCGTTTCTGGGGTGATAAAACATCAGGTGGCTTTACCGCTTCTGCAGCGGTGAGAGCCGACTCTACTGCAGCGTCTATTACAGAGTTTACTAATGAGCTTAATAACTATGCTCAAAACGGTGTCACTGACGAAGAGCTTATGTTTATGCGTAAGGCTATCAATCAAAAAGATGCGCTTAAATACGAAACGCCTAATGCAAAACTTGGCTTTTTAGCACAAATATTAGAGTTCGATTTAAAACCTAGCTTTGTAAAAGAAAGAAATGAGATTGTTAGCAATATTAGCAAAGAAGAAGTTAACGCCTTAGCTAAAAAACACTTAAATACTAAAGACATGATTTATTTAGTAGTGGGTGATGCTAAAACGCTTCGCCCAGAGCTCGAAAAATTAGGTATGAAGGTTGTTGACTACAGTCTTTAATATTTAAATAAATCATTGAAATTATAAAGCAGCTTTTTTAGCTGCTTTTTTTTGCCTAATTGTAGAGTGTTGAACTTTTTGTGAGAAGTAGATTACAAGGAGCAACTACAGCACCTTTCCTTAAGATATAAAATATAGTTTCGTAGCTTAAGCCTTCAAAGAAGATCACATTCCTAGCTCTTTTATTCAGTACTTATAAAGATTCGATTTGGTAGCATAAATTTAAACATCCAACTTTATTAGGAGGATTTATGGCAAGTGGATGGGCACGAGACGGTGCAATTCAAGATCAAATTGATGCGAGTGTTAACGACGCCGTACAATATGCAAGAAGCAATTTAATATCTGGCGCAAGTGCAGAGTTATGTGACGAGTGCGACGAGAAAATCCCACAAGCACGAAGGATCGCGTTACCAGGAGTGCGTTATTGTGTTACATGCCAAGCTGCGATAGAAGGTAATGATGCTAGCGCTAAATCGTTTAATAGACGTGGCAGTAAAGATAGTCAGTTGCGTTAAAAAGGTGCTGAAAAGCACCTTTTTATTTAATACCAACCTGCATAAATATTTGAACAATTTATAAAATTAAATCCCTCCATAGTTATACCAACCAGCATAAATCTTTGATCAATTTAACGAATTAATTTGATCAATTTAACGAATTAAATTGCACTATAACGTCGTTAAAAATTTTTTATTTAG
>NZ_PJBK01000051.1:0-3990 GCF_002836155.1 Pseudoalteromonas sp. GutCa3 | reverse complement strand
CATAAAAGTCGGGTAAGAAAATCCAAGGAATACAACGTACTGTTTGATAAAGACACGATAGTGGATGATTTAATCACTCAACTAACAGAAAAAAATCAAACACAAGAAAACCAAGATAAAACAGCTAAAGGTAAAGAAGAAATCCTTGCAACATTTGTTGAGTTACATCGCTCTGGTAGCTTTTGCGCACATTTGAGTGAACAGGAAATTATTTACTTTGTTAAAAAGAAATTAAACATGGAGAGTAATAAAAATGGATAGCGAAAAAGCAGTCCCAGCAGTAAAAAGTGACTCATTTATGAGTCGATTTGGTCGTCGTAATGTAATTGTTGTTTCATCAATTGTTGTTGTATTAGCCGTAATTGCAACCCTTACATCGCAAGTTGTTTCGTGGAATGAAGCAGATGAGCGTTTAGTACATCAATCGGCTTTTACAGGTAACTTGACCGTAATAAATCAAGCCGGCCCTTATTTAAAAGCGTTTGGTACTACATCGGCTTATAAAAAAGTAATTTCGATTAACTTTACGGGCGATGCTGGTGCAACAGCAAGCGCAATTGTGCCGTTAATTCCGATTCGATTTTTAGACACTACAACAGGTGGCGCACGAGGTGTTTCTCGTTTTAGATTGCCAGGCAATGTACCAGCAGCTGAATCGGGTGCTTTACGTGGTTTACTTAAAATACACGAAGAGTTTGGTTCACAAGAAACATTAATATCTAATTTATTAATGCGCGCAACCACTGAAAATGTAAAAGCGTCGGCGCGTATGATGTCGGTAGAGCAACATTACTCTGGTGGTAATGGTCAATTAAGCCAAGATTTTGCTGATCAATTAACAAATGGTATTTTTGTTACTGAACAAATTATTAGTACGGGTGAGCGCGATAAATCTGACGATTTAGGTAATTTAAGTAAACAGCAGCGCGTAACTATTAATATTAAAATGGATGATGAGGGTAATACACTGCGTAACGCACCTATTTTAGGCGCTTACGGTATTACAGTAGTTGATGCCAGCATTATTGATATTGACTACGAAAGCAAAGTAAATGCTCGCCTTGAAGCCCAAAAGCAAGCAGCTGCTGATGAAGCACTAGCGCGTCAAAATCTTAAAAAAGCTGAGCAACAAGCACGTACTGAAGTGGCTTTAGGTGAACAAGCAATTGCTAAGCAACGTGCTGAATCTGAAAAGCTAAAAATAAAAGAGCAAATTGATGCTGAGCGAATTAAGGCAAATGCCATTATTTCTGCGCAGCAACGAGTGGCTGTAAAAGCGGAGCTTGCAAAAGAGCAAGAAGAGATTTTAAAGCAACAACGTTTAGAAGCATTAGGTATGGACGTTTTAGCTGAGGCTCGTTTAAGAGCTAAGTCTGCTGCACTTGATCCAAAGTATGTATTTGATGAAACGCTAAAAGCAGAAGTTAAAATTCAAACTGCTTTATTTACAAGCTTAGGTAATAGCCGTTTAGTGCCTGAAATTGTAATAGGCGCAGGCCAAGGCGAGCAAAGTAATGGCTCTGAATTTATGCGTTTATTAGCCGCCGATGCTGCATTAAGTCTTAAAAAGCGTTTGGAAAAAGAGAAAAAATAAATAATTACTAAATATATAAACAATATTGAGGCTTAGCCTTTAAATACTTAGCCTTTAAATATTATATAAACAATAAAAACGCTGGCCAATAAGCATTGGTCAGCGTTTTTTATTGTGCGTATTTTGCTATTGTACTGTTTAGGTAAGCTTTGTGACTTATTAAACATGTATTTAGGTAATAAAAGGTAAATAGTGAGCAGTTATGGATTCGAACAGTAATCAGTTTATTTTAGATTTAGGGCAAGAGCATATTACTATTCAGCGTCGATATGAAGCGCTGGGAGCGTTTAACGATTTTTTAATTGCAGTGTGGTTTTTAATTGGCAGTTTTTTCTTTTTAAATGACTCACTAATAGAAAGTGGCACATGGTTGTTTATAGCGGGCAGTGCTCAATTACTTATAAAACCTGTTTTGAAATTGATCAGCTTAGTGCATGTTAGTCGGGTATTTCATTCAAATAAAACTCCATAAATAAAACCATAAATACGACTCATGATGAGTTCAGTTATTATGGCTAATAATTTATCAGTATAAGTTATTTAAATATCAAGGATTGAAAAGTGAAAGTACTTAAGTGGATTGCAATTGGAATAGCTACTTTATTAATTATAGGCTTACTAATTCCCGAAAAAATAATGATTCCGGTACAAGGTGCCACAAGTAAAGATTGGAACCATAACACGTTTTGGTACGAGCCTTGGGGTAGGTCGGGTGTGCATAAAGGGATTGATATTTTTGGCACAAAAAATACTCCCGTAGTTGCCTCAACAAGCGGTATTGTTATATTTGCAGATGAGTTAAGCCGAGGCGGTAAAGTAGTTGCGGTGCTTGGGCCTAAATGGCGCGTGCATTATTTTGCACATTTAAATGACTACTCGGTAAGTACAGGTGATGTAGTAAGCATAAACAGTCAAATTGGCTTACTGGGCGATACCGGAAATGCCGCAGGAAAACAGCCTCATGTACATTATTCTATTTTATCGTTAGTGCCCATGCCATGGCTTTATACAACACAAAGCCAAGGCTGGAAAAAGATGTTTTTTTTGAGTCCACACGACAAATTAAAAACTAATTAGCCTGCAACTGGGGTTTTACCCGCGCGAATATTTTTAATGCTTTTAATAAACATATAAATACAGGTAGTGATTAAACAGCCTGCTAAATAAAACACAATACCGTTTGATGCATCAGATAAATTGGCAGCAAGCATAGGGCCAAATACCGACCCAATACTGTAACTTAAAAGCATTACCTCAGTTGCCGATACTATTTTTGCTATTGGCAATGAGTCGCACGCAAGTGTTATAGCAATCGGGTAAAGTGCAAAGCTGCACGCGCCTAGTATTAAGTAGCTCACTATTAATCCTGCTAAAGTGTTTGCTTGTAATATACCCACAGCACCGGCTGCGCCTACTAAACAAAACATACCCATCAGTAAGCTTTTTTCAAGCCGAGTAGATAAGTAACTCACAAGCGGCTGCACGACCATGCCGCCTAAAATAATAACCGCCATAAGTGTCCCTGTGTACTGAGCTTGATCAGCTTTTGCTGAAATATAAACCGGCATTAAGCCGTAAATAGGGCCCAGTAATAAGCCCGATGCTAAGCATCCGAGCATTGCAGGGTGGCTTAGTGTTTTTATTTCTTTTAGTGGTAGTTTTTCAAGGTGCTGTTTTTCGGGCTGACCTTTGGTTATTAATAAAGGGGCTAAAATAGCTAAAAATAATAGCGAGGCTACAAATAAATAAGGCGTTGAACCTTCGGTGCCAAGCGGCCCTATAGCAAGCTGACCAACTGCGCTGCCCCCATAAAGTGAGGTCATGTATAAGCCCAAACGTTTAGCACGCGACTTTGCTGTGTTGGTCATTAATAACCAAGACTCAACAACTACAAACACACCGGCAACAGCAAAACCTGCTACAAATCGTGCAATTAACCAGTTAACGGTATTTGGCAGTGCAAGTTGTGCAAGCACGCTTGCTATTAATAAGCTTAAAAATAATATAAATGCGAAGCGATGACCAATTTTTACCACAATGCGCTCTATTGTGGTGGCGCCAATAAGTAAGCCAAAGTAAAAAATGCTCGCAAGCCAAGGCGCTAGGTTTTCATCGAGTTTAAATGCGGGTAACGACAGCGGAATAAGGCTCATTAAAAAGCCGGATGCGATAGCAAAAAATGACAGCCCGATAACGGGTGCTAAAGGGTTATTAGAGGTGCTTGTGGCGGCTGATTCGGCCATTTGTGTTTATCGACTCTTGAAGGTAAATAACCACTGTTTTAGAGTTTGAGAGGTTACTTTAATAATAAAATTTGCGCGAATTTAGAGCCAAATTAAAAATAAGTAAAGTGATATTTTATTAAACAATATAAATAAACTTTAAAACGATCTTTT
>NZ_PJBK01000050.1:0-4154 GCF_002836155.1 Pseudoalteromonas sp. GutCa3 | reverse complement strand
AATCCCATAAACCAAATGAATAATTTTCAAGTATATTAATCCCTAAAGCAGATTTAACAATATAAATAATTAACATAAGAACAACAATTGCCACAAACGTAATTAAACTAATAAATAATATTTGTAAAAACCAAGCTACTTTTTCTTCATTTTCACTAAGGTCTCTTCTGTTTCTACCTGCTAACAAAACATAGTAGTACCTATACTTGAAAAACTTTACTACCCCTCTAAAATCAATTGTATGGCGCCCCCACTGTCTGGCACCTATAGCAATCTTGAGATGCACCAACTGCTCTTCTGTAAAGCTATTTTGTACACTTTCAGGCATTCTATTAAGTAAACTGCAAATGGCGGGATCTCTCTTAATATTAGACAAATAAAACCTCTGAAAATTAATTGACTATTAAATTATAAAAAAACTTTGGAATACCTATCACGTACCTTTTAAAAAGTCGTTTAGGTTCTGATAAAAGCCTATATAACCACTCTAACCCTAGCTTTCTAAGGATCTCGGGCGACCTTTTAACTTTTCCAGCCTGAAAGTCTATTATAGCTCCACCACAAATTATTATTGAGGGGACCTGAATTTTGGACAATAACTCTGCCAGCTTTTCTTGTTTTGGCATCCCCATAGCAAGAACAACGCAATTAAGAGCGTTTTCTTGAGCGTTTAACTTAAAATTTTTAATATATACATCTTCATCTTGAAAACCATTTTCAGTAATGACATCTTCAGTCTTAAAAAGATTAAAAGCACCTTCACTTAACCACGGTTCAGAAGTACCAAAGGCAAAAAAATTAACGTCACGGTCAGACTTATTAATAGCGTTAATAATTTTAGGAATAAAATCTGTTCCGTTTAAATTATCTTTAGGGTCTATACCTTTATATTTGCAAGCTAGCTTGACACCTATACCATCTCGAAGGAGGTAAGATAGAGAGAGAAACTGCTCATAAATGGCTTCATCACTGTGCATTAGATTTATGCTATGTTGATTTACAAAACCTAAAGAGACTGGCCTATTAGTCGTAATTAAGTTATCAATAAAAGTATCTAAATCTTTACTCTCTAAATAGCTAATTTTATTTAGAATTTTTTCATTACTCATTTCGGCCACCACTTCTATCTGTTTTCACCCACTTTTTCTGTCTTTTTGTAATAAAAGTTTTATAAACAGTTAGCTTAGAGAAAATATATTTATACATTAATAAAATATCTTTAGTTTGTATAATATGCCTAGCAGCTACAAACCAGACTAAACTTAAACTAAACAAAAGAGTAATTAATGAAGTAACCGAAAGTAAAAAGGGCATAAATACATTAAATAACATGAATACAAAGCATAAAAAGGTACTACCAAACACAATAAACAACCATAAAACTGTGGGCGGTAACATGGCATCTAATATAGTAAAGCAACTCTTGATTTTAAACGTTAATAAAGCTTGCAAAAATTTCTTTGGGAGCATACTAATGGAGCTTAAATGTCCATGCTCCCAACGTGTTCGTTGGCTATCAGTTCCGGCTGCAGAAGTAGGAAAATAACTAATAACCAAAGAAGAGTTATCAAAAATTACTGCCTCGTTCATAGCATTAAGCTTTAACCCTAACTCTAAATCTTCAACAATACTGCCAGATGAGAAAGAAACTTGTTCTAATACACTCGCAGGGAATGCCATCCCAGATCCTTGTAGTTGGCAGTTTATATTAAATAGCGCCAATCCTTTTGGCCTAATGACATTTTTAACAAACCAAGCAAACTCGGCTACTTTAATTTTTATATCTGCATGCTCCGGCGATTTCATAATGTATGCCGATTGAATGACAGAGTTTTCATCAATACATCGTTTAGCTAATTTATTAAAGCTTCCGCTCGTAAACTCACAATCAGCGTCAAACACAATAACAACTTCAGGTGATAGAGCTTGTAAATAATCAACTCCAGCTTGAATAGCATAACCCTTACCTAAAAGTTCATTGTTGTTTCGTATAACTACTGTTGCGCCTAATGCCTCAGCAATAGGCGCTGTAGCGTCAGTACAGTTATCTGCAACAACTACAACTTTAGATAAAGAATTAACTTCACTTTTCAATTTTACTAAAGTGTCTTTAATAATCATTTCTTCATTGTGTGCAGGTATAACAATGTATACTCCTTCTAGTTCATTTTTATTAAAATCAACTTTATTAGCGACGCGTTTATTTAAGAGACCTAGTAGTAGTTCAGCTGATAAAAATAAGCTTGGAAAGGTTATAAATAGCAATATAAATAAACTTGCTATTACACTAAAAAAAGTAATCATTTATCACCTTTTATTAATAACGCTAATTTTCTAGCCTCTGTCTCAATATTATGTCTTTCATTTACAGAAGCATACCCAGAAGAAACCATATTTTTAATCTCGTCGTCTGGCATATTAATAAAGCTTTTTATAGCTTCTTTTATAGCTACTACATCACCGGCATGAAATAAAATCCCCTGTTTATTATGTGTTATTAGTTCTGGGATACCTGCTATGTAAGTTGCGAGCACTGGGCGCCCAACGGCTAAAGCTTCCATAATTGCTACTGGGAGCCCCTCGGCAAAACTGGGCAAAATCATTGCATCAGAATGCAATAGCAAATCATGAACTTCATTAGAGCTAATCCATCCGGTAATTTTAACATTATCTTGTAAGCTGTTATCTGCAATATATTTGTCTATATCAGCTCTCATCTCGCCATCACCAGCAAGAACTAATTCTACATTCTCACCTTCATCTAAAACTTTTTTCAAAGCTTTAAGCAGCAATAACTGTCCTTTTTGCTCGCAAAGACGGCCAATACATAATAACTTTTTTACATTGTTACTTACTGGAGGAGCTGGTTGGCCCTTTAAAAAATCCGAATCTAAACCGCAGTGGACAATTTCAACTTTATCCCAATCTTTGAAATCAGCCCACCTAAATAATTGCGAACGACAGTAGCTAGTAATTGCAACAACAAACTTTGAATGACTTATTTTTTCTTTTAGATGCAAGCCTAGTGGCTTATCAAATTCTTCTGGTCCATGCACAGTAAAACTATAATCAATACCCGAGAGGATACTCGCTAGCATTGTTACTTCTGTCGAATTTGTACCAAAATGTGCATGTATATGTGAACTCTTCACTACTTTTGCATAATTAGCTAACGTACATGCCTCCATAAGGTAGACTAAGTGATAAAGCATGCCTCTTTCTGACATTTTAGACATTTTTAATGCCAATTTTAGTGCTTTAGCAAACTTTTTTGGTGAGCTAACAAAAGACTTTAAAAACGCCGGTAATAACGCTGCAAGCCCACTATTAAGGACATAATTTGTTTTAGCCTGCTCTTCTATATCAACGCTATCTTTTAATTCAGTATCCCACCCCCTAAGTGAAACTCGTTGTACGTTAAAACCATTATTTTCCAGCTCTAATATTTCTCTACGTATAAAAGTATGGCTTACTTTCGGATACTGGTTTATAAAATATGTAATATTCACTTATTTTCCTTTATATGTAGTATGGTAAACATACGTTCTAAATATGAATGTCTTTTCTTCCATACCTTAGTAATAACTATTCCTACTAACAATGACATCAATACAGCTAGTCCAGGAGAAACAGAACTAAAAATTTTATTTAATAATGACAATGTTTGAAAGTGTGTTAGATAAATAAACATCGATGAAAAAGCTACAATAGTAACTATTTTATTTATAACTCTTGGGAGAAGAATATAAGGTAACCATATTGTAAACAGCGAGCCAAAATATAAAAATAAAATTCTACTACTCCATCCGAAATAGATTAGATCCATCAATATTATACTCAATGCTGAAGTAGTAATCATTTTCAGTCGAATGTTTTTACTAAGTGCAGCCATGCCTCCGGCGAAAAACATATAAATCATTAAGTGAGGTAGTCTATCTAAATAATAAGATGTATCCCACGTTAACCTACAGATAATAGAAACTGTATAACTTACTAAAAAGCCAACCAGCATGAAATAATAAGGGCTTTTATGAAAAACAAAAAACTTCGTGTTTATATAAAAAACAATTGAAAAAAGTAAATATATTTGTATTAAAACTTCGATAAACCAGAAGGTTAAACCATTGGCATAGTCAGGGCCATAAAAATTAGAA
>NZ_PJBK01000049.1:0-4256 GCF_002836155.1 Pseudoalteromonas sp. GutCa3 | reverse complement strand
GAGACTAGTGGGATAGGAGATGTGTATAAGAGAAAAGTATATGGATATAATAATAAAAACTTAGGCGATGATTTAATGTTCGCGTCAATTATAAATAACACAAACTACGAACGTTATTTCTTTTATGGTAACCAAACGCAACCAGAGTTCGTTTCAAAAAAAGTTGAGTTTATTAAGTATGGCCGCGCTCTCCCATTAAGATGGAAGTTTAAAGCTGACTTCGCTGTCATTGGTGGGAGCGTAGTTATGGGTAAAGAAGATAAACATTTTAATATGATTCGACAAAAGGTTCGTTTTTGCATATTAAATAAAATTTTTGGAGGTCATAACTTTATAGTCGGTGCAAACCTAGGGCCCTACCGTGATAAAAGTGAGTATTTAGGTTATCTAAAAAGTCTAAATGCATGGGTCGATAAATGGTTGTTAAGGGACTCTTTTTCGCACTCCTTGATTGCTGAAACTGGTACAAAAAAAAGCATAAAAATGCCAGATATTGTGATGGGTTTTCCAGTAGACAAATATAAATCTATTAAGAGTGAAAAGTGCGTCTCAATTTCAGTCACTAAGGTAGAAAAGGACGGTAAAGGTAATATTTCATCAACACCATATATCGATGAAATAAAGCAATGGGTTAGTTTTTATATTGCTTTGGGTTACACAATCGAATTTGTTAGCTTTGAGGATTCTGTTGACTTAGAAGTAATTAATTTAATTTTAAATCGCGTCAATAATGAATACTTAGATAAGATTAAAGTGGTTAAATACAACAAAGATGATGTTCTAATTTCATTAGCTAAAGCTGAAATTGTGATTTCGACAAGATTCCATTCAATGGTATTGGCTGCTTTGCTTGATAAAAAACAAGTTATTTACTCTTATAGTGATAAGACGAGTAACTTCGCAAAGGATTATGGCTTCATCGTTCACCCTGTAACAGGCGTTATAGAGGGTAAGAACGCATATCAAACTACATTTGAGCAAAGTGATATTGACTTGGCAAAAAACTATCCAAAACTTTTAATGAGTAAATAATGAAAATTAGCGTTGTTATACCTTGTTACAATGGTGAAAAATTCATTAGAAGCGCCATTAACTCTATTAACAATCAAACTTTACAACCGTTTGAAATTGTAGTCGTTAATGATGGTTCAAAAGACGATTCTTTAACAGTACTTAATGAGTGTGAGAAAGTAAGTAAAGTCCCTTTAAAAATTATAGATCAAGAGAACGGTGGGGTGTCTTCTGCGCGAAATGTTGGTATAGCAGCCGCCGAGGGAAACTGGATAGCCTTTTTGGATGTAGACGATCTTTGGTACCCCAATAAACTAGCACTACAAGCATCTATAATTTCCAAATGCTCAGAAAAAGTAGGGTTAATTTGTACTGATTATCATATCGATTCTAAAGAGGATATTAACTCAAAGTATAACAATTCAAGACTAGTCTCTAAATTAGTTGATCGAGAAGTTGAAGGTGAAGAATTTCAATTAAACTTTATAGAGGAAAACTTTATTGGCACAGCCAGTGTGATGCTTTTTAATAAAAAGCTGGCGCAAAAGGTTGGCTGTTTTGATATTAGGTTTAACCACTCAGAAGACTTTGATTTTATTTTACGTTTTTCTCAATATGCATCTGTATACATGAAAAATAAGCCTTTGGTTTTAAAACAGCATCATGGTGACAACCTCACTGATGACCTTGCTTTGTATTACCACAGCCATGCAATCTCATTAAGAAAAAACATCGATTCAACAGGTAACTATTTTAGAAGCAACTTTAGTTCTCAAGTAATAAAAAGTATGAAGTTATCACATGATAAATTTTTAAAAGAATATTCAAATATATTGTTTGAAAGAAAACAGCTTTTAGGGATCAAAAGTTACCTTTTTGGAATGTTTAAAGTTTACACCTTTGAAGGCTTGCGGATCAATATTCTTGGCCTTGCTGGTAAGCTATTAAGAATGCTTTCTCTTAATTTGATTAAAAGAAAATAAAATAATTATTTATAAATCTCGCATCGGGAACTTGAGAATGAATTTACAAAAAGTCACTGTTTACATTACAACTTATAATCGCCTTGAGCTTTTAAAGCGTGCAGTGGAGTCTGTTTTAAATCAATCCTATCAAGATATTGAGATTATTGTTGCTGATGATGGTTCGACAGACGGTACTCACGCTTATTTAAAAGAGATGCAAGAACAAGGTTTATTACTGAGCACTATCAATGAAACCGGTAAGTCTAAAGGAGCATGTTATGGGCGAAATAAAGCGTTATCTTTAGCCACAGGTTATTTTATTACTGGTTTAGATGACGATGACTATTTTGAAAATTGGCGAATTGATAGTTTTGTTCAGTATTGGTTTAAATTAGAGCAAGAAAATACTAATGACATAGCAGGTTTGTTCGATGGTGTTTTAGAGGTTCGTGAAAATGGCGAATTTACGCATAATAATTCAGAATGTGTCGATTATGACATGCTTAGATCGCTCAATTACATTGGTAACCAAGTATTTACTAAAAGGGATTATTTTTTAAAAATAGATGGCTTTGATGAAAAAATGCCTGCTCTACAAGACTGGGATACGTGGATACGATTGGCTAAACAATATGGGATATTTAAAAATATAAAAAAGAATTCTTATATAATAGTTCAGAACCATGGCCTAGAACGGATCTCGGAAAAAAAAGCAAATAACATCAGAAAAGCTTTTGAACGCTTAAATTTAAAACATAAACCTTCAAACCTGAAAGAAAGATCATCTAGGATAGTAGCTATGTGTAACTATTCACAGATTAATGTAAAAGTAAGTGAGCTACTCATATTACTCATTACTTTTGAGTTTAGAGTTATATTACGCCGAATCAAGAAGGCATTAGAGCGTGTTTAAAAATAGGCTTTTTTTACATTCTCCAGCTCTATTTTTTATTTTATTTTTTAGAGCGTCACTAGACCCAGTTTTAGAGTTTACTAAAATTGGTGGTATTGGTTTGGGGGCACTGCTTAACCTTTTAGTGGTAGTGTTATTTTTTATTTGTTGTAAAAATAATAAGTTTGTTTTACCTAAGTCTTTCTTATATGTATGGGGGGCATTCATTTGCATAGGCTTGGCATCTATTATCGTGTCACCAGATAAAGTTCAGTCACTGCGCTCTTTTTTTTCAATCTTGACATATTGGGCAATGTTTTGTTTTGTCTACTTTTTTGTTAAAGATGATCGTGATTTAAAGTTCTTTTTAAGATTTACAATTTATAGCTCTATAGTTCCTTTTATCTTTGTGTTTTTTGAATTGTTATTTCCTGAGGGAAGTACTACCAGAAATGGATTTAGACTGTTCGGTAGCTTCTCTCACCCGAATATATTTGCTTTTTATTTGGTGTTAATTACTACACTTTGTTTTTTTTGTATAAAAACTAGACTTTTTATCTTTTCAAAACAATTTATTAGAAGAGTAAAAATCATTTTATTTATTAGTCTAATTTGCTTAGTGATGACTAAAACTAGAAGTGCATGGTTAGCATTAATTATAATGTTCTCCGTATATGCACTTTTAGTTGAAAGAAGGTACCTATTATATTTATTTTTATCATTATTAATACTTTTATTGATACCTGAAGTGCAAGATCGAGTATTGGATATTTTTTCAGGTTCTGGTGTAGATAGCTTAGATGTGGGCGAAAGTTTAAATTCTTATGAGTGGCGAAAAGTGGTTTGGTTTGCCTCTTGGGATTACATAGCAGAAAGACCATTTCTAGGCCACGGCTATGACACTTTTTCTTATTATTTTTTAGATTTTTTTCCATTAGAAGAAAGTAAAGGATTTGATGCACATAATGCATATGTACAAATCACCTTTGATATGGGGTTCTTAGGACTACTCGCTTATCTTCTAATCTTTACCTTTATTTTGAAGCGCCTCTTAATACAGTTTAAAAAGGATAAAAGAGGGACGTCAATTATTATTGGCTTAGTAATATCTTACTTAGTCGCTGGCTATTCAGACAATATGTTATTTTATCTATCCTATAACTGGTATTTTTGGGGCTTATTGGGTGGCTTCTTTTTTAAAAAAAATTCATGTAAAAGGGCGGTTATATGAATATTTCCAAGTTAGATATCTCAGTGTTATTAAGAGCAATATCGATATTTTCTATTGTTGCTGGTCATTTTCATTGGCTTGGCATAGCTGGCGGGGCTTATTATCTTATTTTTTTATCTGGTTTTAACTTTGTTCTTTTTACTGCAAAGAAAGCAAT
>NZ_PJBK01000048.1:0-5045 GCF_002836155.1 Pseudoalteromonas sp. GutCa3 | reverse complement strand
CATTCAGCCATAGGACAGCTTTTTCGGCTGACAACCCCTTTTTAGCTTTGAGCTCCTCCTTGTACTTTTTCATTTCTAAAGCGAAGTATTTATTGGCTTCAATTTGATTCCCGATCTTGTCGAATGAATGCTTTAAGATTCTGAAGGTTTCTCTGTTTGTATTTTTATAATTTATTTCTGCATTTAAAAAGTTTGGTGATTCCTTTAAATTGGTATTTTCAAAATCTAACCCATTATAAAATTTAGCTTTTCTAAAATTAGTGAAATTAAGAAACGTAACATATTCAAATCCGATCTTTTTCAAGCTTATATTAGTACTACAGCCAAACTCACATTTTTCAAAGCCCGAAAAGTCATCAAAAATACTTTGTTTTATCTCGAACTGGTTAAATTTCGTTTTGTAAGCATCGAATAATGACTTGAAGTTAACATTAGATATCAGAGCATATCTAATAACACACTCTTTAATATCAACTTTTCCTTCGAATACCATATTCTGAATTATTAATGTGTCTACCTCACTTTTATTAAGAGATAGCCCTTCCTCAAACTCACAATTTTCTATTTTTAATTCAGATATTTTTTGAATATATTTATCAGTATTATTGAAAATACTTTTTTTGTAAGTGCCTCTAAATAGTGATAGGTGCTTGTTAAATGTACAGTCATTAAATATGTGGTTTTCTAATTGAAGAGTACTTCTTGAGTCTTCCATTAGTGAGCTTGTAACTTCTCTTTGAAAGGTACAGTTTTGAAAAAGTGTTTGATAACTAATATCTTCAATGATTGAAAATGGATAAATGTACCATGTGTTTTTAAATATACAGTCTTGGAAAAAAAGCTGAATGTCAGGTAAGTTTAAACTGTCAAAACTTATCGTCGAATTATCAAAATGTAGTCCTTTGACCATTTTGAAGAGCTCAAAATAATCAAATGCGTCTCTTGGATCTCTATCTGGAAACTGAATATTTTTTAGATGGATTATCTTGTACTTTAGAGCTTCGACACTTCCTTGTGCTGGCACTTCGGATTCACCAAAAGCCTCATTCAGAATATACCTTTTTAAATCTTCGTAGAAATCTGATAGCTTTTCGCTCATTCGATCAGTTGAATAATCACCCTTATTACAATGAAGAGAGCATTTATTATTATATTTAGCAATTAGTGTGCAATCATCGTGAATACAAATCTTAGACAATGTTATTTCCTTATATTTTGACTTTTTATACATAGTAAACGTAATATCAGGGGGGTGACATGGCAAGTTAGTTTAAACACTTATAGCACAACTATTAACCTATAAATTATCATTTATCTGATAAATCTAAGCTCCACACTGCCTAAGCCCAGCGCCCGCATGTTTAAGCGCTATAATCTGCCCTTTGCCGTTATGCGCCATAGCGAGCATATCACCCGTATTTATATTACTTTCTACCGCGTGTTTACCCTTTAAATCACTCAACAGTGAATGCTTAATTTGCACTAGCACTTCATCATTACAGCTGGCTATGTACCAGTCGTTATCTACCTTCACTAGAGTGCCGTATTCTATGTGGCGCTGTTGGTGGCGGCGTAAATCGTTAGCTAATTGATTATCAAGCGCGTGTTTTTGTTCTGTAATAGAGCTTGCGTAGCTACCAGCTTGGTTTATTTCGTGTGTTTTAATAATTGAATAGTCGTGAATGTCTATAGTGTTAAATACGCTGTTAAGCACGGTTTTAGGCGCTTGGTTAATGCCATCGTTATTATCAAACACAATAAAAGCAAACACACCCAGTGCGCAGGCTAGGCTGGTTAGCTGTAGCGTAAAGCCGATCTTTTTAGGCTTTGTGTGCGTGGCTTTATTAAGTAGCGCTTTTTGTTGAGCGCTTGTAAGTGTAGTGCGCGCTTTTCGCTCTTTGTAGTGTTGTGTGAGCTTTTGATCAAGCGGCTCATCAGGCTTGTTCATTGTTTGCTCCTAATAAACGTTTAAGGTTTTGCTTGGCATAGCGCAGCCTTGTTTTAATGGTCTCAAGGCTGCTTTGCGTTATAAGCTCTATGTCGGTGAGCGAAAAGCCTTCTTGTTGTAATGTTATGGCTTCGCGCTGTACAAAGCTAAGTTGTTTTAGGGCGGCGTCGAACGCGTCATAGCTTATGTTTGAGCTGCCTATATGCGAGTCTCCACTAGTTAAGTCACTGCTATTTAAGTCGCTTTCGCTTTTATCATTTTGTGCTGCTAAATGCGTGTTTTCGTCAAGCTCTACAAAGTGTTGTTGCCTGCGGTATTCGTCAATGAGTGTGTTGCGGGCAAGTTTAAACAACCACGCTTTGGGTGTGGTTTGGGCTTGGTAAAGGTGGCGTTTTTCGATTACTTTTAGCCATGTTTGTTGGCTTACGTCGTATGCTAAATGCGTATTAGATTGCGTAACAAGGTAGTGGTATAAGTCGTTACTGTAGAGGGCAATAAGCTGCTCTAAGTAACGATTGTCGCCACTTTTTGCGTAACTTGCCATGCAGTCCTTGCTTGGCGTTTCAAATAACCATGACTTAATACTTAGTAGCATAGGCTCATCGCTTTTATTGTTGTAATTTAAAATCGAGCTGTACGGTTTGACCTGTTTGTAATTGTGCCACACCTTCAATTACTTTGGGGCGATATTTCCAGCGTTTAATGGCTCTTATTGCTTCGCGGTCAAAGGTACGTTTTGGCTCGGCGTTAATAACTACTGGGTCGATTACTTCACCGGTGGGCGAAATACTAAAGCTTAGTTGCACCCAACCTTCAATACCATCGCGTGCTGCTGTGGTTGGGTATTTAGGGTTTATACGCACTATGGGTGTTGCATCCCCTGTTGGGCGATTAATGGTGTTGTTAATGTCGCCACCAAAATCGTCAATTGTAATCGGCGTAAAGTCGTTAATTGCCAACACAGGATCGGCTGATGTATCAAGCGGTGGAGCTTTTTGCGGCACTTTAGGCATCGGCGGTGGCGGCTGTATTTTTTGTATATGCCTTAGCTTTGAATCCTCAGGCGCCTGAAAAATTTCTACTATAATATCGTCCCCTGGTTTAACCGGTGCCCGTTGTTCGCCACTTATTAAATATTGCATAAACGCAAAAGCTGCAAAGGTCATTGCGGCGCCGCCAATAACGGCAGTCGATGTTTTAATAAATACTGGGTTGTTAGGTACTTCAAGTGTGTGCATAAGCCGCTCCAAATTTTATTGACCACTACAATTAGGGTGTTTTCAAAGCTATAACGGGTGGCAAATCAAAAAGGGGTGAAATAATTTTATAATAAATGTGGGGTTTAGTTACAATAGCCATTCGCAAATATTAAAACTTAACTTTTTAGGCTGTTATGCAACTCATTGAAATAAATAAAGCGCGTTACCGTAAACATTTAAACCGTGTTATTGCAGGATGTGGTATTGGTTTGGCTGTAGGCAGCTTGGCTATATCGCAAACGCTGATTGCTTTATTTCCTGATGAAAGTGGTAGCCACTTTCATTGGAACTTAATAGGTGTTGCTATTACTAGCGTTGGGCTTGCGTGGTTACTTCATAAATATCGTACACATACGTTTATGACAGAAGTTGTTTATGTGTGGGAGCTTAAAAAAGCACTTAATAAAATAACCCGTAAAATGGCTAAGTTAAAAGCCGCTGGCCGTGAAGGTAATGCCGATGCGTTATTAGCGATTCATTATAGCTACGCGGGCTCTCGGTTATTGTGGCAGTTAGACGATAACCTAATCACTATGGACGATTTAGCCATTAAACAAGCTGAGCTTGAATCTGTTGCAGCGCAACATAACGTAACGCTTAACGTTGAAGATTACGAAGAAAGTATTTTAAAACAGTTTTAAAGCTTAGGTTTTTAAATTAGTTAGAGGAGCCTTAATGAAAAAAGTACTCATAGTGTGTTTAGGTAATATTTGCCGCTCGCCAACTGCAGAGGCGGTATTAAAAGCCCGTGCTAAAAAGCTAGGTGTTAACGTTAAAGTAGATTCGGCAGGGACTATTGGTTACCACGAAGGTAAAACGCCTGATAGTCGCTCAATGGCAGCAGGCGAAAAACGTGGTTATAGTTTTAAAGGTATTTATTCACGTAAAGTACGCACAAGCGATTTTACTGAATTTGATTTAATTTTAGCGGCCGATACACAAAATTTAGCTGATTTAACAGCGCAATGCCCTGAGCATTTACGCTATAAGCTGGCGCTATTTTTAGAATATGGCGAGCAAGCCCAAAGCGCTATTCCCGATCCTTATTACGGCGGCGATGATGGCTTTGAAAATGTGCTCGATTTAATAGAAGCGGCTAGCGATAAAATACTCGCTAAAATTTAATCCCTATTTTATTACTAAAGCTAAATTTAACGAGCTTTTTGTCGTATTGCACAGTGTCCCTAAAGTAAGTACATTTTATGCTTACTCAAAGGAAACTTTATGAAAATAAAAATATTACTACTCACTTTATCTATCGCTTCTTGTTCTACTTTTGCTAACGATGTTAGTTTTTCGATTGGGGGTGGCTATCCTTATTTAGTTATTCCTGAAGTGTCTTTGTCGGCTAACGACGACACACAACGCTGGTATGCAAATTATAAACTAGGCCTTGATGATGGTTTTTCAGCCGGTTTTGAACAAGCAGTTAGCGATAATAAAAAACATGCTTTTGGCGCGCTTGTGGGCGCTATTGGTGCAAGAGATACAGACCAAGAGTGTGAAAGTTCAACTAATGATGTAGCAACTGACTTTGCTAATACGCTAGGTTGTGTAATTGGCGGTATTTTTGATGAAGAAACAACAAACGGAATAGGGCTTACGTACAGCTATAACTTTAATGGACTGAACAGCGCTGGTTTTAGATTAGAGCTAGATGTGGGCTATGGTAAAGCAAGCGACAGCAACGAAAAAAGAGCCGATGGCGGTATTAGCGTAAGTTACGAATTTTAACTACATAGAATTTGTATTAGTTGGTATTAAAAAAGGCGCATAAAGCTGTCTCTTATACACAAATCCCTGCTAAGAAATTAGCGGGGATTTTTTTGAACTAAATT
>NZ_PJBK01000047.1:0-130389 GCF_002836155.1 Pseudoalteromonas sp. GutCa3 | reverse complement strand
TTTGTCAATTATTAAGTATTTACTCTTCCTTTTTATATAGTGGGTAGGCTATTAATTAGGAGTATATAGCTTGTTTTTGCAAAACTAGTTAAGGCCTCAATAAATACTGAGGCCTGTATTTATCAATTTTTTACCAGATCATTTCTACAAATTCAGGGTGGTCGATATACGGGTTACGATTGCCTTGAAATTCAAACGCTGCTTGGTTACGGTCAAGTTCCATTTGGCTTACAGGATCGCTGTTATGCCAGTTAAGCAGCATGGCTACAACCCAGCTTTCAAATACTTTGTTGCTTGAGCCATTAAGTACAGCATTACTTGAGGTCGTTTTGGTTTGCCAAGTGCCTATTACATTTTCGTAGCGCGTTGCCATGTAAAAATAAGCGCGAGCAAAGTCACCTTTAAATTCGTCAATTGGCTCAAATACAGTACCTGAGTAATTTAATGAACTTGCGGCAGAACCTAATTTACTTCCGTTAGTTGATGTAAATGAAGCGCTTGCTACTTCACCAAATGGGAAGTTACTACGTTTTGAGTTTACATAACCGTCGGTTGCGTAAATATGATGCACATCTGAGTTCATTGGCTCAATAGTGCCGCCAAACCAGCTTTTAGGAAATGAATGCTCACGGTTGTAACAGCCGCCTTCTCCACTATAGTTACCACATTGATCGCTCACCGCAGCATAATTGTAGCTATCTGAGCCGTTTGGTTTTTCGCTATACATATCTAAAATGCTGTTATCGTTTTCAAAGTATGTATCACGTGCAGATGAGTCGTAAAAATTCCAAATAGCCGAGTAACCCTGTGCATTATGATCTTTAATAATATTATAAAGCTCAGTTTTTAGTGCATAACCCGATAGCCCTTGAGCAGTAACATAATAGCCAGTGGGTGTTGGGTTGGTTCCGCCGCCATCACCAGAGCCACTACCTAAAGTAAATGCCGTGCTGTCTGTATTATTAAAACTTGCACCGCTAGCAAGTGTGGTAGAGCCTTGCTTAAGCGCATAACTGCCATTACCTGTTGAACAACACATGCCATCGCCGTAGCTGTCGTTAATAACAAGTGTGTAAGTTCCATCAGTTAGGCATATTTGCTCATCATACTGAGTGTTTGATGCGTAACCACTGCCGTTAGCAACAGCGCTACCTTGATTGTTATTAACGGCCCAGCTAGTTTCGCTACCGTAATTATCGGTATTAAGCGTTAAGGTAAGGCTATTGTCGGTACAGCTTGTTGATGCGCTGCCATCAGCGTTTGGTAAAAAGTTATCTACGTATACGGTTTCGCTGCCATCAAATCCACTTACATCGTAAAACCTAAGGCCAACACTAATTGTTTTATTACTGCTTGCTGTATAGCTATGGCTAACTGTTTGCCATTGGTTAGTTTGTGCTTGATTTGAATAGCCTTGATAACCATCTACATACAAGCGAGCTTTAATTTTACCTTCGGTGTGGTAAACATCAGCCGAAAAATTATAGGTTTTACCTGCTTCTACAGCAACTTGTTGTAGTAAATCAGTGTTACTTTGCGATCCTGTTGTTACATTGACAGCAGCAGAGCTACTACCACTTTTAACTGTACTGGTTGAGCGAGATAAAGCAATTCCGCTATCTATCGTAGTCCATGCATCAGGTGTATTACCTGACCATTGTTCAAATCCGCCATTAGCTACATTGGCCATTACAGGTAATGAGCCAAGTAACAATGCGGTACTAAGTAGTTTATTTTTATATTTCCCGTGTAACATAGTTGTTCCTATTTTTATTTTGAATGAGGAATATACCCTACATTAGTTAGGTTACAAAATTGTTAATTTAAAGTGCTGTAAAAGGCAATAATCGTCCTTTAATCTGTTTTTGAAGGTATTTTTATAAATTAATAACTAAATGGAATATCAAAGCAGATTCTATTCTTTTTTTATCTATGCAGAGCCCGTTATCCTACATACTTAGGAAACCTCAACAGATACGCTCTGGATGAGGTAAAACTCATTTTTAACAATACACAAAGTGTGTTGTGTTTAATTTTCAGGGTTATGGGGAATCGATTCATGTTGTTAGGTCAACTAAATGCTGCGGCAAGCCCGCTATCGCAAGATCAAGTACAAAAGCTGCAAGGTTTAGTGGCTGAACTTAATCCAATTCAACAAGCGTGGGTAAGTGGTTACTTAGCTGCAAATGCTAATTCGGCTGCGTTAGGTGCTCCTACGGCAGGCGTACCGGCTGCGGGTGATGCAGCAGCGCTAACTATTTTATATGGTTCGCAAACAGGTAACGCAAAAGGTGTAGCTACCAAAATGAAAGAGCAGGCTGAGTCGCGAGGCTTAGCAGTTAAGCTTGTTAGCATGTCAGATTACAAACCAACAGCCCTGAAAAAAGAAAAGTTTTTAACTATCGTTGTATCTACTTACGGCGAAGGTGAGCCACCTGAAGACGCAGAAACACTTCACGAATTTTTAGCCACTAAAAAAGCGCCAAAACTAGACGATGTAAAAATAGCGGTTATTGGCTTAGGTGATTCTAGCTATGAGTTTTTCTGCCAAACAGCAAAAGATTTTGAAGAGCGTTTAAATAAACTCGGTGCGCAAACCATATATCAACGTGCTGATTTAGATGTAGATTACGAAGATGAAGCTGCAACATGGATTGCCGGGGCAGTTGATGCATTCGAACCTGATTTAAAAGCGCAGCAAGAAGCCGCTGGTGGTCAAGTTGTATCAATGCCATTTGGCGCTCCAACCTCTGCAGCAAGCCAATATACAAAACAAAATCCATTTGAAGCAGAGCTATTAACTGTTCAAAAAATTACCGGTCGCGACTCAACTAAAGATGTACGCCACGTTGAAATTTCGCTTGAAGGTTCAGACATTACTTACACACCAGGTGATTCGTTAGGTGTGTACTTTTTAAATGATGATGTATTAGTTGATGAAGTACTTACACTTACTCAAATAGATGCAACAAGCATTGTAAAAGTAGGTGATGAAGAGCTAAGCGTACGTGATGCACTTATTGAAAAACTAGAGCTGACTCAGTCATACCCAGGTTTTGTAGAAAAATACGCAACAGCAACAGGTACGCCTGAGTTATTAAAGCTTGTAGAAGATAAAGCCGCAATGCGTGCGTATATTGAGCCTCGCCAAATATTTGATGTAATTCGCCAAAACCCTGCAAAAATTGATGCGCAAACATTAGTAGATTGCCTACGTAAACTACAAGCTCGTTTGTACTCAATTGCATCTAGCCAAGCTGAGGTTGAAGACGAAGTACATTTAACACTAGGTCTAGTGCAGTTTGATGCATTTGATAGCGAGCATTTAGGTGGCTGTACAGGTTACTTAACTCGTCGTGCAGAAGAAGGTTGTAAAGTTAAAGTATTTAGCGAACACAACGACAATTTCCGCCTACCCACTAACGATGATACACCTGTGATTATGGTTGGCCCAGGTACGGGTATTGCGCCGTTCCGTGCATTTTTACAAGAGCGTGATTCGCGTGAAGCGCAAGGCAAAAACTGGTTGTTTTTTGGTAACCCACATTTCACTCAAGACTTTTTATACCAAGTAGAAATACAGGGTTATTTAAAATCGGGTTTACTTAACAAAGTAGATGTTGCATTTAGCCGTGACCAAGCAGAAAAAGTATATGTGCAAGATAAGTTACGCAGTAACAGTAAAGACGTGTTTGAATGGTTAGAAGCTGGCGCTCACTTTTATATTTGTGGCGATGCAAATCGCATGGCAAAAGATGTACACAACGCCTTGCTTGACATTGTTAAAGAAAACACAGGCAAGAGCAATGAAGACGCAGAGCAATATTTAAAAGATTTGCGTAGCGCAAACCGCTATCAGAAAGACGTGTATTAATCACGTTTCTTATTTTATTTAACAGCTAGCAGCCGTCACTGTAACAAATTTAGGATTTAAAATGAGCGAACAAGATAAAAACGTAAAACTTTCTGATAACGAACGTTTGAAAAGAGAAAGTAACTTTTTACGTGGCACCATAGAAAAAGATTTAAAAGACGAAATTACCGGTGGTTTTACTGCCGATAACTTTCAGTTAATACGTTTTCACGGTATGTACCAACAAGATGATCGCGATATACGTGGTGAGCGTGCTAAGCAAAAGCTAGAGCCGCTACATAATGTAATGTTACGTGCACGTATGCCTGGCGGTATTATTAAGCCAGAGCAGTGGCTAGCAATCGATAAGTTTGCAGATGACAAAACAAGCTACGGCAGTATTCGTTTAACAACGCGTCAAACGTTTCAGTTTCATGGTGTGCTAAAGCCTAATATTAAAGGCATGCACCAAATGCTTGATAGCGTAGGTATAGACTCTATTGCTACAGCGGGTGACGTTAACCGTAATGTACTTTGTACTACTAACCCCGTTGAGTCTGAGTTACATCAAGAAGCTTACGACTGGGCTGCAAAAATTTCTGAACATTTATTGCCAAAAACGAAAGCGTATGCCGAAATTTGGTTAAATGGCGAAAAAGCAGAAACTACAGAAGAGCCAATTTTAGGATCTAATTACTTACCGCGTAAGTTTAAAACCACGGTGACTATTCCACCTAACAACGAAGTTGATGTGCACGCTAACGATTTAAACTTTGTGGCAATTGCTGATAACGGCAAACTTGTTGGTTTTAACGTATTAGTGGGCGGTGGCCTTGCCATGACGCACGGCGATACAGCAACTTATCCGCGTAAAGCAGATGACTTTGGCTTTATTGCGCTAGAAGATACCTTAAAAATTGCAGAGCATGTTGTATCTGTGCAGCGCGATTGGGGTAATCGTTCAAACCGTAAAAATGCAAAAACTAAATACACATTAGACCGTGTAGGCGTTGATGTATTTAAAGCCGAAGTAGAAAAACGCTCAGGCGTTACATTTGCACCAAGTCGCCCGTTTGAGTTTACTCACCGTGGCGATCGTATTGGTTGGGTTGAAGGCATTGATGGTAAGCACCACTTAACGCTATTTATTCAAAGTGGTCGTATTTTAGACTATCCAGGCAAGCCGCTTAAAACAGGTTGTCGTAAAATCGCAGAAGTTCACCAAGGTGACATGCGTATGACGGCAAACCAAAATTTAATTATTGCTGGCGTACCTGCAGATCAAAAAGCCGTGATTGAAGAAATTGCTCGTAGCCATGGTCTGATTGACGACACAGATTCGCAGCAGCGTAAAAATTCTATGGCGTGTGTTTCACTGCCAACGTGCCCACTTGCAATGGCCGAAGCAGAGCGTTACTTACCAAGCCTAGTAGAAAAAACTGAAGCATTACTTGCTAAGCACGGTATACCCGATGACAGCATTATTATGCGCGTTGTAGGTTGCCCTAACGGTTGTGGCCGCGCAATGCTTGCAGAAGCAGGTTTAGTAGGTAAAGGCCCAGGTAAGTACAACGTTTACTTAGGTGGTAATTTAGAAGGCACACGTATTCCTAAATTGTACCTTGAGAACGTAGGCGAAGACGTTTACCTAGAAGCATTCGATAAGCTCATTGGCCAATGGGCAAGCGAGCGCAATGACGGTGAGTGTTTTGGTGACTTTGTTATACGCAAAGGCATTGTTGCTGAAGTAAAAGTATCAGTAACCGATTTTCACGCTTAATTAAATACCAGCGCTTTGGCGCTGGTGAGGTTTGGAATTTACCATGAGTGAATTTAAAAACATTTTACAGCTAGATAAACAAAGCCAAACGGCTATGTTAGCTGATGCTAATGGTTTACTAGCGAATATGAGCGCAGAACAGCGTGTTGCATGGGCGCTTGATAACTTGCCTAATACGGCTTTTTTATCATCTAGCTTTGGTATTCAAGCGGCAGTAATGCTGCATTTAATGACCTCACAACGTCCAGATATTCCCGTTGTATTAACCGATACAGGCTATTTATTTCCTGAAACGTATCAGTTTATTGAGCAAATGAGTGAGCGTTTATCACTTAACTTAAAGGTGTATAGAGCGCCGCTTAGCCCAGCATGGCAAGAGGCTAAATTTGGTAAACTATGGGAGAAAGGCGAAGACGGCATTAAGCAATATAATCAGCTTAATAAAGTAGAGCCGATGACCCGTGCGTTAAAAGAAATAGAAGCGGGCACGTGGTTTAGTGGTCTGCGCCGCGATCAATCATCTACACGTGCTGATAAACAGTTTGTAGAAATTAGCCGCGGTACCGTTAAAGTGTACCCGATTATTGAATGGTCTAACCGCGACGTGTATCAGTATCTTACCAAGCACGATTTACCTTACCACCCATTATGGGAGCAAGGTTATGTGTCTATGGGAGACGTACATACAACACGTAAGTTAGAACCAGGAATGACAGAGGAAGAAACTCGCTTTTTTGGTTTAAACCGAGAATGCGGACTACACATGGATGGTGACGGTATTTAACGCGACTACGGTGTAGTTAAATTGCAAATAAAAACGCAGCTTCGGCTGCGTTTTTATTTTTTTATTAGGGTACAAAAAATTGCCTAATTAAGTATTTTTTATTAGACTCAAGGCAATAAAGGATTAATTAAAGCAGGAACGCTATGAAATACTTTACCTACTTAGCTATATCAATCATGGCTATTGCAGTCATCTCTTTGTTTTATTTAAAAAAGCCCGATGGTCAAACATGGCTTTCTGCATCATCAATTAGCAGTGAATCTCAGCAAATTAAAGAAAAAATGGTTGCGCTATCTAGCAATACTTTGGACCAAGCAGTGCAGGGCGTTAAGCAAGCTGGCGATAAAATTGCGAGCAGTATTTCTGATGAACCAATGCCTGAAAGTACTACCTCAAGCAGCAAAATTTTTAAGTGGCAAGATGAAACAGGCCAATGGCACTTTTCTGATACACCTAACCCGCATGCAAAAAGTATTGAAGTAAAACTCGATCCTAAAGATATTACTGTTATTGCTGCAGAAGACACATCTATTTTAAATACCTCTCCAAGTACAAATACAATGTCGGCTGCACCAGAGGGCATCAGTATTTTGAACCCAGACTCTGTTAAAAAGCTATTTAATGACGCCGAAAATGTAAAAGACAAACTAGAAAAACGTAATAAAGAAATTAATAATTTAAGTGCACTTTAATTATTTAGAGTGAGTGCTTTTATGGTTTTTTAAATAACGTTTTTCGGCTTCCATTAGCAGTATGGTTAAATATATTTTAGTAGGAAGTGATAGCAGCACGCCTACAGCAATACATGCCGCGGCTAAAATTATTCCTTTAATACCATGATTAACAGTGAAATAACTCGACACAATTAAAGTGTGGCCAGTAACAATAAGGCACAACCCAAGCACTATTGATGTTTTAAGTAGCCTAATTATCATTGTTTGCGACATAGTTACCTCACTAAGAGTCACCTTAGTGTAGGCACGCTTTAAATGCTTAGCATTGATTTAAGACAACAAACAGCACACATAAAAAAGCCCAGCTTATTACTAAACTGGACTTTTAAATGTATTAACTACTGTCTTTGTTAGTCGAGCATATTACGCAGTACATATTGTAAAATACCGCCGTGTTTGTAGTAATCCCACTCTTTAGGGGTATCAATACGTACATCTGCACTTAAGGTGACTTTTTTACCTTCGGCATTTGTAGCAATAACGGTTACTTCATCGGTTTTATCGTACAGGCCATCAATATCAAATTGTTCTTGCCCTGTTAACCCATGTGACTCGTAGCTTTCACCTTCTTTAAATTGCAGCGGTAATACACCCATACCGATTAAGTTAGAGCGATGAATTCGCTCGTAGCTTTGTGCTACAACCGCTTTAACGCCTAATAAAAGTGAGCCTTTGGCCGCCCAGTCACGAGATGAACCCGTACCGTATTCTTTACCCGCTAAAATAATGAGAGGCGTATTATTTTTTTGATACTCCATTGCTGCATCATAAATACTCTCTAGCGTATCGCCAGGCTGAGTACGTGTTACGCCACCTTCAGTACCTGGTGCTAGTAAGTTTTTAAGACGCACATTAGCAAACGTACCACGCATCATTACTTCGTGATTACCACGGCGTGAACCGTACGAGTTAAACTGCGCTTTATCTACGCCATTTTCTTGCAAGTATAAACCTGCTGGTGCATCTGCTTTAATAGCGCCCGCAGGAGAAATATGGTCAGTGGTTACTGAATCCCCAAGCTTAGCTAAACAACGTGCACCTTCGATAGTAGGAATACCCGGTGGTTCTACTTTCATACCATCAAAAAATGGTGCTTTTTTAATGTAGGTAGATGCGTCATCCCAATCGTAAAGTTTGCCATCTGGTATTTTAATTTGCTGCCAACGGCTATCGCCTTCGTAAACGTTAGCGTAGCTTTTTTCGAACATTTCTTTAGTTACTGTTTCTTTAACTAGGTCACTTACTTCTTTAACGCTCGGCCAAATATTTTTAAGGTAAATATCGTTACCGTTAGCATCTTGAGCCAGGGGTTCGTTGTATACGTCAATATCGGTTCTGCCCGCAATGGCGTAAGCAACAACAAGCGGAGGCGACGCTAAAAAGTTCATTTTAACATCTTGGTGAATACGCCCTTCAAAGTTACGGTTACCCGATAAAATAGAGCTCACTACCAATTTATGTTTTTGAATTGCGTCTGATATTTCAGTTGCAAGCGGCCCTGAGTTACCAATACACGTAGTACAGCCGTAGCCAACTAAGTTAAAGCCTAGGCTTTCTAGGTCATCCATCAGGCCTGCTTTTTCTAGGTAGTCGGTAACTACTTTAGAGCCTGGTGCAAGTGATGTTTTAACCCAAGGTTTTACATTAATGCCTAACTGTTTTGCTTTTTTGGCAACCAAACCAGCAGCTAAAATAACACTTGGGTTAGAAGTATTAGTACAGCTGGTAATTGCGGCAATAACACAAGCGCCATCGTTTAGTTCAAACTCTTGGCCTTTAAATTTAACCTTAGCGGCGCCCATAAACTGCGCTTCGTTAACTGGTTCATCTGGATTTGTTGTTGGCCCTTCACTTTCAATACGAGCTTGTTCTTCGTCGCTATTATCACGACGAGCCATACGTTCATCTTGAAAGTTTTTTAAATGCTGGCTAATCACTTCACCAGCCTTGTCTAGGGAAATTCTATCCTGTGGTCGTTTAGGGCCTGCAAGGCTTGGTACAACATCACCTAGTTTAAGCTCGAGTGTATCGGTATAGCTAGCTTCGTCACCATCGTTACGCCATAAACCTTGGTGTTTTGCGTAATCCTCAATTACCTTTAGGTGACTTTCGTCGCGGTTTGTTAAGCGAAGGTAGTTAATGGTTTCATCATCAATTGGGAAAATACCACACGTAGCGCCGTATTCTGGTGCCATATTCGCTATGGTTGCTCTATCGGCAAGTGGTAAGTCGGCAAGGCCATCACCATAAAACTCTACAAATTTACCCACTACACCATGGTTACGCAGTATTTCGGTTACAGTTAACACTAAATCGGTTGCGGTCGTACCTTCAGGTAAGCGGCCGCTTAGCTTCATACCGACTACTTGTGGAATGAGTAAGCTAATTGGCTGACCAAGCATGGCTGCTTCGGCTTCAATGCCGCCGACACCCCAACCAAGCACACCTAAGCCATTAATCATGGTGGTGTGAGAGTCAGTCCCTACAAGCGTATCTGGGTAAGCGAATTTTTTGCCGTCGCGCTCTTCATTAAAAACAACGCGCGCTAAGTATTCTAGGTTTACTTGGTGAACAATGCCGGTTGCTGGTGGCACTACTTTTAAATTATCAAAAGCGGTTTGTCCCCAACGTAAAAATTCGTAACGTTCTTTATTTCGGTCGTATTCAAGTTTTGCATTTAAATCAAATGCACCATCATTTCCGTAGCCATCTACTTGTACCGAATGGTCAATAACAAGTTCAGCAGGTGATAACGGGTTTATTTTTGCAGGATCGCCACCTAGCTTCTCCATTGCGTCACGCATCGCGGCTAAATCAACAATAGCAGGTACGCCGGTAAAGTCTTGCATAACTACACGGGCAGGTGTAAAGGCAACTTCAGATGCAGGTTTTGCTTGAGGATCCCAATTAAGAAGGGCTTGAATGTCTTGTTCTTTTATATTTGCGCCATCTTCGTTACGAAGCAGGTTTTCAAGTAATACTTTTAAGGAAAAGGGCAACCGTTTTGCTTTGTCGCCAAGTCCTTTTAGAGAATGAATATGATATTGCTCACCATTAATTGTGAGCTGATGTTGGGTATCGAAACTATTATTCATTATTTGCCCCTTTATGAATTAGAAAAATATTTTGAAGAGTGACCTCTGTAGTATTTGAGCTGCAAAGTACATACCAGTGTAAAAAATCGTGTTTAGAGAATGAATTTTGTACAGTTACTATAGTAGAGATGATGCTAAAAACTTTAATTTCAAGAGATGATTTGAAAGAGGTAGGGTCAAAAGTTATTTCGACCCTTATTAATTACTGTAACCAACCTTGTTGCTTACCCTTAATACTCAAACAAAGTAAAGCGATGGCAATAACGATTACAAAAATAGGCATAAATACAGCACTTGCGCCAAGTAGCTCAATACTGTTTATGACCACAAAATTATAATATTGCTGAATTAAAATAGCGCCGAGCGATAGCGCAAAAGTAGGTGTTGCCAGCGCGTTTTTAGCAAGTAAAAACAGACAACCAAAAGTGCTTCCAAATACAGCTATAGCAAATGCAATAGTTGACCAAATAGGAACGTTAGAGTAGGCAGCTTGTTGATCTAGTGGAAGTTTACTTATCATTTCGGGTGTCATCATCATGTGCATAGCAAATGCAATAACGCCAAGTAAGTTCCATACGAGTGCCGCCCATACAACGGGCTTAAACCAATTTTTAGGTGTTTTAACAGACATTGTATAACCTTGTTTTTATTATTATTAACTAGGTTATTAAAGAGTAAAAAGGCCAACTATACAAGTTGACCTTTTATATAAAAAGAGGGCTTTTAAATGCTTAACCAAATGAAATAGGTCGACGACCTGTTTTATCATCCACTTTAGGCTTTTTAGTGCGCTTGCGCTTAGCTTTAGCTGGCTGATTTGTTGGTTGTGGTGCAGCTTGCTTTGACTCTGCTTGAGTTTGTACCGCAGGTTTTTCTGCAGGGGTTGCATCTTCACTTAGCGCAAGTTTAAAAAATTCACCATCAAATTCTAATACATCGCCACTGTATAATTTTTTCCGCTTTATTGTACAAATTTCATGGTTAACACCCACATAGCCTTCGGTAATTAGGTTTTTAGCTTGGCCGCCACCTTCAACTAAGTTTAGTACTTTTAATAATTTACAGAGCTCAATCGGCTCTTCTTCTAATTCTATTTCTATGTATTCTTCGTTCATATTTGCTCTCGGTGGGGTAACGCACAAGCTGTAGTATAAAGGCTTGCAGCGACTTTTGCACCAAAGCAAGTGACTTTCGCTAATTGTAATACTTAAATAGCTATGAAATTTTTTATGTATTTTATCTGTCTTTAAAAAAACTGAAGCAATTGAAGAGTAACCTTTGCAGCAGTTAATTTTACGTATGGCCTGCTAATTGCTAAAACTTTGGCGGATTAAATAGTTTTCATTAAATGGAGTAGAAAATGGGCGTAAGATTGGCAATGAAAAAAGAGCTAATGGGATTAGACAATTCAGGTATGTTAACTGCTGATGATGTTAGAGAGCACCTTGCTAATTCTGTAAAAAAGCAAGCTGATCAAGATGAGCGCGGTTTTTCTGTAATTTCAAAGTTCAATGATACCCATAGCCGTTTAGTCAGCGGTGATGCCACGAGAAAAACAAAACTCGAGTTTGAACGACATCGTTTATTTAAAGACGTTTTATATACTCGCAAAAGTGTTGATGCTTGGTTAGATAGCCAAACTAACTGATTTGCTATTTATCAAAAATCAAATAGACTACAAGTGTAATCTATTTGAGGTTGATGATGAAAAATATACTTTTAGCGTGCTTAGTCATTTTATTAAGTGCGTGCCAGCAACCCACTGTGTATGTTTACACGCAAGCACTGAGTACAAATCAAAAGCAGCAGCTAGAAACTAAACTGGCTGCTCAAACTCTACCTTATCAATACCAAAATATCGTAGTACCAAAAGCATATAAAAATGCGACGTTAGTTGTCTCTTATAAAGACTTTAATAGCGGGCAGTTAGAGCAGTTAACGCTAATAATGCAAAGTATGGGGTTTGAACCTGACATTATTTACAGTAAAGCAGAGAATCATCATTATACTAATGGCAATATAGGTTTTTATTTACGTTCAGCTTCACAAAGTACCGAGCTAAGTATGCCAAGTATGCCAAGTATTATGCTTACAACGGGCTGCTTAAACGATAAATATAATAATATGCGCGTTTCATTTGACGAAAAAAAGACGCAATTTACATTACCAACGGGTGTTAAAGTGATGTTGGATTGGGAGCTTTTTGAACCCTACTTGGTTATTCATTATCAAAACACATCGCAATCGTACACGCATACTACGCCTAAAATAAGCACACCCTTTGGTCAAAAGCCGTCAGATACTTTTATTTACAATGCATATTTAAACAAACCAGATTGGCTTAATTGCTCGCTACAAATTGTTTATATGGACTGAGTGATAGAGTTAACCGTGAGTTTCTATATGCTCGCTTAGTTTGGCAATGCGCAGACTCATACCTTCTATAATTCGGTCTTTAATTTTTTCGCGGATAACATTAGGTAAACGAGTGAGTGCTTCAGGGGTAATAGCGAGGACTATACTGTCGGTTTTAGCGCGAGCGCTAGTACTACGCTCTCGGTTATTTATAAAGGCACCTTCACCTATAAATTCACCGGGCTCTATAGTGCCAAGTTCTAGCAAATGATTATGTTTAAATACCAATAACGCGCCGCTAAGTACAATGTACAAACGTTTGTCGTTATCGTATTGCTTAAATAAAAATTGATGCTGGCTTACTAAATACAACAGGCCGAACGACTCTAATAAGACTTGGCGCTCGCTGAGCGTAAATTCTTTAAAAAAGTGCAGCCTGTTTATAATTTCCATTTGTTTGAATAATGGAATATGTTCGATTAGCTTCATCAATAACCAAATGTGTTAAAAGCGTTTAATCAGCTAATATTGCGCTCTTTTAATTTTCGGGTCAACGTGTTGCGTCCCCAACCAATTTTTATAGCAGCATCTTGCTTATGACCAGAACAATTAGCCAGTGCGGTTTTAATTAAGCGAGTTTCTAGCTGGGCTTGAATGTCAGGCCAAATATTTTCTTTGCCTTGTTTAAGCTCTTGATTAAGCCATTGCTGAAACGCATCTAGCCAATCACCTTCTTCCTGGGTTGGCGAAGCATCTAGAATTTCCGGCGGTAAGTCTTGCTCGCTTACAAGCTCACCCGGTGCCATTACAGTAAGCCAGCGACAGGTGTTTTCTAATTGGCGTACATTGCCTGGCCAATTAAATAAGCGTAATTGCTCAGTTGCCTTAGGGCTCAGCACTTTGCTTTCTACTTGTAGCTCTTTAGCGCTTTTATGTAAAAAGTGTTGCGATAAGCTTTCTATATCTTCAGTACGCTCTCGAAGAGCAGGTAAACGTAGGCGCACAACATTAAGACGATGAAATAAATCATCCCTAAACTTGCCCTGTTTAACTAAATCTTCAAGGTTTTGGTGCGTAGCCGCAATAATACGCACATCTACTTTTATACTTTGATGGCCACCAACGCGATAAAACTCACCATCGGCAAGA
This sequence comes from Pseudoalteromonas sp. GutCa3, assembly GCF_002836155.1. Lineage (NCBI taxonomy): Bacteria > Pseudomonadati > Pseudomonadota > Gammaproteobacteria > Alteromonadales > Pseudoalteromonadaceae > Pseudoalteromonas > Pseudoalteromonas sp. GutCa3. The sequence continues at coordinate 116,639 of NZ_PJBK01000047.1, read as the reverse complement.
ACGCGTAATAAACGTGTTTGTACATCAAGTGGCATATCACCAATTTCATCTAAAAATAGTGTGCCGCCATTGGCTTGCTCAAAACGGCCTTTACGTACGCTGTCGGCACCCGTAAATGCGCCTTTTTCGTGGCCAAATAACTCTGACTCAACAAGCTCTTTTGGAATGGCTGCCATGTTAAGTGCAATAAATTGATTTTCTTTACGTGGGCTATGATTGTGCAGCGCACTGGCGACAAGTTCTTTACCTGTTCCAGATTCGCCATTTATTAATACGCTCATGCTAGAAGCCGATAGTTTACCTATCGCTCTAAACACTTCTTGCATTGCGGGCGCTTCACCAATTATGTGGGCACTTTTTGGTGGAGCTTGCTTGCGTTTAGTTTTTTTAGTGGAGTTTGCTCTGCATGCGCTTTCGACTAGCGCCACTGCTTCGTTTAAATCAAACGGCTTAGCGAGGTATTCAAAAGCACCTTTTTGGAATGCATTTACAGCTGAGTCTAAATCTGAGTGCGCAGTCATTATAATAACCGGCAGCCCAGGGTTTTGCTCTGCAATAAGTTCAAGCAACGCCATACCATCCATACCAGGCATTCGTACGTCAGAAACTAAAACAGTAGGTTGGCTAAACTTCAGTGCGCTTAGTACATCTTGCGCATTAGCAAAGCTCTCTGTGTTAAACCCTGCACGGGTTAGTGCTTTTTCAAGTACAAATCGAATAGAGGCATCATCATCTACAAGCCAAACTGTTTTCATGCAAACTCCAAACATTAATCTGCAAAGGGCAGATAGATATTAAATTCAGTATGTCCAGGCCAGCTATCACATTCTATATAGCCATCATGTTGATCTATCAGTGTTTGCGCTATTGAGAGTCCTAACCCAGAGCCACCTTCTTTATTGGTGATCATAGGGTAGAACAGTGTTTCGCGTACACTGGGATCAATACCTGGTCCGTTATCAGATATTTGGATCAACAAGGCTTTTTTAGGTGCTTTACCTGGGCGACGATGCTGATGATTAATGCGGGTTTTTATTGTTATTTCACCGCCATCTACAAGCGCCTGTTGGGCATTTCGAACAATGTTTAATACCACTTGCTGAATTTTGCCTTGATCAATGTATACATCAGGAATACTTGGGTCGTAATCTTTAACTAAGCTAATGTTAGAACAATTATCTAACGTACTTAGCCTTGCAACTGATTCAAGTGATTGATGTATGTTGCCATACGATTTTTGCGGAAGTTGATTGGGCCCCAAAAGCCTATCTACTAGTTCGCGTAATCGGTCGGCTTGCTCAATGATGAGCTCAGCACATTGATCTCTTTCTTGTTGATCAACCTCATACTGCAATAACTGCGCCGCTCCGCGAATTCCACCTAAAGGATTTTTAATTTCGTGAGCTAACCCTCTAATTAGGTTTCGGGCAGCTTGATATTGATGCATTTGATTAGACGCTTGGTCGTGCTTAATTTCGTCATCGGTTTGGCGCCACTCAAATAAAATATAAAGCGAGCCATTAAACTTAATTTGTCGTGTACTTACGGCTACTTTTGCATGGCGAGAATCGCTAAAAACCACGTCAGCTCTATGCTGCTGGCAATCTACGCCTTCAACTAATGAGTATTGTTCTATACGCTGTAAATCGATTGAATGGTAGTTAAAAAGGCTATCAAACGGTTGATCTAATAGGCGCTTATTACCAAGGCCAAGCAGCTCGCTAGTACTAGTATTGGCATATACAACGGTGAAGTTTTTATCAAGTAACATGATAGCGGTTGTTTGATTTTGCCAAATGGCATCGAGTAGCTCAGGGCTAAAGTTTTTATTATTAATCATAGCTGCACCATTTTAGTGCGTGGATGTTTGCAAGCAAGTTATATGGTTAAATACACTGCTGCACGTTTAGTAATGCCCTAATTTAGTTGCCTAGGTTTAGCCCTTTTCGGTGCATAAAAAATATGCAGGGTTCGCTTGTAGCAATAACTTGGTTTTTACTATTAAAAAGCTTTAATTGTAGTGTGTGCTGACCACGTTCTACATCTCTAATTGCAAAGGTTGAGCTGTCACTGGCTGGGCCGTGTGCTTTACCATCAATAAAAAGTTGTATAGTAAAACCAGTTTCAAAGCGTGGTTTTATTCGGCTAGTTACATAAACAGTGCCGGTATTTTCACGAATAGTCTGGTTATGATCAGGTGAGGAAATAGCAATACTAAAGGCCGCTTGTTGAGGCTGAGGTTGCTCGTCAAAAATGTCAGTATTTGTTGCAGGCATATTAAGATCTTGGCTGGTGAGCTTTACCTCTTGAGCCCCTTTATGAGGGGTGTCTGAGAACACTAATACGCCATTTTTATCTTTCCAAGCGTATATTTTTGTTTCACCGGCATAACCATAATTACTTAATCCTAAAGTAATTAATAGTAATAAAATCTTGTTATTCACTCTGCAGCCCTGCATTTTTATCGGTAACTTAACTTTAGTGGAGATTGACTAATTTTACCATTAAAAAAGCCCGCAAAGCGGGCTTGAGAACACACATATTTTTTACAGCTTAATTAACAGCTGTAGTACATTTCAAACTCAACTGGGTGAGTTGTCATGTTAAGTTTTTCAACTTCTTTAGACTTAAGTTCGATGTAAGCATCGATTAAGTCATCAGTGAATACGCCACCTTGAGTTAAGAATTCACGGTCTGCGCTAAGTGCAGATAGTGCTTCGTCAAGTGATGCTGCAACAGTTGGAATTTCTGCTGCTTCTTCAGCTGGTAAGTCGTATAAATCTTTATCCATAGCATCGCCAGGGTGGATCTTGTTTTTGATACCATCAAGGCCAGCCATAAGCATTGCTGAGAAAGCAAGGTATGGGTTAGCAGTTGGATCCGGGAAGCGTACTTCAATACGACGACCTTTTTCAGATGGAACCACTGGGATACGGATTGATGCAGAACGGTTACGTGCAGAGTATGCAAGCATAACGGGTGCTTCAAAACCTGGTACTAAACGTTTGTACGAGTTAGTAGACGCATTTGCGAAAGCGTTAATTGCTTTAGCATGCTTGATGATGCCGCCAATGTAGTAAAGTGCATCTTCAGAAAGACCGCCATACTTATCGCCAGCAAAAAGGTTAACACCGTCTTTAGCTAAAGACTGGTGACAATGCATACCAGAACCGTTATCACCAACAACTGGCTTAGGCATAAACGTTGCTGTTTTACCGTATAAGTGAGCCATGTTATGGATAACATATTTCATTTCTTGAATTTCATCCGCTTTTAATACCATTGTATTAAAGCGAGTAGCGATTTCGTTTTGACCTGCTGTTGCTACTTCGTGGTGATGTGCTTCTACTACTTGGCCCATTTCTTCTAGAACTAGACACGTAGCTGAACGCCAATCTTGGAAGTCATCAACTGGAGCAACTGGGAAGTAACCGCCTTTAACACCTGGACGATGACCAGTGTTGCCATCTGCATATTCTTTATCTGAGTTCCAAGCAGCTTGCTTAGAATCAATTTTGTACATAGAACCAGACATATCTGATTTGTATTTAACATCGTCAAATACGAAAAATTCTGGCTCAGGGCCAAATAAAACAGTGTCTGCAATGCCTGTAGAACGCATGTAATCTTCAGCACGCTTAGCAACAGAACGCGGGTCGCGCTCATAGCCTTGTAGTGTAGAAGGCTCTACTACGTCACAACGTAAAATTAATGTCGCTTCTTCAGTGAAAGGGTCTAGTTTGATTGACTCAGGAACTGGCATTAATACCATGTCTGATTCGTTTATGCCTTTCCAGCCTGCAATTGAAGAACCGTCGAACATTTTACCGTCTTCGAAAAAATCTTCATCAACTTGGTGATGAGGAATCGATACATGTTGCTCTTTACCCTTAGTGTCAGTAAAGCGTAAATCAATGAACTTGACGTCATTTTCTTTAATAAAATCTAAAACCGATTGTGACATGTGTCCTCCAACTATTGGGTTTTGTTATTGCTGCATAATTGCTTTGGTATTTACTAAGCTGATTTTGTGCCATTATTGTAACTGGCTGTTTATAAATTAAAAAAATATCATTGCATCAAAATGGAATATATAAACGCACCATCTTGGTGCGTAAATATTCCATTTCGGTGCAAAATTTACAGAGCGTAATTTGTTGTTAATTTAATCAGCTGAAATTAGCATAACCTAAATGTAAAAGAGTAACAAAAAGATCGGAAAAATAGCCAAAAAGACTGTTTTTCAAAAAAATATTGAAATTTAATTCATATAATTGTCATATATAAAACAGATACTTAGTAAAAGTATTGAGAAAGTTTTAAAATATGTATTGGATAAACTTTCATCCATGTCATTAATGAGGGATAATATGCGCCCTTTTAAATCCTATGCTGGGACATCTCGCGAAAGCGTGGATGAGTGCGTAGATCTTGCAGGATCATTGAGAATTTAATTTCTCTGAGTAAATATATGAGCATCGAAAAGTTAAGAAATATAGCGATTATCGCGCACGTTGACCACGGTAAAACAACTCTGGTTGACAAACTACTTGAGCAATCAGGTACATTAGAAACACGCGGCGGTAACGAAGAGCGCGTGATGGACTCAAACGACATTGAGAAAGAACGTGGTATTACCATTTTGGCTAAAAACACAGCCATCTCTTGGAACGACTACCATATCAATATCGTAGATACTCCGGGACACGCCGATTTCGGTGGTGAAGTTGAACGCGTACTTTCGATGGCTGACTCAGTATTATTACTTGTTGATGCTCAAGAAGGTCCAATGCCACAAACGCGTTTCGTTACGCAAAAGGCATTCGCGCAAGGCTTAAAGCCAATCGTAGTTATCAATAAAATTGATAAGCCAGGTTCACGTCCTGATTGGGTTATGGATCAAATCTTTGATTTATTCGACAACCTTGGCGCAACTGACGAACAGTTAGATTTTAAAGTAATCTACGCTTCAGCTATCAACGGCTGGGCAACACTAGATTTAGACGAGCCATCAGACAACATGGAACCTATGTTCAAGATGATCGTTGACGAAGTATCACCACCGGATGCAGATCCTGAAGGTGACTTCCAAATGCAAATTTCTCAACTAGATTACAACTCTTATGTTGGTGTAGTTGGTATTGGTCGTATTAAACGTGGTTCTGTTGCTCCTAACCAACAAGTTACTATTATCAGTGCTGATGGCACTACACGTAATGGTAAAATTGGCGCAGTACAAAGCTACCTAGGTCTTGAACGTATCGAAACTGATAGAGCTTACGCTGGTAACATCGTAACTGTAACAGGTATTGGTGAGCTTAAGATTTCTGATACAGTTTGTTTCCCAGGAAACGTTGAAGCATTACCACCACTAAGTGTTGATGAGCCAACTGTAACAATGACATTCTCTGTAAATAACTCACCTTTCTGTGGTAAAGAAGGTAAGTTTGTAACGTCACGTAATATCCGTGAACGTTTAGACAAAGAATTAGTACACAACGTAGCACTTCGCGTTGAAGATACTGGTAGCCCAGATAGCTTCCGTGTTTCTGGTCGTGGTGAATTACACCTAGGTATCTTAATTGAGAACATGCGTCGTGAAGGTTACGAGCTTTCAGTTTCTCGTCCAGAAGTTATCTTACGTACTGTAGATGGCGTTCTAGAAGAACCGTTTGAAACAGTTACTATTGACTGTCAAGACGAGCACCAAGGTTCTGTTATGGAACAAGTTGGCCTACGTAAAGGTGAACTTACTAACATGACTCCAGATGGCAAAGGCCGTATGCGTTTAGATTTCATGATCCCTAGCCGTGGTTTAATTGGTTTCCAAACTGATTTCATGACGCTTACTTCGGGTTCTGGTCTTATGTACCATACGTTCGATCATTACGGTCCTCACAAAGGTGGCGACATCGGTGTTCGTAAGAACGGCGTAATGATTGCAAACGCAACTGGTAAAGCACTTACTAACGCATTATTCAACTTACAAGAACGCGGCCGTTTATTCATCGGTCACGGTGTTGAAGTATACGAAGGTATGGTTATCGGTATTCATAACCGTGATAACGACCTTACAGTTAACGCCCTTAAAGGCAAGCAGTTAACTAACGTACGTGCATCTGGTACTGATGAAGCGCAAACGCTTTCTCCACACCTTAACTACTCACTTGAGCAAGCGCTTGAGTTCATCGATGATGACGAGCTAGTTGAAGTAACTCCACTAAACATTCGTATTCGTAAGCGTTACCTTACTGAAAACGAGCGTAAACGTGCAGGTCGTGGACCTAAGTCATAATCTATTAATTTAGAATAATGATTTTAAAAGCCGCTGTATTGAAAAATACAGCGGCTTTTTTGTGTTTGGAAACAAGAGCTGTAGGCTATAAGTCGTCAGCTGACAGTATTTAGCTTAAAATTATATAGCTACCGTTTTGTTATGAAATTTCCATAATATATTTACCTCTAAAAGCGCAGCGCCTCTTAACCTCTTTGTGAATAATTTATTTAAAGATTTTTTGCACAAGGAGAAGGGAATGAGAAGAGGGAAAGTTGAAACAGCCGATAATGCAAAGTATCAGTGTTTGTTGGTGGGATGTTTTTGCGTTGGGTTTCGCTTCGCTCAACCCAACATACGTGTTCAATTATTTTATTGGTAGTAACTTACTTTTTAGGAAGTAGGGTGATTTTGCCAAATACGTCGGCATCTATAAAACCACGGTTTCTGTCGCCATTTACTGGCTGTACTTCGTGTGAGCCCATAAAATGCTCGCGCACGTCACTGCCATCGTTATCGCAATACGCTAACATAAAGCCTATTACTTGTTTTTCGCTAAGTGTAAGTGGGGTGTTTTTAGCCCCTTCTTTATAATCATTAGGGTAGAGTTTTATCGCTACTTCCCAGGTAATGTTAAAGGGCGCGGTGGTGTTACGCTTCCAGTTACTCACTAGGTGGTCGGTATACAAATGGGCTTGTTTATCAGGTCCGTAATCGGCGGCTTGGTTATCAAGGCCAATATGGTACGCCAAAGCGGTGTGATTAAATTGATGATTTCCGCCTGATGCATCGCTATCAATAAATACTTCAAGCGCATCGTCATCCCAATATTTATAGGTTGGGTCGGGGTGTGTATCTATTAAAACGTCATCCACAATATCGGCTTGTAGGTATAAATAGTTTTGATCCCACAGTAAGCGATAACGCCCTTTAAAGTCGGCATCGTTTGATGGCAGTGTGCCATCCATTAAATAAGGCATATCGTGCCAAGCGGCTTTATCCCACGCACTTTCTGATACGCCATCAATAGTAATTGGAGTTGATGTATGTTCAACATCAATAGCCATTGCTGGCGTGCTTAATAAAAAGCTTAAGGCGAGTGCTAATTTTTTCATTAATTTCTCAATTTTATTGTGGATTTGTCTTAATGTAATAACAATCTTAAAACAGCTAAGTAAATAGTTACAGTGAAATACTTTCGCCTTCGTTTAAAATATACAGCGGTGTTTTAGCATCCATTTTTTTAACCATGTGTAATAAACGTAGCAAAGCAGAGTGGCTAGTATGGTCGCCCATTTTCCAACTTGAGTTACCGTATCCCCACGGTATCATTACTTTGCAGTTAAGTTCTTGTGCTGCGTTAAGCGCGTCTTCTGGTGTGGTGTGAACGTAGCGATAAAATTTACCACTTTCTTTACTGTAGTAAGATGCGATTGGTATTAAGCACACATCTATATCGCCATATTTTTGCTGTATGTCTTTAAAGTGTTTTGAGTAGCCCGTATCGCCTGCAAAAAATAAGGTACTGCCGTTTTGTTCAAGCAGCCAGCCATTCCATAAGTCTTTATTGTTATCTTCGTAAATAAGGGGCACCAATACACGAGCGCTAAAATGATGAGCTGGCACGGCATTAATAACTAAGTCGTCAATGTTGGTTGTTGAGTACCACGGCATTTCGCTAATACTAAAACCGCCGGTGGGGAAGTTGTCGGCCATACCGAGTGGTGTTAAATAGCGAGGTTTATTGCCAATGTTTTGTATGTCGGCCTTATTAAAGTGATCGTAATGAATATGCGAATACATTACCGCATCAATATTTTCCAGTTCTTGCTCACTAGGCCAAGCCCCTGCTTTACGATAAATACCGCCGCCGAGTTTAAAGCCAAGTGCGACTGGAGAATCAAACTGATTTTTTACCGGATCAAACAGCACACTTTGCCCATTTGGAGTGTTAATTACAAAACTAGCGTGGCCAAGCCAGCGTACGGTATAGCCGGTACTAAGTTGTGGTTTAGTTTGCTGGCCTTGGTACTGGCAGTTTTCGCTGCCGGTTTTGCATAGTAAGTCTGGGTGGGCTGGGTAGCAGTTTTCAGTACAGGTAGTGGGATATGTTTTTTCACCTGTGTATAAATTTTTATAACGACCGTTCTTATCATTAATAACAACAACTGAGTCAGAGCTGGTAATACGATTAATATTATTAGGTGCACCGCAGGCAGTTAGTATACATAAGAGCATTGTTGCGGTTAAAAAGCGTTTCATTGTAAATCCCTTTTAGCATGCCTTTAACATAAAAAAGCCTGCAATTAAGCAGGCTTGTTAAAGTAACAAATAATTAGCCAGCGCTATTCATTTGTTCAATAAATTTGTTTGAATCGGCAATCGATTTGTTCATGTCGTTCATCAACAATTGAATATCGCGCTTAAGGTTAGTGAATTCACCTTTAATAGCCGATACCGCTTGTGCATTTAAGTTATGCTTTAGGTATAAAACGTTATCATGAAGCGAGGTTAATACTGGCTCCATTTTACTCTCTGCGCTGCGCATTGAGCGTAATAGCTGATCAAATTGACGCTTAGTCGCGGCTAGCTTTTTGCTGCTTTCACGCTTAAGTGATGCGCTTTTGTATTGCTCTAGCTCATCGCCCCACTCATCAAATAGCGCTTCTGCCACGTCTTCTACTTTATTGATGTTAGTTGACACTTCGTTAGCGGCATTTAAGCTCGACTCGTAATCATCGTTTAGTTGATTGTAAGTGTCTTGTAGTTCGCCACCATTAAAATCGATTAGAGTAGTTAAGCGCTCTAGTGCCGATTTAAATTCTTCTTGTGACTCTTGTTGCGAGTCTTTGGTTTCTTCTACGCGATCAATAAGAATATCGCGTTTGTGAACACCCACTTTTTCCATCGCAGAATAATAAGCTGATTGGCAGCCAGTTAAAGTAAGTGTTACTACAAGCATTGAAACACTGAGTAATGTTTGTTTTTTCATTTGAATTCCTGTTTACGAGCGTTAGTGCTGTAAATTATGGCGCTGATTGTTATTATAATCAAAACTATATAAGCACAAGTCAATTGTATGAATGATAAGCTCTCACATTACAAACAGCAAGTTAAGTCCTTTATACGCCAGCAACCTGGTTGGTGGATGCAGTATTTTAATCGTTGTATAGACGATCAAATAACGGTTAATGCAGGTTACCTTGCTTACGTAACCCTTCTTTCTTTAGTGCCATTAATTGCGGTGGGTGTTGCTATATTTTCAGCCTTTCCGGGCTTTGAATCTACTCGCATGGAAATTGAGAGCTTTTTGTTTACCAACTTTGTCCCTACCTCTACCGATGTTATTAGAGAGCATATTAGCTCCTTTGCGGGCAATGCCAACCAAATGACGGCGGTGGGTATTGGCTTTCTAGCTGCAATAGCCTTACTGTTAATACGCAATGTAGATGCCACATTAAACCGAATTTGGCGAATTAAGAAAAAGCGCCCAATGATGATCTCATTTGCTGTGTACTGGATGGTTTTGAGCTTAGGGCCTATGTTGCTCGGTGCCAGTATTGGTGTTACCTCTTATATTGTATCTTTGGTGTCGTTTGCTGATCAGGGAATTCCGGGGTTTAGTGGGTTTTTGTTAAAGTTATTGCCGTATGGGATTTCGATGGTGGGCTTTATTATGCTCTACACCTTAGTGCCTAATACGCGGGTGTCGTTCAGAGCGGCAATACCTGGCGCTTTTTTTGCGGCACTTTTATTTGAGCTGACCAAAAAAGGGTTTGCACTTTATATTAGTCATTTTCCGTCGTACGAAGTTATTTATGGCGCAGTAGCAACCATTCCTATTTTGTTTGTATGGGTGTATTTGTCGTGGGTAGTTGTTTTGCTTGGCGCTGAATTTACTGCGTGCATTAGCCCAAATGATATTCCAGAAACACCAGAGCTTGAACTAGAAGATGATGAACCAGCAATAAAGGACACAGTTTAAATGCTAGGTTTAATACAACGTGTAAAGCATGCCAAAGTAGAAATTAACAACCACGTGGTAGGCGAAATTAGCCAAGGTATATTGTTGTTGCTGGGCGTTGAAAAACACGACGACAAACAAACGGCCGATAAGCTTTTACACAAGGTAAGTAATTATCGTATTTTTACTGACGAAAACGACAAAATGAACTTAAGCCTTAAAGATATTAAAGGTGAGTTACTTGTTGTTTCGCAATTTACGCTAGCGGCTGATACTAAAAAGGGTATGCGCCCTAGTTTTTCATCTGCGGCAACGCCAAGCCAAGCTAACGAGCTTTACGAATACTTTGTAGCTCAAGCTAAAGAGTTGGGGCTTACAATAGCCACAGGTGAGTTTGGTGCTGATATGCAAGTAAGCTTGTGTAACGATGGGCCCGTTACGTTTAACTTATCTGTTTAAGTTTTTGGTTACCACGACAATATGATTTACATAGCCCGTAATTTTTTGCGGGCTAATATTACAACCAAATACATCGAGTAATAGCTGCTGAAGTTGCTTTAATTGCGACTCATGCTGCGATAAAAAGTTAATAAATAGCACGCCGTTGTTATTTAAAGCCGAGTAGATTTTTTTATAAAATGCCTCTTCAAATAAAAATCGAGGCGCGTCTATTTGGCTAAATAAATCTAGAATAATCCAATCAATATTTTGCACACTTTCTAAAATCTGTTGCGCATCGGCGCACAGCAGTTGCTCATTCTTATTTGACGAAAAAAACTGGGTATAGCAATCAATAATATCGGCGTTTTTTTCAACCGATGTTATTTGTGCTTTAGGGTATTTGTGTTGTAAATAGTTACGAATTGCACCGCCGCCAAGGCCGAGTTCTAACACTTTTTGTGGCGCGCTAAGAGCTTGCCAGTGCTTATCTAGGTACAATAAGTGTGGAAAAAGTAATAAATCCGGGTTATTTAAATCAATAACAGATTGAAGAGTGTCGTTAATAAGTAACCAGCGTAACTGCTCGTGCTCACGTACTTGAATGTGATCGCCACTGCATTTATGCCAATAGATTAACTGACCAATGCTGTGGCTATTTTCAATAAATTGATCGCTTAGCAAACCCGTCAGTGAATTTATATAATTGATTTTTTCAGTCATATTCTCAGCATAAACTAGCAACGTTAAAGCGCAATGGCCTTTGTCATTATTTTTTTACGTTATTTTACAGCCATCACCAAAGTCGTATTTGCAGTTTTTTTAAGATGGAGTATGGTATTTGCCATAATAATGCCAATCAATTTAATTATTTTATTTTTTTAGCTTGGTAGATAACCAATACTATTAGTATAGCGCCGTAGCCTTTTTTTTGACTTTTATTTACGGCTTATATAACAACAGGAGTATGTATGTTTCAGGTAAGCACCCCACAAAGTAGCGAAGATTGGCAAGCGTATTACCAATTGCGTTGGCAGGTATTACGCGCGCCTTGGGGCGAGCCTCGTGGCTCTGAACAAGACGATATGGAACAAGACTCTGAGCACCGCTTTATAAAAAATAAAGAAGGCGAAGTGCTAGGTGTAGCACGTTTGCACTTTAACAATCATGAGCAAGCACAAGTGCGCTACATGGCAGTTGCAGAGGGGAACCGTAATCAGCATATTGGTAGTCGTTTGCTTCATGAGCTTGAAAAAATAGCATGGACACAAAATGCCGATGAACTGGTTTTGTTTGCACGCGAACGTGCGCTTGAGTTTTATAAACGCCACGGTTACGAATTAAAAGAAAAAGCGCACTTAGCGTATGGCGATGTACAACACTTTAAAATGGTAAAGCAAAAACCGTGTGAGCCAGGCTGGTTCCGTCATCCAAATTGGACGCAAGTACTACAAAATACGTGGCGTGAGTCTATTCCAATTAGTGACGCGATGGGTATTAAGGTAGAAAGCTATACCGATTGGCAATTTACAACCAGCGCCGACCTAGACGCTAACTTAAACCTACATAACACCATGTTTGCAGGCTCTATTTATAGCTTGGCCACGCTAACAGGTTGGGGCGCTACGTACTTAGCGCTTAAAGAAGCTGGGCTTGAAGGTAATATTGTATTAGCCGATGCTAACATTAAGTACTTAAAGCCGCTTACTACCGACCCACGTGGTTGTGTTGATATACAAACCTGTAAGGGCAAGTTAAGCGATTTAGAAACCGACGGTAAAGCAAGTTACGTAGTGCCTGTAACTATTTACGATGGTGATAACGTGGTTGCAGAATTTGAAGGGCAGTTTGTAGTAAAAAAATAACTGTTTAGCTGTTCAAAACACAAAAAAGCCAAGCGATGCTTGGCTTTTTTGTGTGTAAAACTTAGAGAAGTATCACAGCAGATCGGTTAATAATATACCTACACCAATACGTTCTACATCCGCATTGTAATCAATTAAGCTTTCGCCATAACCGTTAAAGTATTGTGCATAACCACGAACGCGGCCCCATAAAGGAAACGACCAGTCGAGTTGAATTGCACCACGATTATCTGAATTTAAGTTGTTACGTGTCATAAAGCTAAATTCATGGTCATGAAAACGATACGCGCCGCTAAACTCAAAGTAACCCATGTATTTATATATGTCTGGGTTGTCGTCGCCATTGGCTTCTAAAATATCTTCTTTTTCGTCCTCAGCTATTCGGTACCAAGGTTTAAAGCTAAAAACAAAGCCTCTGTTTTCCCAGATAAAGTCTGCATAAATACGGTTCCACGAACGTGAGTTTGGTTGGCTTCGACCATTTGACTGATGCGAAATACCTAAAGCAATTGCCATTTCGTCGCCCCATAATACGTTTTCTGGGTCGAGGTAATTTATCCAAAATATCTCTGGTTCGTAGTTAGTCTCACGAAATGGAGAAGAAATTTCTGAGTTATAAAGCTGCCAATATGATTGCAGTGTAAAGCCAAAAAATATGGCTTGGTCTTTATCCGAAAAATCATCGTAAAGAGGTACTTTTATCGATAGCTGGTATTTTGCTTCTAAGTTGTCGAGCGGTTCACCGTCGTTGTCGTCGGTTAGTGCGTCAAAGCCATCAAATGGGCGATCGTTTGGGTGTGATACGTACGAAAGCGGTAAAATATAGTTACGCTTATGTGGCGTAATTACATTTCTATTTTTTTTACCTACTTCTTCACGAGCTTGGCGTTTATCAAGCGCGGTAAGTTGTTTGTCTTCTTCAAGAGCTGAACACTTTTTACGAAGATCGTCTAATGTTTGTTTACCATCTCCGCCAATTACCTCATTTAAAATACACTGCTTTACAAGTTCGATGTCGTTGTCTTGCTCATTTGTAGCAACTTCTTCTTGTGCGAAGGTAGCTGTACTTATTAAGGCAGAAAGTGTGATCCAGTGGCGCCAGCTCATTGTAATTCCTTGTGGGTTCGGGTTGTGTTGTATGCGTTAATTTAATTATAACGTCTTTTTACATATGTAACGGTGAACTTTTACTGAATTTGTATTTATAACAAGGACATTACGTATACAAAGTAAATATAGATCAGAAAAAAAGCGGCCTAGGCCGCTTTTTTAATGCACATTAACTATGTGCTCTCACGCAATGAGAAGGGTGAGCTAAAGCTCAAATATGTTAGTAAAAAACTTATAAAGTTCGGTGCCTTGGTTAACACTCGCCGAGGCAAAGTGCAAAATGGCAATTGCATCGCAATCGAGAGTAAGTGTTTGCAGTGGTTGCTCGCTTAAGTAGCGCTCCATGCGTAAAATATTAGCAATAGGCTCACCGGCTTTAATGTGCCCACCAAGTGGGGCTAAGTATTCAACCATGCCGCCAATAGGGGCGTAATAAGCAAAGTAGTCATCTAAATTACATGCATAGCGAGTCATATTGGCTGGCGTATGCGGTGCGTTTTGTAATACGCCTTTGTGATTTAAGTAACTTAAAATGCTGTTAGCATCGTTTAGTGCTTCTTTTAAGTCTATTTTTTCTTGGCTGCCTAGCTCTACAGTAAATGCTTCTACAGGTATTGATAATTCACGACCTTGCTCGCTAAGTGCATCACTCAAATGCCACCATGGGCAAAAGTTAGCTTCATCCATAGCACCGTCAAAATCACTAGGAATAAGCAATACATGCTCAATATTAAAGTAACGCGCGCTGTCGGTTGCATAGGTTGGGCAGTACAAATGCTTGCTTGAAATAGGACCTGTGTGTAAATCGAGTACTATATCAGCCTGATGAGCGAGCTTTTGTAGGTTAAGTGCAATGCGTTTACCCGTATTAAGTAAATAAGCAGGGCCGTTAAGTTTGCTGTCTACTTCGTCAATAAGCGCCTGTTTGAAGTTACTTTTTAATGTAGCGTCGTCATACTGGGTATGATTTTGTGAAAACTGTGCCACTAAATTTTTATTGTAGTGATACATGCGATTCCAATTAGTGCCCGTAATCGGATCGAACCTGCCAAGGGTAAACTCGCCAGATTTTTGATTACAACCAATTGGGTTAGCATAAGGTACTAATGTAATATCGCCATTAAGGTTTAGGTGTTTTAATTGCTCAAGTAGCTGAAAAATAACTGCGTTACCTTGCACTTCAGCGCCATGCATATTGGCCTGAACATAAACACTAGGCCCTGTGCCATCGCCTTTTAAGCGATAAACAGGAATTGTAAGCGGTAAGCCGTTTGCAACTTCCCCTACTACAATGTTCTCTTGGCCGATGTGTGTTGTATTACTCATGCTTATTACCTTAAGTAGTGGCTGGCATTTTCGGCTTGGCGAACACAGGTAAGTTCACCGTTTTGCAATGTGTACTCGCCGGCGAGCTCGTGGCATAAAAAATACGGCATACTTTCGGTAAAGCCGTAAGCACCGCATTGGCTAAACACTAGCCAGTCGTGCTCATTTAAATCGCTTGGCAGGTTATGCTCACCTAAGCAATCAAGCGCTGTACAAAGCGGGCCGTATAAAGTGACCGCTTGAGTTTTAGCACTGGATTCACGCAGTAACGCAGCAGGAAAATCTTGGCTGGTAACAGCAGGGCGTAATAAGTGGTTTATACCGCCGCTTAAAATTACTTGCTGTTGATTATAGTTTTGTTTGCGCTCTATTACTGGGTTTGCGTAATGACCACATTCGCCAACGGCATAACGACCAAGTTCCATCCATAACTCTTCTACGCCCGCATCATTTTTAATTTTAGCGAGTGCAGCTATTAAGTCATCCCAATCAAGTGTTGTTTCGCTTTGTGTATAAGGAATACCTAAGCCGCCACCTAAATCGAGAATTTTAAGGCTAATATTTAAATCGCTGGCAAGTTGGCTAAGTGGTGCAATCATTTGTGACCACAATTCGCTTAGCTTTTGCGTGCTAAGCATGTTGCCCCACTGAAAAATATGTAAGCCGTCAAACTTAAGTGCAGGGTAGTCGGTTACATTGAGTGCTTGCCACTCATCACAACCCAAACCAAATGGTGTGAGGCTGTCGCCGCCCAGTGGGTTTTTTTCACCTTCAGGCCAGCGTAATTGCACTCGCAGTAATACTTGTAACTGCGTATTTTGTAGTTGCGCTTGTTGGTTTAACCAACGTACTTGATTGAGGCTTTCGGCTACGAATATACGTACTCCGCGCTCAATAAAGTGTTTAATTTGTTTAGGGCTTTTTGCAGGCCCTGTGTTGAGCACGCGCTGTGAGCTAATACCTTGTGCTAGCACTTGCTCAAGCTCACCTTTACTTGCTACGTCAAAATTAAAACCAGCGTTGTCTAAGCTTTGAATAATTTTAGACAGTGGATTTGCTTTTACCGCGTACCACAGTTTTACATCGGTTTGCGCAACTAAACGTGCAAGATGCGCGTTTAGTTGATCTAGGTCGTAAACAAAAAAAGGTGTATCAAGTTGTTGTGTAATTGTATTTACAGCGGTTTTGATAGGCGTGCTCAAAAAGCTCATTATCGTAAAACCTCTTCAAGCAATAACGATGCATCGCTTTTCTCGTCGCGGTATTTAACAATTAACGCACACGACATGCTTAAGCCTTGCTCGCGCGCCCACTCGTTTGACGCAGGGCGAGAGCCTGGTATTACAATCGCGTATTCTGGGATTGGCTCGCCTTTATCTAGTTGGCGCTCGTTTACGCAGTCGTATACCGGAATAGTCGCCGATAAACGCACGCCTGGGGCAAGTACTGCACCTTTTTTAATGACTACACCTTCAACAATAATACAGCCAGCGCCAATAAAGGCGTCGTCTTCTACAACTACTGGGCTTGCACCAATTGGCTCAAGTACACCACCAAGCTGCACTGCAGCACTTAAATGTACGTTTTTACCTAC
Source organism: Pseudoalteromonas sp. GutCa3 (assembly GCF_002836155.1). NCBI lineage: Bacteria > Pseudomonadati > Pseudomonadota > Gammaproteobacteria > Alteromonadales > Pseudoalteromonadaceae > Pseudoalteromonas > Pseudoalteromonas sp. GutCa3. The sequence goes on along the minus strand of NZ_PJBK01000047.1, from coordinate 100,068 downwards.
TTGTGCACACGAGCCAACTAATGCGTGGCTATCTACCATTGTGCCTTCGTCGATGTATGCACCAATGTTTACATACGCTGGTGGCATAATAATCGTGCCTTTAGCAACATAAGCACCACGGCGAACACTAGAGCCACCCGGCACCATACGTACGCCATCGTCAGTACTAAATTCTTGCGGAGCTAAGTTATGTTTATCAACAAAACCACCTGCAAACTCAGTATTAGTGCCATTTTTGAAGGCATCCAAAATGCCTTGTTTTACTTCTACGTTAGCTTGCCATTGGCCGCTTTCGTTTTGTGATGCTGCGCGTACTGCGCCCGATTCTAAATTATTTAATAGTTCTAACCAGCTCATTATAAAAACCTGTATTTAATGCCAAGATAAAATGGTGTTGTTTGCAGTTGTGATGCAATCGGTTTGAGTTAACTCAAGGTGTGTTAAAGGTGGACGAAGTTGCGGGCTGCTTAAGCGGCCTTGCAAATGCATCAATACCTTTACGGGAATAGGGTTTGCGACAGCAAATAAGCTATTAATAGCGCTTGACCACTGGGCAAATAAATTAGGGTGTTGGCCACTTAAGCTGCGTTTAACAAACTCGTGAGTTTGTGCGGGCCATGCATTTGCAGCTACCGACACTAAACCTTTTGCGCCAGCTTGAGCAAAATAAGGCATCAGCGCATCGTCGCCACTAAAAATAGCTAAATTAGGCGCAGCTTGGCGGTAAGCTTCAAACTGAGCAATGCTGCCGCTCGCTTCTTTTAACGCCCATAAATTTTTATTATTTTGTAAGTTTTGAATTGTTGCCGTTGGAATGCTAACAGCACTTCGACCCGGTACGTTATAAAGCATACACGGGTGAGCACTTGCATTAAGTAGGCTTTCAAACCAATGAGTTTGACCTATAGCGCCGGGCTTTGCATAAAGCGGTGAGCCAAGTAAAAAGCTATGAATTGGGAGTGTATTACAGTAGTTAACCCACTCAATTTGTTGCTTTAAGTTACTACCGCCCACAGCAACCATGAGTGGTACTGCTGGTTTTAGTTGGCATACGTGTTCAACAATGGCTTGTTGTTCTTTTAGCGTGAGTGCTAAACCTTCGCCCGTACTGCCAAGTAGTAAAATACCGTTATGCGCTGCTTCTTGCTCGCTAACCAGCTTAGTTAACGTGTTGTAGTCAACATCGCCGTGTTGATCAAATGGCGTTACGAGCGCGGTCCACAATGAGTAGTCGTTTAAATTGAAGTTGTTGATCATCTCTCACGAACTTATAATTTGTACCAACTTTATTAAAAACGTGATCATTTTAGCGATAACTAATTTAATGCAATTGATATTATTCGAAGAGTTAAAAAGCTTTATGGAAGGAGCCGCATTAACGTCGTTCGAACTAATAATTCGAAGAGCGAATGGGCTTAAAATAATAGGGCGCACGGCCTTAATATTTAAGACCAGAAGCTCTCCACCAAACTAATAAGCTGCTTTTTATAAGCAGCTATTGGTGACAGTCGCTAGGGTTCAACCTAGTCGCCCGAAATAAACACCTCGCAAAAGTGGTTACTTCTCGGCGTTAATTCCCCTCACGTATGCTCACTGGAGTTTGCGCTCCTAACATACGCTACCTGAATAACGCACCTCTTCTAGCCCTTTGCACCTGTTTGTAGAGTAAAACTTACAAACCTGTGCAATTTAAATAGGGTAATTACGGCGATTAAAGCATTTTAGCCATCTGGGTGTCAAGCTACTAAATACAGATTAATTCACCGAAAAGAGGGGTGGTTACGTATTGGGTGCTTTTCTCGTACACTAGACCCATAGTAGAAGTAAGGTATTAATCAGATGGAAAAATTTAGCGATATTTATAAGCGAGCGGTAGAGCGAAAAGGCTCTGAAAAAATGCTTAAGTTATTACTCGCAAAACCGCTATCTAAAAAACAACTAAGCACGTTAAGTGACGACGATTGGCTTGAGGAATTTACTCGAAAAGTATTTCAAAGTGGCTTTTATTGGTCAGTCATTAATAATAAGTGGCCAGGCTTTAGAGAGGTTTTTTGGGATTTTAGCGTTGATAAGTTATTAATGATGCCACCTGATATGCTGGAACAAAAAGCAACGGATGAGCGAATTGTTCGTAACTATAAAAAAGTAAAAACAATTACCGAAAATGCTTACATGATCCACGAAATAGCAGGGGAACATGGCAGTTTTAGTCAGTTTATCGCTAATTGGCCAACAGACGATATTATTGGTTTATGGGCGTATTTAAAAAAGCATGGTGCGCGTTTAGGCGGAAATACAGGGCCTTATGCACTGCGAGCACTTGGTAAAGATACTTTTTTACTATCACGCGATGTAGAGAATTATTTGCGTGCCCATAAAATTATAGACGGCGGCTTACAAACTAAAAAATCACTGAGTGCAGCCCAAGCCTTTTTTAACGAAATGCAAAAGCAAAGTGGCTTAAGTATGCAAGAGTTGAGCTTAATTGTGGCCTATGGCGTAGGTGACAACCGTGTTGGTATAAGTCAGCAATAATAGGAATTACCATGAAATTAGTGCCAAGATACACAGACATTACGGAAAACTTTGCGATAGAAGATTTCCCTGCAAGTGTTGCCTTTCCTCAGTTATTACTGTGGAACGAGAGCTTAGCAAAAGAGTTTAATATTAACGTTGCAGCTGATTTGCGTGCTAGCACTTTTAGCGGTAACGAAAAACAGGCGATTCCTGCAGTAGCACTTGGTTACTCTGGGCACCAATTTGGACATTTTTCACCACGTTTAGGCGATGGGCGAGCGCATTTACTGGGCGCTATTAATGATGATAAAAACCAGTTGTGGGATATTCAATTAAAAGGCTCTGGTGCTACTCCTTACTCAAGAGGGGGAGATGGGCGTTGTGCTCTTGGTCCTGCTATTCGTGAATACGTAATGAGCGAGGCAATGCATGCACTAGGCATTAAAACCACACGCTGCTTAGCGGTTGTTGGTAGTGGTGAAACGGTTTATCGTAATCCGCCACAAGCAGGCGCCATAGTGACTCGTTTAGCAACGAGCCATATTCGTGTTGGCTCGTTTCAATATTTAGCGACGCAAGGCGATGTTGAAGGACTTAAAAATTTAGCCGATTTAGCTATAGAGCGACACTACCCAGAAATAACAGATACAGGATCGCAGCGCTATTTAGCATTTTTAGGCGCTGTGATTAAAAACCAAGTTAAGCTAGTTGTGAGCTGGATGCGTGTTGGCTTTATTCACGGAGTAATGAATACCGATAATACGCTAGTAAGCGGAGAAACCATTGATTACGGCCCGTGTGCCATGATGAATAGCTTTGACTTTGATACTGTATTTAGCTCTATCGACAAACAAGGTCGGTATGCATTTGGTAATCAACCTAATATAGCTAACTGGAACTGTGCTCGTTTAGCTGAAAGTTTAATACCGCTTATCAGCGATGATGACGAACAAGCTGTTTCGTTAATGACGCCATACATTAATAGCTTTGCTGAGCAATTTAATACTGAGTTTACGGCTATGTGGGGACAAAAGCTGGGTTTAAATGAATCTTGCAATAGTAGTGGCGAGTTAATCGCAGAGTTGTTAGCACTATTAAAAGATAATCAGCTCGATTACACCAATACCTTCGATGCGCTTACTGAATCTTTAAAAGAAGAAACAGTAATACCTGAGTCGCTAATTGAATGGAGAGCTAAGTGGGTAAGCTTAACCGACGATAATAGTTATGAAATAATGAGAGCTGCAAATCCTCGTGTAATACCGCGTAATCATGTGATCGAAGAAATAATTGCACAATATAACGCTACAGGGTCTAGTGAGTTACTACAGCGCTTTATAAAAATAGCCAGTAACCCGTATTCTGACAGTGAAAAATTATCAGAATTTCAGGCTGCACCGATAAATGATAATGATTACCAAACTTTTTGTGGTACTTAATACTTAACTTTGAGTATAACTACATGATTAAAAAGAGTCATTTTTTAATCAAATATGTGCATATACCTAGGGTAATGTTAATTCTGGTGGTATTATGCGCCGAATTAAAGCCAAGCAATATTTCTTTGCATTTATAAGTGCATTTAATTTAATTGCTCTTACATTCCTTGCTAAGTACTAATTTACAACAAACTACTATATTTATTTTTCAATAAAGTTTTAATTTCGCCTATAGTAAGTGGATGTGTGTTGTGACGAGGCATAGAAAAAAGTTATAAACTTTATTTTTCGTTAAGTATTGATTAACAAAGGCTCAGTTAGTCTATATAAAACTGATTGAGCTAGTATCGATTAGCTACAATTTAAAATTGTTCAAATGGGAAGAAAACAATGAAATTAAAATCACTTACAATTGCAATCGCGTTGGCTGCAACTAGCGCATCTACATTCGCTGCTGATAAAGAAGAAGGTTTCTACATTGGCGCATTTGGCGACTATTATGACGCATCTTGGAAAAACATGCGTGCTCAAGCTGGTCTTGATGTAAATGAATCAACTGGCTGGGGTGTTGAAGCCGGTTACCGTTTCAGTGATTACTGGAGCGCACGTCTTGAATATGCAGATATGGATTTTAATGCTTTTGATAAAGTTGCTGGCAACCGCAACGGTATTGATGGCGAGCGTTACGGTATTGATGCTCTTTACCATTTAAATGGCGGTCCTTTCTACGGTCTTTTCGGTATTAAAGAAATAGACGTAGTAGATGACAATACATTCTTAAATGCAGGTGTTGGTTACCAACATTTCATTACAGATGGCTTATTTGTAAATGCTGAAACAGCTGTATACCAAGGTCTTGACCGTGGTTACACAGATGTAGGCGCTAAAATTGGTATTAACTACTTATTTGGCCAAAATTCAGCTCCTGTAGAGCCAGTTAAACCAGCTCCAGAGCCTAAGGTAATTGAAGTAGCTGTAGCTCCTACAGATAGCGACAACGACAACATTCCTGATGCAGATGATAAGTGTGCTAACACACCTATGACTGATGCAGTTGATGGCACTGGTTGTACTTTATATGAAGATAAAGAAGTGACTGTAAGCTTATTAGTGACTTTCCCTAACAATGCTTCAGCAGTATCTACTCAGTACTTAAACGATATTGAAAAAGTATCTGCATTCTTAAAAGATTACCCAGATACAACAGTACTTTTAGAAGGTCACACTTCTTCTGTAGGTAAAGCAACTTACAACAAATGGTTATCTAAAAAACGTGCTGATGCAGTAGCTAAGCAATTAGTTACTGATGGCATTGCTAAAGACCGTATTACTACAGTTGGTTTAGGTGAAGAGCGTCTTAAAAATGATGCAAACACTAAAGCTGCAAACGCAGAAAACCGTCGTGTAGAAGCGCATATCAAAACTATCAAAAACGTTAAAGTTTTACGTTAATTAAATAGTTTGTAATAAAAACCCAGCCAAGTGCTGGGTTTTTTTATGCCTGTAATAAATTAGTATTGTTTAATGGTAATGATTCTTACTTAACAAGTATTCATGAAAATAGTTTTTACTACAACCACTATTCATAGTATTTATAATCGGTATAATCAGTTGCGTAACTGGATGGATTTTCATCTATCCATAAAAGCTTTATAATTACGCGTTAGAATACTATAAGTATTGGGTAACTTATTTGCGCTTGAAGCGCTACCGGATACTTTCACGTCACCAAGAGGGCAATATTGTGCTACAAGAATATCGTAAACACGTAGAAGAACGTGCCGCGTTAGGTATCGTACCAGCGCCATTAGATGCTCAGCAAACTGCTGATCTTATTGAATTAATCAAAACTCCACCTGCAGGTGAAGAAGAATTCATTTTAGATTTGTTCATTCAGCGTATACCAGCAGGTGTTGATGATGCTGCTTATATTAAAGCGGGCTTCTTAGCAGCTGTAGCTAAAGGTGAAACTAATTCTCCACTTGTTTCTAAAGAAAAAGCGGCAGAATTATTAGGTACAATGTTGGGCGGTTACAATATCGCACCAATGATTGACCTACTTGATGACGAAACACTTGCACCAATCGTAGTTAAAGGCCTTTCAAATACATTACTTATGTTTGATGCGTTCTACGATGTAGAAGAAAAAGCAAAAGCAGGTAATACATTCGCTAAGCAAATTATTGAGTCTTGGGCAAATGCAGAATGGTTTACTAATAAGCCAGCTGTTGCTGAAAAGATCTCAGTTACTGTATTTAAAGTAACTGGCGAAACAAATACTGATGACTTGTCTCCTGCACCAGATGCATGGTCTCGTCCAGATATCCCACTTCATGCTTTAGCAATGCTAAAAATTGAACGCGATGGTATTACACCTGATAAAGCGGGCGAAGTAGGTCCAATTACTCAGATTGAAGAATTAAAAACTAAAGGTTTACCACTTGCTTACGTAGGTGATGTTGTTGGTACGGGTTCTTCTCGTAAGTCTGCAACTAACTCTGTACTTTGGTTTATGGGCGATGATATCCCATTCGTACCAAACAAGCGTGTTGGCGGTGTATGTCTAGGTAATAAAATTGCTCCAATCTTCTTCAATACAATGGAAGATTCAGGCGCATTACCAATCGAATTAAATGTTGATGAACTCAACATGGGCGAGCAAATCGACATTTATCCGTACGAAGGTGTTGTTAAGCAACATGGTACTGATAAAGTGATTTCTACTTTTGAGCTTAAATCTGATGTGATTTTAGATGAAGTTCGTGCTGGTGGTCGTATTCCACTAATTATCGGTCGTGGTTTAACTGACAAAGCGCGTACATCTCTTGGCTTAGGTGCAACTGATACATTTAAAGTACCAACAGCAACAGAAGTTTCTGATAAAGGCTTCACACTAGCGCAAAAAATGGTTGGTAAAGCATGTAACGTTGCAGGTATTCGCCCAGGTCAGTACTGTGAGCCTAAAATGACAACTGTTGGTTCGCAAGATACAACAGGTCCTATGACACGTGATGAACTTAAAGATCTAGCATGTTTAGGTTTCTCTGCAGATTTAACAATGCAGTCATTCTGTCATACATCAGCTTATCCTAAGCCTATCGATGTAAGCACTCACCATACGCTTCCTGATTTCATCATGAACCGTGGCGGTGTTTCACTTCGTCCAGGTGATGGTATTATTCACTCGTGGTTAAACCGTATGTTATTACCAGATACCGTAGGTACTGGTGGTGATTCACATACACGTTTCCCATTAGGTATTTCATTCCCAGCAGGTTCGGGTGCAGTAGCATTCGCAGCAGCAACTGGTGTTATGCCGCTTGATATGCCTGAATCTATTTTGGTTCGTTTTAAAGGCGAAATGCAACCAGGCATCACTTTACGTGACCTTGTTCATGCAATCCCTTACTACGGTATCAAACAAGGTTTATTAACAGTTGAGAAAAAAGGTAAAATTAACGAATTCTCTGGTCGCGTACTAGAAATTGAAGGCGTTGAGCACCTAACTGTTGAGCAAGCGTTTGAATTATCAGATGCATCTGCAGAGCGTTCGGCAGCAGGTTGTACTGTTAAGTTATCTAAAGAGTCTATCTCTGAATACCTAGAATCAAACATTGTTATGCTTAAGTGGATGATTTCTGAAGGTTACGGCGATGTACGTACGATTGAACGTCGTATTACTGCAATGCAAGATTGGTTAGCTAACCCAGAACTAATGGAAGCTGACGCTGATGCAGAGTACAAGCATATCGTTGAAATTGATTTAGCTGAGATTAAAGAGCCAGTTCTTTGTGCTCCAAATGACCCAGATGATGCGCGTCTTCTTTCTGATGTTGCTGGCGAGAAAATTGATGAAGTATTCATCGGTTCTTGTATGACTAACATTGGTCACTTCCGTGCTGCTGGTAAGTTGCTTGATGGCTTTAAAGGTCAACTTCCGACTCAGCTTTGGGTTGCTCCACCTACTAAGATGGACAAAGACCAACTTACAGAAGAAGGTTACTATGGTATTTTTGGTCGTGTTGGCGCACGTATCGAAACTCCAGGTTGTTCACTATGTATGGGTAACCAAGCACGTGTTGCAGATAAAGCAACGGTTGTGTCTACCTCTACACGTAACTTCCCTAACCGTTTAGGTAATGGCGCAAACGTATTCTTAGCATCATCTGAGCTTGCTGCAATTGCTGCAATCATTGGTAAATTACCAACAGTTGCTGAGTATCAAGAATATGCTGCGAAGATCAATGCAACGGCGTCAGATACATACCGTTACTTGAACTTCCACCGTATGCCTGCTTACACTAAAAAAGCAGACAACGTGATTATTCAACAAGCTGTATAATTTTTAGAGTTTGTTTAAAAACCCGCTTAGGCGGGTTTTTTATTGGCTAAAATAAATATTAGATAGTTCATGCTTCTTTTTTTATATTATTGTATTAAATCTAGTCTTAAGTTGCTTTTAAAGTAAGTAATCGCGCAAAAATTCCTATCAAAATGCATTAAAATCCTCATCAATATTCTCATTATTTTAGGCGAGATTTTATGACAGCATTAAACAACCAGAATTTACTGCAACTACGTTTTGTTAACCAAGCAAATATTGATTTGGTTAAGCCTTCTTTTGATAACCTGCCTGCAAATCCTTATGCAGATGGCGCCTTTCGTAAACGTCGTTACTCAGTAGTTAAAATGCAAAATGGTGAAATAAAGTTACAACAAACCAAAGCATTTGTTCAAGACGATTCAATTAATACTTTTCAAGGTAATGTAGAGCGTACTTACGAAAACCTAGAGCAAAGTTTACTTGAGTCAGAAGGCATGAAAAGCATTGTAAATGAGTTTCGCCAACTTACCGGTATTGATGAACAGCGTGATATTGAAATTCATCAGTTCCGTATGCTTGCAATTAACAGCGATACGCCGGCAGCGCCAGAAGGCGTGCATCAAGATGGTTTTGACCATGTATGTATATGCGGCGTTTCTCATGAAAACTTAGAAGGCGGCGAGCTACTTGTATACGAAAACAAGCAAGCTGAGCCTTGTTTTAAAATGGAAATAAAAGACGGCATGTTTGCATTAATAAACGACCGTGAAGTGTGGCACAACGCAACACCTATGAACAAAATTGATGCTAGCAAACCAGGTTACCTGGATTGTTTTGTATTAACGTCTTAAGGAATAAGCATGAACATAACGCAATTACGTGAGCAGTTTCCTGCATTAATGCAAAACGTTGATGGTAAATCGCCAATATTTTTAGACGGACCGGGTGGCTCGCAGGTACCAACATCGGTGCTTAATGCGATGACAGCTTATTTAGGTCATTATAATTCAAACTTAGGTGGCGCGTTTTTTTCAAGTGATAAAACCGTTGAATTGATGGCGAATGCGCGTCAAGCAGCCGCTGATTTACTTAATGCACCTAGCTCACAACAAATTGTGTTTGGTCCAAACATGACCAGCCTAACATTTAGCTTTAGCCGTGCTATTTCACGCGACTGGCAGGCTGGTGATGAAATAATTGTAACCAATGCCGATCATTTCTCAAATGTATCGTCGTGGCAACAAGCCGCAGAAGATAAAGGCGTAAAGGTAAATACAGCGCTTATTAACGAAGCAGATTGCAGCTTAGATATGGCGCAGTTTGAAAGCTTATTAAACAGCAACACTAAGCTTGTAGCGGTAACGTATGCGTCAAATACCACAGGTTCAATTAATAATATTAAACGTATTGTTGAGCTTGCTCACGCTGTAGGCGCACTTGTTTATGTTGATGCCGTACATTACGCACCGCACGAACTTGTAGACGTACAAGCACTTGATTGCGACTTTTTAGCCTGCTCTGCATATAAGTTTTTTGGCCCGCATTTAGGTATGGTTTACGGTAAAAAAGAACATTTAGACGGGTTTACGCCTTATAAAGTTGAGCCAGCTAAAGACGTAGCACCAGGTCGTTGGGAAACCGGCACACAAAGCTTTGAAGCCATGGCGGGTTTTATCGCGGCTGTTGATTACATTGCAGCAATTAGCGAACTTGACGATAGCCATTCACGCCGCGAAAAGTTAAGTGTGGCTTTTGCTAAAACTAAACAACACGAAATGGCGCTTAGTGAGCACTTTTTAACGCGCTTGGTAAACTACCCACGCATTAAGTTGTTTGGTATTGATGACTTTGATCGCTTAAATGAGCGTACACCTACTTTTGCTTTAATTTTTGAAGGGCTTGAGCCACGCGCCGTTTCAGAATTTTTAGGTAAGCAGCATATTTGTGTGTGGGATGGTAATTTTTACGCGCAAGGTTTGTGCAAGCAATTAGATGTGCTTGATAAAGGCGGTGTAGTGCGCATTGGTTGTATGCACTACAACACCATTGAAGAGCTAGATCAGTTGTTTAATTTATTTGATGAACTGCTCGGTTAAATAATACTGATTTTGGTGCGCTAACTCTTTGGCGCACTATATATTTGTTCTGCACGATTAAACAACACCCACGATGTTAAAATATACTTATCGTTTGATACTGGCTTATTGCCTCTATGAGTATGTGTAAAGTAGCCTGGGGCTATTACCATAGTGCCTTTTTTAGGGGCGATTTTACGGTTTTGATAGTAAAACTCCGTTTCACCGCCTTCATCAACATCGTTTAAATAAAACATAAATAACAACACGCGATGCAGTGCTTCATTATGCTGTAGCTGCGGGTAAACTTCACTATGCCAGTAAGGGTAGCCACCTTTATTTACTTCGTATTTTTGCGCTTGAATATTACCAAGTCTAAAAATTTGCTGAACTAGCAAAGGTAATTGCGGTTTACCCACTTCTTCAAAATTCTCTTGGGTTAAATCGACAACGTCACCTGTTTTTGGGTGATAGACCTTTAAGCCAAACGCCCCAATCATCATAAAAATATGTTCTTCAACATACTTAAAAACATGCTGTGCAGTCGTTTGTTGTATATGTTTTAATTGTTGTGCATATTCGGGGTGATTATTTAAGTGTAGGTCGTGACTGTCTTTTTTCTTTAAGTCGACACCGCCCGATGTTACCCCTTGTTTTACATGCGGGCTTTGCGCGAATGTGGTAATAAATTCATCGCAAAACTCATCGCTTAATGCGTTATCAACAACGCGTATAAAGTCCGTCATGGTTTACCTTTATATAATTATTATTGGATTTTTATGTTTATTGAAAAAGTGATGCCGCGCTTTAGCGAAACAGATGCACTCGGACACATTAACAATACCGTACTACCTGTATGGTTTGAAGTCGCACGTGGACCTATTTTTAAGTTTTTTACACCGGACTTAAATCCACATGATTGGAAATTGATTATCGCCAAAGTTGAAGTGTCGTTTGTGGGCGAATTATTTTATGGCCACGAAGTGACCGTAAAAACCTCTGTAGAGCATATAGGCACTAGCTCTTTTACGCTGAGACAGGAAGCATGGCAACACGATAAATGCTGCGCAATAGGTAAGGCCGTTATGGTGAGGTATGATTTTATTGCTAAATCAAAACAAGCGCTTAGCATTGACGAAAAAGCAGCGCTTAACGAGCACATTTACCAAAGCAGTTAACCTTACGAGGCTTATGTTTTACATAAGCCCATACTGAGCTGAATTATTGTAAATATATGATGGCAGCTGTAAATATTTGTCGAGAAATTTCAACGTATTTAGATTGAGTTACAGGCTTCAATTATATACTATTTATATTATATATTGTTGCGCCGTTATAACAGGAAATGTTAATTCGGTAATTTGATTGGAGAATGCGTGTGACATCTATTGCCAATAACCAACCTTTACAAGTTATTCAGCTCAGTGATGGTCAAAATTTAACAGCTGAAATTTTGCCATTTGGCGCAATAATAAAAAGCATTAAATTTAAAAAACAAGAAATGACGCTTAGCGTCGATGATCCTCAATACTATCTTGAAAACCCATTTTATCTTGGCGCTACAGTAGGTCGATACGCTAATCGCATTGCAAAGGGGCGTTTTAACTTATCTGGTACGCAGTATCAACTAGAAGCAAATAACGGCCCTAATAGCCTGCACGGCGGCGTTAAAGGCTTTAATAAAGTACTTTGGCAAGTAACCAAACAAACTGAAAGTGAAGTTGAACTTTATTATTGCTCGCCCGACGGCGAACAAGGTTTCCCCGGTGAGTTGCAGGTTTGGCAAACGATTAGCGCTAAAAACGGCGAGCTTACTCTGCACTTTAAAGCGCTAACCAATAAAGAAACGCTCGTTAACTTTACCAACCATTGCTATTTTAATCTTGATGGCAGCGAATCAATTAATGAACACCTTGTTCAAGTTAATGCCAATTACTATCTTCCTATTGATACAACTAGTATTCCACTTAATGAATCTGCATCAGTCACCGGTACCTGCTTTGACTTTACTAAGCCAGCTCAAGTTGGTGAGGCCTTAAGCGCCGTTCATCCTCAACTAGAAGCTGGAAATGGCTTTGATCACTGCTATATTTTTAATGATGACAGCAGTTTAAAGACGATGGCTACATTAACTTCGCCACACACGAACGTTAGTTTAACCCTTAAAAGTACGCAGCCAGGCATGCAGTTATACACCGCTAACTTTGTAGGTGCGCCTTTTAAAGCACGACAAGCTTTGTGTTTTGAAGCGCAAAATTGGCCAGATGCGCCAAATCGTGAAAATTTTCCAAAAGCTAATTTATTACCGGGAGAGGATTACGAACAGGTTATTATTTACTCTTTTTCTGAGTGAATACAGCATTCTAATGTTAATTTAAAGAAAATTAAAAGCAAAAATACAGTGATTAAATGCTATCCATAATTCAGGAAAAGGTTGCACTTTTTGCTGGTTTAAAGTATTTATAATATAAATAGTATTTGAAACTATATGCACTACCACAACGACACAACGACTACACACAATCAGGAGTTTTTAAAAAATGATAATTAACAATAAGTTATCGTTCAACAAGAAAACCGCGATCAGTATTGCTATCACAGGCATATTGGCAAGCGGAAACGTTGCAGCTCAAGGCGCTGAAGGCAATACGCCTACAGTAGTAAATGAAGATGTTGAAGTTATCGCAGTAACGGGTATCCGCAGCAGCTTACGTTCATCAATGTTAGATAAAAAAGCATCTAATGTTGTTACAGACGGGATTAAAGCAGAAGATCTTGGTAAATTTCCTGATTTAAACGTAGCAGAATCTCTGCAACGTATTACAGGTGTAGCAATTGACCGTAGTGGTGGTGAAGGCCAAGCGGTAACTATTCGTGGTTTTGGTCCACAATTTAATACTGTACTTGTTAATGGTCGTCAAATTGCGACAGACAGTGCAGGTCGTGAATTTAACTTTGATGTATTGGCTGCGGATCAAATCACCGGTGCTGATATTTATAAAAGTAATACAGCAACTCTTCAAGAAGGCGGCATTGGTGGTACGGTTAACGTAACTACAGCACGTCCTTTTGATTTTGGTGGTTTACATATTTTAGGTTCAGTTAAAGGTATGTACGAAAGCCTTTCTGAAGAAGTATCTCCATCAACATCATTCTTAATAAGTAATACGTTTAACGATGACAAGCTAGGTGTGCTTTTTGCCATCACTAATCAACAACGTAAACTTCAAAATAACCAAATTTTAACGGCTGGTTGGCGCGGTGGCCAAACAATTTCTAATCCAACGGATGGTGTATTGTTTGAAAATGCTTACATTCCTCGTAACTGGGACCAAGTAGTTGATGAGCAAGACCGCGAGCGTACAAATGCAAGTTTAGTACTTCAATACGCACCGTCTGACGATGTTACGATTACTGTTGATGGCATGATTTCAAAATTCGAAGTTGACTCAACAGTACGCGATTTAGCATCTTGGTTTGAACCAGACCGCGTAGGCAGTGCAACGATTGATCCAGAAACAGGCACTCTTTTAACTTTCTCTCAAGAAGTTGGTTTAGGCGCGCCAAGTGGCGACCCTGCAAGTGACTTTGTATCGCATACACGTAATTCACGTGATGTAACTAATAAAGCATTTGGTATTAACGTTGATTGGCAAGTAAACGAGTCATTAAAAGCTAAATTTGATGTATCTCGCTCAACAGCCGAAAATGACCGAGCAGGTACTGACCGTTTTAACGTTGTAGGTATTATTAATAGCTATACTTTTGACGGTACTGGCAGTATTCCTACTGTACAGCATGACGGTTTTGAAAATGGTTCATTGCCTGATCCAAGCCTAGCGAGACTTCATTACAACGAAATTGGTAATCAATTTACAGATGAAGATGAAATTACTGAAGTAAAAGCCGATTTTGAATACGTGCCAGATAAAGGCCCAGTTGATCGTATTAACTTTGGTGCTTATCGCCAAGAGCGTGAAAAATCAAGCTTTCAAATCTTTGGTAGTCAATGTCAGTTCTGTGGTTACGGTACACAAGCACCACTTGATGCAATTGATTTTGAAGCATACCAAGCAAGCAATTACTTCCCAGGCTTAATCGATACATTTTATAGCTACGACGGTGATAAAATGCTTGATTACCTAGCCGATCAAGGTTTCCCTGTAGAGCCAACACTACAAAATAACCGTTATACAATTAACGAAGACATCACTAGCTTATACATGGACTTTACGCTTGGTTTTGACCTTTCAGATATGCCCGTAACAGTTAACTTTGGCGCGCGTTACTCAGAAACTGATATTGAAGTTGCTGCAATACAAAGCTTTATTAGCGATGTAATACCAACATCTGACGCAACATTGTTTGCTAACGTATTTGGCCCGGCTACAAGCATTGAACAAGGTACTAGCTACTCAAACTTACTCCCTTCTTTAAATGTTAAGTTAGAGCTGCAAGATAACATGATTTTACGCTTTGCAGCGTACGACAGTATCACTCGCCCAACTATGTCTCAGCTATCTCCTGCGACAAACTTTAACGAGCCACGTCGTCAAAATTTAACGGCAAGTGGTGGTAACCCAGCACTTAAACCATTCCAGTCTGAAAACTGGGATATTTCTTACGAGTGGTACTACAACGATGCTAACTTATTTAGCTTTGCAGTATTTAGTAAAGAAGTAGATGACTTTATTGTTACCCTAACAGGTGCAGAAACATACGAAATGTCTGACCGTTCAGGTCCTGATTTTGCGTGTACTACATGTACAGACCAAACAGATGACGAACTTGTTGGTAGTTCAGAAGTTTACACTGTAAGTCGTCCTCAAAATGGTGAGTCTGCAACTGTAACCGGTTTTGAAGTCGGTGTTACTCACATGTTTGAAAATGGCTTTGGTTTTATTGCCAATGCAACTGTTGTGAATAGCGACATTAGTGTGGGTGACGATACTACACAAACATTTGCACTAGAAGGTCTTGGGGATTCACAAAACTTAATATTTTTCTATGAGCAAGATAACTGGCAAGCACGTGTTGCATTTAACAACCGTGAAGGCTTTTTACGCTTAGTTGATAACGGCTTTAACGGTGAACCAGTTAACGTAGAAACTTACGGTCAGTGGGATATTAGTGCAAGCTACGATATTAACGAAAACTTCACTATTTTTGCAGAAGGCATCAATATTACTGAAGAAGAGCTAGTACAAACAGGTCGTTTTGCTAACCAAATCTATTCAGTAGAAGATAATGGCTCACGTTACGCGTTTGGTATTCGCGGATCGTTTTAATTAATGATGGAGGCGTATTTTTAGCCTCTTAGTTTTCATTACAGCACCAAGGTGCTAATACCAATTAGGTTAATTTAGCAGTAATGTATATTAGTTAACCTAATTGGCTAAAATGAATACACATTAAATCAAAATGCCCTAACGGGCATTTGTTGTATAAAACGTTATTAAAAATACTCAAAGAGTAGTCCATTATGAATAAAGCAATAAAAACAGTAGCGGTAGTTGGCGGTGGTACAGCAGGATGGCTGAGCGCTGCAATTATAGCTTCGTATCACCAAGGTCAAAATGGTGACGGCTTAAAAGTGATGTTGGTTGAATCGTCAGACATTCCAACTATTGGCGTAGGTGAAGGTACCTGGCCCACGATGAAAAACACACTTCAGCAAATAGGCTTGCGTGAAGTTGATGTGTTTAAAGCCTGTAATGCTACCTTCAAACAAGGCGGGAAGTTTGTAAATTGGACTCATGGCAATAACGACTTTTACTACCATCCATTTACTGTACCGCTAGGCTACGGCCGTATAGATTTAGCCCCATATTTAGATAATGTTGAAGACTTTGCACAGCAAACTAATTTTCAACATGATATTTGCGAAGCAAGCTTAGCCCCAAGAGGTATAGCGCAGGGTGAATATCAAGGTAATTGTAATTACGCTTATCACTTAGATGCCGGCGCTTTTGCAGAAATGCTTAAACAGCATTGTAAAAGTAAGCTTGGCGTAGAGCATATTATTGGTACTGTTGATCAGGTAAAGCTTGATGGCGGTGGTGCAATAAATACGCTGACATTAAAAGATCAAACCCGCACCATAAATGCCGACTTATACATAGACTGTACTGGTTTTTCATCATTGTTATTAGGCCAAGCGCTCAACGTACCGTTTAAAAAAATGGACCACGTGCTATTTAACGACAGCGCACTGGCTATGCAAGTCCCTTACGATGAAAACGAGCAGCTTCTTGCCAGCCATACCATAGCAACAGCGCAAAACGCTGGATGGATTTGGGATATAGGTTTAACGCACCGCCGAGGTGTAGGGCATGTCTATTCAAGCAAATTTTTATCAGACGATGAAGCAGAGCAAAACCTAAGAGACTATTTAGGCGATGCAGCAAACGGTTTAACTGCCCGTAAAATTAGTTTTGAATCAGGATACCGTGAGAAGTTTTGGCATAAAAACTGTGTTGCTATTGGTATGTCAGCAGGATTTGTAGAGCCGCTTGAAGCAACCGCTATTATGCTTGTTGAAATTTCAGCACGCTTTGTAGCAGAGCACATGCCAGCAGACACACAAGTAATGTCTATTGTAGCTAAACGCTTTAACGAGCAAATGGATTACCGCTGGCAGCGTATTATCGACTTTTTAAAGCTTCATTACATGCTAACCAAGCGCTCAGAGCCTTACTGGCAAGCACATGTACAGCCCAATACTATTCCACAAACCCTGCAAGAAGATTTACTTCTTTGGGGAAGCCGTGGCCCACTTATTCAAGATTTTCATGGCGCATTAGAGTTATTCCCTGCTGCCAGTTATCAGTATGTTTTGTACGGTATGGGCTTTAAGCCTGACTTTACTAAACAAGCATATTTGTATTCACAACATGTGCAAGCCAAACAAATAATTGAACGTAACAGCCAGCTTACACAGCAGATGTTGCAAACTTTGCCACCTCACCGTGCTTTTATAGAGCAGTGGTTAGCAGCTAACCCAGTTTAAGGATGTGTAACTATGGCTATTAGTGAACTAGTAAACACCAAACACCAAACATTAAAAATTAACCCTAATGCCGCTGTTGAATACGCAAAAAAACAGCATTTAGTTAATTTAAGAGCAAATGAAATAGCAAAAGCAGCCTGCGACTTACCTGTTTTTTTAGCACGTAACGCACAAAATGGCAGCTATACCGTATCAGCGTTAACAAGCTTTAGTGCTGGGCAAAGTCTATTGGTAAATAACAACCAATGGCAGGCACTTTACACACCCGTATGCATGCAAACCCAGCCGCTTTACTTAATGACTCGAGAAGCAAATAGTAGCGATTATTTTATTGCGATTGATGAGCAAAGCTCAGCCGTAAACACCGAGCAGGGTGAGTCACTATTTGATGCTAAAGGTAACCCAAGTTTATTTTTAAGTGCACAGAAAAAGTTGTTAGAAAGCGATTTAAAAAATGATTACCAAACGTATCAATTTACCCAAGAAGTTGCGCGTTTAGGACTCATTAAAAACATAAATATTGTATTGCAGTTTGAACAAGGCGAAACCCAAACTATTCAAGGTTTGAGCACCGTTGATGAAGACAAATTGCAAACATTAGATAGCAATACCATTGCAGAACTACAAAAGCAGGGTTACTTAAGTGTGCTTAACAGTATGCTTATTTCTTTGTTTCAGTTAAATGCATTGGTAAAGCTGCATAACCAACGTCCCGAACTTATGCCTTTAAAGCAGATTAAGTTAGAACTAAGTCGAGATGCGCACGCGCTGTAGCGTACACTTTTTTATTACACAGACATTGCGCATAACGCGCAGGAGACACACACATGTCAGATAACATTTTACAGCTGGTGGTTTTTGTTTTTGTCACCGCTTTAATTGGTGGCCTTACTTATTGGAAATGCCGAGGCCAAAATCGCAATAACGGACAAAGCCAAACCAAAGAGTATTTTTTAGCGGGCGGTGGCCTTACTTGGATGTTTGTTGCAGGTTCAATCACATTAACTAATTTAAGTACTGATCAGCTTGTAGGTATGAATGGTAACCAAATGGCTTTACTGGTTTGGTGGGAGCTTGCAGCAATTATAGGTTTGATTATTTTAGCCAAAGTGTTCATTCCTGTTTATTACAAATACAACTGTACAACGACCACAGAGCTTTTAGAAAAGCGCTATAACAACAAACATATTCGCGCTGTTATTGGTGGTTTATTCTTTTTAGGTAATGCACTTATTTATATGCCAGCGGTTATTTATTCTGGCGCGCTATTTATGCAAACCATGTTTAAGGTTGATATTCCGCTAATGTATATCGCCACCGCATTTGCCATTATTGGTGCTGTTTATGCGTTTTTTGGCGGTCTGCGAGCAGTTGCTGTATCGGATACCTACAATGGCATACTTGTACTAGGCATGGCTGTTTTAGTCGTGTTTTTAGCACTTAATGCGATTGATTATGACTTTACGGGTATTCCTGAGGAGCGCTTAACACTCATAGGCGATGCTGACTCACCTATTCCGTGGCCAACACTTTTAACCGGTATGATCTTTATTCAAATGTATTACTGGGGTACTAACCAAACAATCACACAGCGAGCAATGGCAGCACCTAATGTTAAAGAAGCGCAAAAAGGTATATTTGCAGCTGCGGGTATTCGTTTTTTAATCGTCCCTGCAATTGTGGTATTACCGGGTATTATTTCGTTTAAACTTTATGGCGATATTGGCGACGCTGCTTATGGTCGAATTGTGGGTGATGTAATGCCAGCATGGTTAACCGGTGTGTTCGCAGCGGCAATGGCAGCAGCTGTGCTTTCTACTTACAACAGCTTATTAAATTCAGCTACAGCACTATATGTGTGTGACATTCACGAAGCGTACTTTAATAAAGAGCCAAGTGTTGTAAAGCTAAGTGGTTACGTAACATTGCTACTCACAAGCTTAACACTGGTACTTGTACCAATTTACCAGCAAGCAGATAGCATTATTAACTTACTACAGCAATTAAATGGCTTATTAAGTATGCCTATATTCTCAATTTTTGTAGTGGGCTTATTATTTAAAAATGTGGATGCACGTGCAGGTATTGCAGCAGTAATTTTAGGTGTTGTAATGTACGGCATGCTTACATTTGCAAACTCACCACTACATACTGACATTCATTACATTCACTTAATGCCAATTACACTGATTGTATGTGTAGCCTTTGCATTGATAGTAAATAAAGTGGTATTTGGTTTGAATGCGCAGTGGGCAGGTAAAACACCGGCACTTGATGACGCAGGACAAGTACAAAAATAGATTATAAATAGTTTAAGCTGACAAAATCGGTCATGGGGAAACTCTGGCCGATTTTTTATATGTATTAAAAGCAACATGAGAACTTCCAAGCGAAGGTTAGTTTAATACTTTTTATTACAGTGGTACTTCCAGTGAGTTTATCTGACTATTTGCGATGTAAAGACTATCAAAACCTAATTTGTATGATATATACTATTATTATTGAGTGTCACCATCTGATAGATTGTGGCTCAAGCAAAGAGATACATTTAGTAAATAGTGTAGCTTACTAATTTTCGTTATATTTATAACTCACACAATGAACAAGAGGATAGGAAAATCATGGCCGACACTAAATCATTTTATCGATTAGACAGTGTAAACAGCACCGTTATTTTCGACTGCCAGAGCAAAACACCGGCGTTACTGTACTTTGGTAAACGCCTATCTGAGCAAACAACAGAAACAATGCTAACTCAGCTTGCTACGCGTCAAGAAGTAAAATGTGCCGTGGTTGAAGAAGCGCCTATTTCTCTATCTCCGTTATTAGGCGAAGGCTTTACTGGTGCGCCAGGGCTTGAGCTAGTAAATGATTCAATCGCATGGTCAGTAGGGCCACAACTTCAAGAAGTTCGTCAGCCTTCAGCCGCAACACTTGAATTTGTAAGCGTAGATAAGCTTCGTGGTATTGAAGTCGTGCACAGCATTACACTTGATAAAAGCACTGACGTACTTAGCGCGCATACCGTATTAACTAATTTAGGTGACTCACCACTGGGCGTTAATTTTTGCGCCGCGCCAACATTTCAATTGCCAGATAGCGTAAGCAAAATAGTGAGCTTTGAAGGTCGTTGGTCAAATGAATTTCAACGTCAATCGGTTGATTTAGTCTTAGGCAGTTTTGTTCGTGAAAACCGTAAAGGCAAAACATCACACGATGTATTCCCTGGTTTATTAGTGCATAACGAAAATGCAGGCGAGCAGCACGGCGAATGTTACGGCTTTCATTTAGGTTGGAGTGGTAATAATAAACTACGCGCAGAGCTTTTAGCTGAAGGTCGTCGTTACGTGCAAATGGGTGAGCTATTACTTCCTGGTGAGCTTACGCTTGCTAAAGGTCAAACGTATCAAAGCCCGAGCATTTATGGCTCGTTTTCGAGTGAAGGTTTTAGTGCGCTTTCTCGTAATTTTCATCGTTTTGTTAAAGCTAATTTACTTAGCCAAGCACAGCGTGAAAAAACGCGTCCTGTGCATTACAACACATGGGAAGGCATTTACTTTGATCACGACGTAGATACGCTTAAGCAACTAGCCGACAAAGTGGCCCCGCTAGGTATTGAACGTTTTGTACTTGATGATGGTTGGTTTAAAGGCCGCCGTGGCGATAACGCTGGCTTAGGTGATTGGACAGTAGATTACAAAATTTACCCCGATGGTTTATCACCAGTTATAGATCATGTGAATAGCTTAGGTATGGAGTTTGGTATTTGGTTTGAACCAGAAATGGTTAACCCAGATAGTGATTTATACCGCGCGCATCCTGATTGGGTTTTAGGCTCTCAAAACAACGAACAGTTAAGCTTTAGAAATCAGCTAGTACTTGATTTAACGCGCTCTGAGGTTGTTGAGTACCTATACAAAGCAATTGACGATATTTTAGTTGAATACCCAACTATTAAGTACATTAAATGGGATATGAACCGCGATATTAACCATGCGGGTAATTTTGATGGTAAGCCAGCAGTGCACCAGCAAACATTAGCACTTTATCGTTTAATTGACCGTATTAAAGCGGCGCACCCAGGGCTTGAAATAGAAAGCTGTTCGTCAGGTGGTGCACGTGTAGATTACGGCGTACTTGCACACACAGACCGTGTATGGACGTCAGATTCAAACGATGCGCTTGATCGCCTTGAAATACAGCGTGGATGTTCGTTCTTTTTCCCATCGTCGGTTATGGGTGCACACGTAGGCCCACGCGATTGTCATATCACAGGGCGTAATGTAAGTATTGAAATGCGTGCTGCGGTATCAATGTTTGGCCACATGGGAATCGAAATGGACCCACGTGAACTGAACGATCACGAATACAATTCACTTAAGGCGGCAATAGCACTTCATAAAGAGCATCGTGACTTTATTCATAGCGCCGATTTGTACCGCCTTGATAGCGACGATTTATCAATTAACTTTGGTTTAATCGATGAGCAAAAAACAAAAGCGTTATTTGCGTATAACAGTGTTCGCGAAACACCGCGTACAGCGCCTAATAAATTACGTTTTGTTGGCCTAGATGCCGATGCGCAGTACACACTTAACTTAGTGTGGCCGGTAAAATTTGAAGAGTATCGCCCATCTTCTATTGCTGCGGTAAATGGTCAAACATTTACAGGTGAAGCGCTAATGCAGTTTGGTTTACAAATGCCAATATCATTCCCGCAAACATCGCTTATATTTGAGCTTAACAAAGCTTAAATTTAACTAAGAGCAGTGAAAGGCGCTAATCGCTTTTATGCTGCTTAGCTTAGATATCAGTAGTCAGCTCTATATTGTTTAGGGCTGGCTTTTTTATATCCTTTGTAAGCTAATTTAGTAAATTAACTTAGTAAACTCAAAAGTATCGAAAATAGAGTGGTTACGCTTGCGCGTAATTTTGCTTGTTACCCAACCAACGTTGAATTAGTGGGTCAACAACCTCTGGGTGTTGCTTAAGCATTTGCTGTGCAATCGGTCTAACTTGGTTAAGTATGTGCTTATCGCGGGTAAGATCGGCAATTTTAAACTCGGCTAACCCTGTTTGTTTTGTACCGAGTACTTCACCAGGGCCACGAATTTCTAAATCGCGCTCTGCTATCACAAAACCATCGTTACTATCGCGTAGTACACCTAATCGCTTTTGAGCAGTATGAGACAGTGGTGCGTGGTATAAAAGCACGCAATGCGATGCAGTAGCGCCACGGCCAACCCGCCCACGTAACTGATGCAGCTGTGCTAAGCCTAAGCGCTCAGGGTTTTCTATAATGATTAAGCTCGCATTAGGGACATCTACACCAACTTCAATAACCGTAGTGGCAACTAAAACATGTATATTACCTGCTTTAAACTCGCTCATAATGGCTTGTTTTTCAGCTGATTTCATTCGCCCATGTACTAAACCTACGTTTAGCTCTGGTAATGCTTCTTTTAACTGCAGTGCGCTGTCTTCGGCGGCTTGGCATTGCAGTACTTCAGATTCATCAATAAGTGTACACACCCAATAAACTTGGCGGCCTTGCTCGTTACACGCTAATTTAACGCGGGCAATAATATCGTCTCTGCGAGTATCAGGAAGTGCTACTGTTGTGATTGGCGTACGCCCAGGTGGCAGCTCATCAATCACAGAGGTTTCTAAGTCGGCATAGGCGGTCATGGCGAGCGTGCGTGGAATGGGTGTTGCGGTCATGACTAGTTGATGAGGGTAACAATCACCAAACTTACCTTTTTCACGCAGTGATAAACGCTGGTGGACACCAAAGCGGTGTTGTTCATCAATAACTATAAGCACTAAGTTATTAAACTTAACTTCATCTTGAAATAAGGCGTGAGTACCTACAATCATTTGCGCTTCACCAGAGGCTATTTTTTCAAGTGTTGCTACGCGCTCTTTGCCTTTTGTTTTACCGCCAAGCCAAGCAACTGTTATACCTAGTTGATTAAACCACGTTGTAAAATTAACACCATGTTGCTCTGATAAAATTTCAGTAGGAGCCATTAAAGCGACTTGAAAGCCCTGCGCAATGGCTGTTAGTGCACTAAGTGCTGCTACTAGGGTTTTACCAGAGCCTACATCGCCTTGTACTAAACGCATCATGGGATACGCGTGTTGCATGTCACCTTTAATTTCAGCAACTACGCGGCTTTGCGCATTTGTGGGTGCAAAAGGAAGTTGCTCTAAAAACTGGCTTTCTAATGTGTTTACCGGATTTAATGCCACGGCTTTAACTTGTTGCCCTTGCTCTCGTACTTTTAATAAGCTGAGGTTTTGAGCAAGTAACTCCTCAAATACAAGGCGCTGTTGAGCAGGGTGAGTACCTTGCTCTAATGCAGTTACATCAACATCATTTGGTGGGCGGTGCAGTAATAATAAGGCGTCACTTAACGGCATATTTGATGGCTGCCACTGTGAAGGCATTAGTTCTTCTACTGAGTATTTATTTAGTAAATCAATAGCCTGTTCGCTTAAAGCTCTAATCGATAGTTGCTTTAAGCCTTCGGTTGTTGAATAAACGGGCGTTAATGTTGTCGCTACCGGCTGCTCGTTAGAGGTATCGCTGATGCTGTATTCAGGATGACTCATTTCAAAGCCAACACGGCCACGGCGCACTTCACCAAAACAACGTATTATTTTGCCAGCGCTAAATGCGTTTTTTTGTGCGGCGGTAAAATTAAAAAATCGTAGTGTTAGCCTACCAGTACCATCATTGATTTGGCAAACAAGCATGCGCCTTTTTCCAAACGTGATTTGGCTTGTTTCAATTGTTGCTTCAACACTCACATGGCTATGCAGCGACAACTCATTAATCGCGTATAAGCGAGTGCGATCTTCGTAGCGAAGTGGCAAATGAAAAAGCATATCTTGCACAGTTAAAATACCTAGCTTTAACAAACGCTCAGCCATTTTTGGGCCGACCCCTTTGAGCTCTGTAATTGGGTATTGATTTAAGCTAGGTTTAGACAAATTATATCAATCTTATTATTTGTGAATAAGTTAAGTGTACTTACAGAGCTTTAGTCCATCAAGTATGTTTTAAAGTTTGCCAAAATTGCTCGTCAGCGACTATTTCGCCGTTTTCATCAAGTGCAGGATAAGGTAATTTTTTTTGTTTACACTGCCTTGCGATAATAGGGTGGCAGCCTTCAAAGTAAAGTGGATGTTTAACTTCGGCGCTCAACATATCTCTATTATATAAACCAGCCAGCTCGCGTTGGCGCTGTGCTTCAAACAATATTAGCGCAGCAGCAACTGAAACATTTAGTGATTGCACCATGCCTTGCATTGGAATAATAATATTTTGATCGGCATATTCTAGGGCTTTTTCTGATATCCCCGTTTTTTCTTGTCCAACAATAATAGCCGTTGGCTTGGTGTAATCTACTTCTCTAAAATCAACAGCATCTTCTGATAAGTGAGTCGCTAATATTTGTATTTCTGGATTGCGTTCACGCATTGCAGTAACGGCATCATCAATATTTCTATGTAAGTGCGTCTCTAGCCAGTTTTTACTGCCGCCTGAGGTATTGTTTGTTAGCCATTTTTGCTTTTCAGGCCATACAGCATGTACGTGATGGCAACCAACCGCATCAGCACTTCGTACTATTGCAGATAAGTTATGGTGTTTGTGCACGTCTTCTAAGCACACGGTTAAGTCTGTTTGACGGCGCGAAAGTACGTCTTCGATTCTTTGATAGCGAGTTTGCTGCATGGTTATCCTCTTTTTTCGGCAATTATACGAGATTTTTACAGTTAAGGCATTACCGTGCGGCTAATTGGGTTTTGTAGAGAAATTAGTGTTTCTGTTGATTGAATGGCTTCTATTGCCTGTATTTTATTAATCAGCACATCTTGTAAGTGATCAATGGACTTTGTCATTACCTTTATAAATATACTGTAGTTACCTGTTGTGTAATAAGCCTCTACCACTTCCTCCAATGCTTCTAGCTTTATAAGCGTTTGCGGGTAATCACGTGCGTTATTTAAATTAATACCTATAAAGCAGCATACATCGTAGCCCAGCTGTTTAGTATTAATCGTTAATTGGGTGCCTGTAATGATCCCTGCTTGCTTCATTTTTTCAATTCTTACGTGAATTGTTCCTGCGCTTACATTAAATCTTTTTGCTAATTCGGCGTACGCAGTACGGGCATTTGCCATTAACGCATGAAGTATCTGTTTATCGAGATTATCGATTAAATAATTTTCCATTATATTTTTCTCATAAAATTATCGAATATATGGTTTTTATACCACTTAATTGATGGTTTTTATATATTAAAGCTATTTTTGTTATGGGATGTTGAATTAATCCTTTAAATCGTTACATTAACTTCATTAGGGGCGTTAATTAGATCGCTTTTTATCAATTAAGCAAGTAACAATAACTGGGAATGAGGCCAATTATTATGAGTTCACACTATGTGCAGCAACAGCAGCAAATAAGTAAAGTTAAGCAATTTTTTTCACAACAACTAGAAACCCAACTTGGGCTGGTTGAGGTTCAAGCCCCAATTTTGGCTAAGGTTGGCGACGGCACGCAAGATAACTTAAGCGGCCATGAAAACGCAGTTGCTGTAAATGTGAAAGCGATTACAGATAGCCGCTACGAAGTGGTGCATTCGTTGGCTAAGTGGAAACGTAAAACACTGGCAACTTATGGCTTTAGTGTTGGTGAGGGTATTTACACTCAAATGAAGGCTTTGCGCCCAGATGAAGATTCATTAAGTCCTATTCATTCTGTATATGTTGATCAATGGGATTGGGAAAAAGTAATTAGCGAAACGACAGAGCGTTCGCTGGCAACACTAAAGCAAACTGTTCAATCTATTTATAAAGGGATAAAAGAGACGGAAGCTTTTGTAAGAGAGTCTTATGGCTTAACGCCTTTTTTACCGGACGATATTAAGTTTGTACACAGTGAAGAGCTACGTAAAATGTATCCTGACTTTAGTGCTAAGCAACGCGAAAAAGCCATTGCACAAGAATATGGTGCTGTATTTTTAATTGGTATTGGTGGCGCGCTTGGAGATGGCAAAATTCATGATGTAAGAGCCCCAGATTACGATGATTGGTCTACGCCAACATGCGATCAATATATGGGTTTAAATGGTGATATTTTAGTATGGAACCCAGTACTTGAAGATGCATTTGAAATATCATCAATGGGTATACGTGTAAGCCCTGAGGTTTTAAAAGCGCAGTTAAGTACAACTGGAGATGAAGACCGCTTAGAGTTTGATTGGCATAAAGCGCTACTACAAAGTAAATTTCCGCAAACGATTGGCGGTGGAATAGGGCAGTCGCGGCTAGCGATGCTATTGCTACAAAAGCAGCATATTGGCCAAGTACAAGTGGGTGTATGGCCAAGTCAAACTTATGATACGGTAAGTGGCTTACTTTAAATGTGAATAAATTTGAGTGCTCAATAGAGCACTCAGTTATTAGCTTGTTTTGAACTCTATTTCAATTTTGTTATTCAAAAGTTTAACGTTGCACGGAGGGTAATTGCGGATTGTTTTGAGTACTTTATCAAAAATATGAATCTCTACACCTGAATGCAAAACAGAATTCACCGTTAAATTAGCGTCGCTAAGTAAATCGTGTAAGTCGTGATCTAAGTTTGAAAGACGTTTTTCTAATAGCTCTGCTTGCTCACAGTAATGTTTCTGAGTAGCTCCAATTTTAGTAATTAATATTTTCTTCTTTTCGGCATCCTTCACTAAATCAGTTTTTTCTAGCGCTGCTTGCAGCGTATCTAATTGTGCATCTGTTTTAGCTAAGTCTTTAAAGCAATTATCAGTATCCGCTGTTATTTCAGCGCCAGAAGCCGCTAGGTTAATAATCATTTTAGCGCCTGATTCATTCCCTATTTCGCCAGCAATGAGAGTTGTTGCATCAAGTATTTCACCACCAAATATTTTACCCTTAGGTAAGTCTGATTGACCAACTTGCAGTAAGCGCTTAGCTTTTATTACACAATGGCTTGTTTGGCGATCAATAAAAATATTATTTGCATCGAGGTAACAATACTGCGAGTGAGATACATGAATATCACCTAGCGCAATTAGCTTGCAAGAAAGTGACTTACTATCCATTTTTTGATGGCCAATAATGCCTTGTTTAACCGTGATGTTTCCTCCTGCAGTAAGCTCGCCAGATTCAACCGTGCCAAATATAGTAATATCGCCTTTGGCAGTTACTTTCATCCCTGGGTCTATATTGCGAGTAACAATAACACTGCCTTGAAAGTCAATATGGCCGCTTTTTACATTTACATCTGAAATGGTAAAAATATCGTCGACACGCATACCATTATTAATTTCAACCGGAACACCAGCAATAGTAGAGACTAACTCAAGCGGATTCATTTTTGATATTTCAGTGCCTTCGCCTGCCACTAATTGTTTATTTTCTCCGGGCTTTGCGGGCAATATGTCACCTATTACGGTAAAGCCTTCTTTACCGGGGGTTGCTGGTTGCTGGCGAATAAGCACAGAGCCAGGTTCTACGCTTGCAAGCTTGCCAAAGTCGCGCATGTCCACACTGCCATCTTCTTTGAGCTTGGGCGCTTTTAAGCGGTCTTTTAAAGTCTCTACGGTTGTTATTAGTTTAGTGGCTAAACCATCGCTTGGGAGCCTACCTTTAGCTAATATCCCTTTAACTACAGATCCCGCAGAGTGTTCAGATTGTTTTTGTAGCAGCTGTTCTAAAAAAGCTTGTTTATACCCACGCACAATGCCTGCTTTAACGAGTTGTTTTTTTGCATCTTCTAAACTTAATAACTTTCCACCTTGGGCAATCGTTAGCTCGCCAATGGCCAGCATTTTATCGTCGCTAATTGTTACATTTAAAGTGGCATTGTGTTTTGTTGCTACAACGAGAGTTTGTTGTGTGTTTTCGTTTTTAAAAAAATCATTAATAGCGTCATGATCTATTTTACAGTCGCAAAAAGCTGACTTTTCGAGAGCCTCTAAAATAAATGCAGCGCTGGGAGGAATATGTTCTTTTACATCAAATAAAACATTTCCATTGTTGGCAAGCTTAAACACGAGTTAATCCTTTTTTACTACTTAAGTTAAGTTTGTTTTTTAAAACACAACTACAGATTGCTAGAAATTTACATTTGAGTCAAGAAGTCAGATAAAACGAAGTGCTTAGAGGAGAATAAAGGCTATAGAGAGGCTCTATAGCCTGTAATACTTAATTGGTAGAAGGTAATTCCATTATTCCGTCTATTTCAACTTGTGCACCTTTTGGTAGTGCACGAACACCTAATGCAGCTCTCGCTGGGTAAGGTTGTTTAAAGTATTGGCTCATCACTTCATTTACAGTGGCGAAGTTAGATAGATCAGTTAGGTAAATATTGATTTTAACTAAATCGTGAATTTTTCCGCCTGCTTCTTCACATACCGCAGCAATATTTTTAAATACTTGATGCGTTTGCTCGCTAAAATCTTCTGAAATCATTTCCATCGTTTCTGGAACTAATGGAATTTGACCAGATAAATAAACAGCGGTACCTACTTTAACTGCTTGGCTGTAAGTGCCAATAGCTGCAGGTGCTTTGTCGGTAGAGATAAATGCTTTATTCATGTGTTTCCTATTTTATTTTTTACGATAGACTTTTTGTACATCAGGCATAACGCGAATGCGGCGCATAATGTTAGCAACGTGGATACGGTTTTTAACGGTAACCCCTAAATCTATCACGTATAAATTACTTTCTTTTTCATCGGTGGCAATTTCGACAATATTGGCTTGGGTTGTAGCGACAACATTGGTTAGCTTAGCTAACGCGCCTTGATGGTTAATAATTTCAACTCTCAGAGCTGCAATATATTCTTTTTCTGGGTTATCGTCCCATTTTACAACTAAGTATTTAGAGCGCTCATTTTCCCAACCACGAATGTTTTTACATTCTTGGCGGTGAACGGTCAGGCCCTTACCTTGGCTTATATGAGCTGTAATGGCATCGCCTGGTACAGGTCGGCAACACTTAGAGTAATTCACTAACATGCCTTCAGTACCAATAATGGTCGCTTTAGCTTGGCTTGTTATATCAGTTAAATCGTCATTGTCATTTTGCAATAAGCGCTTGGCAATTAACATACTCATTAAGTTACCAGAGCCAATTTCTACAAGTAATTCAAGAAGAGTAGTTAGTTCGTGCTCTTCAAGTACTCTCGCTATATTTTCATCAGCAATGCTATCTAGTTTGTTTTCGCCTAATGCCGAATCAAGTAAACGACGTCCTAAAAGCATAGCCTCTTCATGATGCTGGCTTCTAAGGTAATTACGAACACCTAAGCGTGCTTTACCAGTAACAATAAAGTTTAGCCATGTTGCATTAGGGTGGGCACCTGAGCTTGTTATTATCTCTATGGTTTGCCCTGTATCTAATGGCCTACTTAAAGGATGTGGCTTGCGATTAACGCGAGCGCCTACACAAGTGTTGCCTACATCAGTATGCACTGCATACGCAAAATCGACTGCGGTAGCGCCCATTGGTAGCTCAACAATACGACCATCAGGTGTAAATACGTAAATTTCTTCTGGGAATAGCTCAGTTTTTACGTTTTCAATAAATTCAAACGATGAACCCGCACTTTGCTGAAGCTCTAATAAGCTTTGCATCCATTGGCGAGCACGTTGCTGCGAAGTATTACCGGCACCATCACCTGATTTTTTATACATCCAGTGCGCCGCTACACCTTTGTCGGCCATCTGATCCATATCGTGAGTACGAATCTGAATCTCAACAGGTATCCCGTGTGGGCCAACTAATGAAGTATGAAGCGATTGGTAACCATTAGTTTTTGGTACAGCAATATAATCTTTAAAGCGTGTTTCTATAGGCTTATAAAGACTATGAGCCACACCTAATACGCGATAACACGTATCCATAGAATCAACTGCAATTCTAAACGCGTAAATATCCATAACTTCGTTAAATAGCAGTTCTTTATTAAGCATTTTTTTATAAATACTATATAAATGTTTCTCACGGCCTGACACAGTCGCTTTAATGCCTGACTCTTCAAGACGTGCTTCTATTTCATGTTGGATATTAGTGATAACTTCTTTGCGATTACCACGTGCTTTAGCTACTTCAGATTTAAGTGCGCGATGACGCATAGGATATAAAGCTTGAAAACCTAAGTCTTCAAGCTCATTTTTAATATCGTGAATACCTAAGCGGTTTGCTATTGGCGCGTAAATCTCAAGCGTTTCACGTGCTATTCTGCGGCGCTTATCTGGGCGCAGTGCCCCTAAAGTACGCATATTGTGCGTTCTATCAGCAAGCTTGATTAAAATAACTCGAATATCCTGAGTCATTGCCATAATCATTTTGCGGTAGTTTTCAGCTTGGAATTCTTTTTTATCTTTAAAGCTGAGCTTATCGAGCTTACTTACACCTTCAACGAGTTCTGCCACAGTTTCGCCAAAAATTTCGGCTAAATCTTGTTGGCTAAAATCAGTATCTTCAATTACATCATGCATTAGCGCGGCCATGAGCGTTTCATGGTCAAGATGCATGCCTGCAAGAATTTGGGTTACTTCTACTGGATGAGTTATGTAAGGTTCGCCACTTGAGCGAGTTTGTCCTTCATGGGCCTCTCGGGCTACCACGTAAGATTTTTGAACCAGCTCTACATCAGCAGCGGGCAAGTATTCTGAAATTTTCTTTTTAAGACCTTCAAAAAGATACATTCACACTCCAATGTTCTAGTGAAGCAAATTAGGTAAGCTACGAATATACGATGAAATGAAAGGATTGCCAACGGCTATAGTAGAAATACTGCGCCGTTGGCTAAATCAGACCGGGAGGTCGATTATTGGTTGCCACCAACAATGGCAGCAACAGCAGCTAATTCTGCTGCTTCTTGGTGTTGTTGTTCTTCACGGTCAATTAAGTCCATTGAAGCGCTATCAACTAAACCTAATTCAATTTCACGTAAAGCAACTACCGTTGGCTTATCGTTTTCAGGGTCTACTAGTGGAGTTTTACCACCAACAGCAATTTGGCGGGCACGACGAGCCGCAACTAAAATTAAGTCAAAACGATTACCAACTGCATCTACTGCATCTTCAACTGTTACGCGGGCCATCACAGCACTCCAAAAATAATTTAAAAGCAAAGACGTAGTTTACTCCAAGGAGCCACTTTCGCCAATAGCCAGTGTTCAATTTTTATCAGTTTTACTTGCCTAAGCCTAATTTAAGTAAGCTTAAATTATTTAAGCAGACTATTTAGTAAAACTTGGTGACGATCTTCTTGCGCTTTTAGTGTTAAGCGCTGAGCCATTACAATTATTTCTATGTCGGCAAGTGCGCTCTCAAAGTCATCATTAACAATTACAAAGTCGTATTCGTTATAATGTGATGTTTCAGATTGTGCTTTTGCCATACGAGAGGCAATAATTTCAGCCGAATCTTGGCCACGGTTATTTAAGCGTTGTTCTAATTCTTCTTTTGAAGGAGGTAGAATAAAAATAGTTTGTACGCTTGGCATAATTTTGCGCACTTGCTGAGCGCCTTGCCAATCAATATCTAAAAACACATCAATACCGGCATCAAGTTGCGACTCAATAGCCTGCTTTGATGTGCCGTAGTAATTATCGAATACTTGAGCCCATTCAAAAAAGTCATCTTTGGCAATAAGCGCTTTAAATTCGTCTGTAGATACAAAGTGATAATGCACGCCATTTTCTTCACCTGGGCGAGGGGCGCGAGTTGTATGTGATACAGATACTTTCATGTCAGCGTGTTTTTTTAATAACGCATTGATTAAGCTTGATTTACCAGCACCAGAAGGGGCTGACAAAATAAATAAGTTACCGCGAGTTTGTGCCATGTTTTTCTCTACCTAAAAATAAACAGGCTTGGGTTACAAGTAAGCCAAGCCTTTAATTAACTGCATTGTACTTTAAT
Organism: Pseudoalteromonas sp. GutCa3; assembly: GCF_002836155.1. Lineage (NCBI taxonomy): Bacteria > Pseudomonadati > Pseudomonadota > Gammaproteobacteria > Alteromonadales > Pseudoalteromonadaceae > Pseudoalteromonas > Pseudoalteromonas sp. GutCa3. The sequence continues at coordinate 67,740 of NZ_PJBK01000047.1, read as the reverse complement.
TAGCTCACCTTGCTCAAGTTAGTCGTGCTCATGTTGGTCATGCCCAAATTGGCTCGGGAGTGTTTTACTAAGTTACGCTTTAAATAAAATTGCAGTTTAAAATTATTAACAGAACTAGCCGCTAGATATAAGTATTTGATAAGGTGAAGTATCACCTATTACAGGATCCGTCATGCTCAATAAAACTTTATTTACCGCACAACAAGTAAGAGATAGTGAAGCTTTAGCTGCTAAAAATAGTCATTGTGATTTATTTACCCTAATGCAGCGTGCAGGCGAGGCCATATATAAGCAATGGCAGTTATTTGATGCACAGCATACATTAGTTATTGTTGGCCATGGTAACAACGCTGGAGACGGTTACATTGTAGCTAGGCTTATTATGCAATCAGGTAAAGAGGTAACAGTATGCGCAGCTGAGCCTAATAAAGTATTAACCGGTGATGCAGCAAAAGCGCAGCAGTTATGGATTGAAGCGGGTGGGGTGGTTTCTCATTTTACAAAAGACACTCTTAATAAGTGCGATATAGTTATTGATGCGCTCCTTGGTACTGGCCTTAAAAACGCAGTGCGCGATAATTTTGCGAATATAATAAAAGCTGTAAATAACAGTGATAAGCCCGTAATAAGCATTGATATTCCATCAGGTATTGAAGCAAATACAGGGCAGCCTTTAGGATGTGCAGTACAAGCGACTTCAACCGTTACTTTTGTGGGCATTAAGCAAGGGCTCGCAACGACGGCAGGTAAACAATATAGCGGTAAGTTAGTATTTGATGATTTAGCAATTGGCGATGCGTTTACTTGTATCGCTCAATCTTCAGGAACCCTTGTTAATATCAATAGCTTTAAAGGAATAGCCACGCGGGCAATCAATAGTCACAAAGGAAGCCACGGTAAACTTTTATGTGTTGGTGGCAATCAAGGTACTGCAGGTGCAATTAGGTTAAGTAGTGAAGCAGCTCTTAGAACGGGTGCTGGCATGGTAAGAGTGTATACACACGAAAGCTCAATAACGCCTATTAGTATTGGCAGACCAGAACTTATGGTAAGCAGTAATAACTTACATCAAGCGCTAGAGTGGGCAAGCTGCGTTGTTATTGGCCCAGGGCTTGGGCAAGACGAGTGGGCACAACAAACATTCGATGAAGTAATGCAATATTGCCAAAACAATAAAATGCCATTGGTTATAGATGCAGATGCCCTTAATTTACTGGCTAAGCAAGCTTCATCATACACGTTAGAGCAATGCGTACTTACTCCACATCCCGGCGAAGCCTCTCGACTGCTAAGTGTTAGCACCAGCGACATAGAATCAGACCGTTTTAATTATGCTCGCCTTTGCTCCAAGCGCTATACCGCGACTTGTGTATTAAAAGGGGCTGGAACATTAATAGATAATGCTGAGCAAACGTGGGTATGTGAAGATGGCAACCCGGCATTGGCCGTTGGCGGCAGTGGCGATGTACTCACTGGTATTATTGGGGCATTGCTTGCCCAAGGTTTAACTATTGATGAAGCAGCACGCTATGGTGTAACACTGCATGCTAAAGCCGGTGATATTGCAAGTGAGCGAGACGGGCAAAGGGGAATGCTACCCAGTGATTTATTCGCAATTGTAAGAGAGTTAGTTAATAAAGTGACGTGAGTTTAAGCGTCACTCAACTATCAGTGTTCGGCTTTAAATTGTGGAACGTTATTGCATCCACTAAAAAGCATACACCTACATAAAGCCAAACACTGCTCGCTATAATATTCCACGTATCGGCTCGTATTAATGCAGGGATAATTATTAAGCTTCGTATGATACACAAGGTTGCAATAGCAGTTAAAGCGGTTCTAGTAAGTACTATGTTACGCACTAAGCCAATTGCTGATAAGGCAAATGCAGTACAGGCAAACATGAGTCCAGCTATTGCAATACTACCTAAAGGCGCAAGGAATGTACCTTGCTGTGATGATTCTATTATTTGTATTGGGGCGCGAGCAAATATAAACCAACTAGTGCCACTCCATATACAAAGTAAATGCCATACAGCCGCTGCAGATGCAATAACTCCTGCGCTTAATAAAAATTTTGCTTTTATATTTAACAGCATTTTATCTCACTGATTATTAAGCTGTAATAAATCCCATTTTGTACCATACAAGTCTTCAAAAACCGCTACGGTGCCATAGGGTTCTACTCTAGGCTCTTCGTTAAATGTAACGCCTTTAAAAAGCATTAAATTATAATCTCGCCAAAAGTCATCAGTATGCAAAAATAAAAATACGCGCCCACCCGTTTGATTACCAATAGCGCTGATCTGTTCGGGTGTTGTGGCTTTAGCAAGCAGTAGATTAGTCCTGCTCGAATTAGTCCCATTTGAACTAGCCCCGTTTGAATTTGGAGGTGAAATTAACACCCAGCGTTTACCCTCTCCTAAATCAGTATCCTCAACTAACTCAAAGTTAAGCTTTTGAGTATAAAACTCAATGGCATCGTCGTAGTCCTTAACAACTAATGCAATGCTGCCGATATGCTGTTGAACGTTAGTCATGTTTAGCTCACTCCGTACTATTAAATAAATGTGCTTTTTATCATATTTAGTAAACGATTACGCAGGTATATGCCCGCAGTATGTAATATGAATTAACTTACGAGTTCGTCTTCATCATCGGGTGGATCACCTGAGTCTTCTTTGCGTTTTCTTTGTTCTTGTTTTGCTTTTTGTACATTTTCGTATGTAGGCGGTGGGATAGGAATAATAGAAATAAGCGGAAAGAATGCTAAAAATAAATAAGCCCCCTTAGACATACTTTTACCCCACGTGACCATTTTGAGCATAGCCCAAACTACGAATGAAAATAACCCAGTCACAAGGGCAACAAAAACAAAGAAGATGAATATTCCGTTATTATTTAATAAATCCATTTAATATAAATCTTAGTTATACATAACTTAGATGTGGGTATAAATTAAACAATATCAATCTGCTTTATAATAAAAAGCAAAACCCAGCCGAGGCTGGGTTTACTTTAAATCGATTTTTAGTACTAAGTGCATAAAGTGTTTATCTGTGTAATTCACCAGCACGTTCTGGTTGATAGGTTACTTCTTTTATTTTTACCTTTATTAAGCCGCCACTCGGTTTAGGCCACTCAATTTCGTCGCCTTGGTTTAGCCCAAGTAATGCGCTACCAACGGGTGATAATATCGATATTTTATCGCCGCTAGAGTCACTGTTCTTTGGGTACACCAAGGTTAACGTAAATTCTTCTTTAGAAGACTCAACAATAAAGTTTACAGTTGAGTTCATCGTTACAACTGACGATGGCATATCTTTAGGTTCGACTATTGTAGCTCGTGCCAGTTCAGCTTCCAATTCTTCTTTATTAGCAAAGCTACCTGCAGGCAATGATTCCATTAAGTCATACAATCTATCTGCATCGAGTGATGAGATGATCAGTTCAGGTTTTTTATTCATCTTAATATCCTTAATAATTTTTAATAAATAAAATTAACTCTGAGTATGGCTTGGCATGCATTTAAGAAGCAAAGGGATACGCGAAGTCATTTTATTAATTAGCCACACCTGTGGCTTTTACTTTATTTGTGCCCAATAGCTAAAAACCCAGCCGAAGCTGGGTTTTTATTTGAGCTAGGTGTTTAGGGGATGATTACATCATTCCGCCCATACCACCCATTCCGCCCATGCCACCCATATCAGCGCCACCAGCTTCATCTTTTGGGATTTCAGCTACCATTGCTTCAGTAGTGATCATTAGACCCGCAATAGACCCTGCAAACTGTAATGCAGAGCGTGTTACTTTAGTTGGATCTAGGATACCCATTTCAATCATGTCGTTGTATTCGCCAGTTGCTGCGTTGTAACCAAAGTTACCGTCGCCGCCTTTAACTGCGTTAATTACAACTGATGCTTCTTCGCCAGCGTTAGTTACGATTTGACGAAGTGGCGCTTCCATCGCACGAAGTGCAACTTTAATACCGTGGTTTTGATCTTCGTTGTCGCCAACTAAATCTACCAGCTTGCTAGCTGCACGTACAAGTGCAACACCGCCACCAGGTACTACGCCTTCTTCAACCGCTGCACGAGTTGCATTTAATGCATCTTCAACGCGGTCTTTTTTCTCTTTCATTTCCATTTCAGTAGCAGCACCTACTTTGATTACTGCAACACCGCCAGCTAATTTAGCCATGCGCTCTTGTAGTTTCTCTTTATCGTAGTCTGATGTTGCTTCTTCGATTTGTGCTTTAATTTGTGAAACACGGCCGCTAATACCCGCTTCTTCACCAGCACCATCAATGATTGTTGTATCATCTTTAGTGATAATTACGCGCTTAGCTGTACCTAGGTCTTCAACTGTTGCTTTTTCAAGCTCTAAGCCTATTTCTTCAGAAATAACAGTACCGCCAGTTAATACAGCGATATCTTGTAGCATTGCTTTACGACGGTCGCCAAAACCAGGTGCTTTAACTGCTGATACTTTAACAATACCGCGCATGTTATTAACTACTAATGTAGCTAGTGCTTCGCCTTCAAGGTCTTCTGCGATGATTAGTAGTGGTTTACTTGCTTTAGCAACCGCTTCTAATGTTGGTAATAATTCACGGATGTTAGATATTTTTTTATCTACAAGTAGAATAAATGGGTTATCTAGCTCAACTGTGCCTTTTTCTGGGCTGTTGATAAAGTAAGGAGATAAGTAACCACGGTCAAACTGCATGCCTTCAACAACATCTAGTTCGTTTTCAAGTGATTGACCTTCTTCTACAGTAATAACACCACTGTTACGGCCTACTTTTTCCATTGCTTGTGCAATGATATCGCCAATCTCTTTATCAGAGTTAGCTGAAATAGTACCTACTTGTGCAATTGCTTTAGTATCAGAACAAGGAACAGATAACGCTTTAAGCTCTGCAACAGCAGCAATAACTGCTTTGTCGATGCCGCGCTTAAGATCCATTGGGTTCATGCCTGCTGCAACAGCTTTAAGGCCTTCATTAACAATAGACTGTGCAAGTACTGTAGCGGTAGTTGTACCATCGCCGGCTGCATCATTTGCTTTAGATGCAACTTCTTTAACCATTTGTGCGCCCATGTTCTCAAACTTGTCTTCAAGTTCGATTTCTTTTGCTACAGATACACCATCTTTAGTGATAACTGGTGAGCCAAATGATTTATCTAGTACAACGTTACGGCCTTTAGGACCTAATGTAACTTTTACTGCGTTTGCCAGGATGTTTACGCCAGTTAGCATTTTAGCGCGTGCGTCACCTGCAAAAAGTACTTCTTTTGCTGCCATGTTTTAAATTCCTCTAAATTCTTAAATGTTTATAAACGAAAAGTAGGTTTAGCCTACAATGCCTAAAATATTATCTTCACGCATGATCAGGTACTCTTGACCTTCGATCTTTTCAACTTTTTCAACATATGAGCCAAATAACACAGTGTCACCGGCTTTAACTTCTAACGCTCTCACGTCACCGTTTTCTAAAACGCGACCATTACCTACGGCTACAACTTCTCCGCGAGTTGATTTTTCAGCTGCAGAGCCAGTTAATACAATACCGCCAGCAGATTTTGTTTCTTCTTCTAGACGTTTAACGATTACGCGATCTTGTAAAGGACGAATGTTCATGTTTTTTAGTTCTCCTAACAGTTTCTGAACAGTACAGAAAAAAGCTTTTCTAATTTGCATTCATTAATGGGGGTAGAGTGAAAAATTCCAAGAGAAAAAACGATAAATTTTTAATCTTTTCTCTCATATTCACCATCAATAGTAGTTGGTCGTTCCATTTGCCCTTGCTCTCGTTCAGCATGTTGCTGCCCAGCAAACGGCGATGGCCCTTGTTGCATGCCTGCGCTCATTCTAACAGTTGCTTGGCTAGCAAGGCCTGCAGCCAATTTGTTACGAATTGCAGGGGTTAATAATAGTAGCCCAAATACGTCAGTCATAATGCCAGGAGTAAGGAGTAATACACCTGCAATTACAACGCATATTCCGGTAAATAATTCTTTGGCTGGCATTTGCCCTTGCGCCATTTGCGCTTGTACGTTTTGCAGCGCCCCCATACCTTGTGTTTTAACCATTTTGGCACCTAAAATCGCCGTAATAACAACAAGTGCAATTGTTGCAAATCCGCCAATCACGTCGCTTACTTGAATCAGCAAAGCGATTTCGATAATAGGGATGATAATAAACAACACAAATAAAAATCTAAACATAGCGCTCTCTAAATAATGACACTCAAAAGAGTTGATGAAATATAAATGAGGGTGACGAGGTCTCTTTTCAAGGTTAGGGCATAGGTATCGTCATTTTACTGATATTTTAGCGTCTACACATTGTATCGGCTATCAGATACTATGATGATAGACACTGTCCAATAAGTATAGGTTCATAATGACTACGCATTTTAAAATGATTTTTACGACCTGCAAAGACGAAGCAGAAGCACGCACACTTGCAAGGGCGTTGGTAGAAAAAAAACTAGCTGCTTGTGTAAATATTTTACCTAACATGGGCTCTATTTATATGTGGGAAGGCGAAGTTGCAGAAGCAACTGAAGCTAAGCTACTTATAAAAACGAAATCAGATAAAATGAACGATGTGTTTCTAACAATAAAAGAGTTACATAGCTACGAAGTGCCAGAGATTCAGGTTTTAGAAGTTTCTACGGGAAATTTGGCGTATTTTAATTGGATGGACGAGGTACTGAATTAATGCGTTTTTTCTTTTTATTGTTGGTTACATTATTAACCGTACCTGTAAAGGCTGCGACTAATAATGTGCTTGGTGATCTACTTGGGCCTCCTCAACACACTTTTTTACCTGTAGACCAAGCGTTTGTATTTGACTTTGACCAGCAAGGCAGCACCTTGTTTGTAGGTTGGGATATAGCGCCAGACTATTATTTATATAAAAAGAAAATAGAAATCATTGTCAAGGGCGCAAACATCCAAGTAGGTGATTCTGGTAGTGGCGAAATTATTGAAGATGAATTTTTTGGTAAAACAGAAGTCTTTTTTAATACCGCGAGCGTTGTTAGTAAGTTAAGTAATATTACTGAGGGAGCGGTTGTTAAAGTTCGCTATCAGGGCTGTGCAAAAGCAGGGCTTTGTTATCCACCAGAAGTGATTAGCATTCCACTTAGTGTAATTAGTGGCGGACAGATTAAAAATGTAGATCAAAATAGCGCTACAGATGAAGCGGCAACAGCGCAAAGTACATTTGCAGCACTCAACGAGCCAACGACTGAACCTACAACAAATTCGGATGATACCGAAAAAGAACTGACTTTTACTGAGCAATTAGCCAGTCAGGGCTTAATAACTAATTTACTCATATTTTTTGCTGTTGGTGTAGGCCTTGCTTTTACGCCGTGCGTATTTCCTATGTTTCCTATTTTGTCGAGCTTAATTGCGGGTCAGCAAAACCTTTCAACTAAAAAAGCGTTTGCGTTGTCGTTTGTATATATACAAGGCATGGCAGTTACCTATGCAGCGCTTGGCTTAGTTGTTGCTGCGCTTGGTGGGCAAGTGCAGGGGTATTTACAGCATCCATTTGTGTTAATCAGCTTTAGTTTATTGTTTGTATTATTGGCTATGTCGATGTTTGGTTGGTACGAAATTAAACTGCCAAGCAGTATGATGAGCAAGCTAACCCAAGTAAGTAACAACCAAAAAGGCGGCAACTACGTTGGCGTATTTTTAATGGGCGTACTGTCGGGGTTAATTGCATCACCGTGTACTACTGCGCCACTGTCGGCAGCGCTCTTATTTGTAGCACAAAGTGGTGATTACTTAGTAGGTGGTTTAACGCTATACGTGCTTAGTTTAGGTATGGGGTTACCACTTTTATTACTTGGTACATCTGGTGGTAAATTACTGCCTAAAGCCGGTGGTTGGATGGAGCAAGTTAAAACCTTGTTTGGTTTTGTGATGCTCGTTGTGCCGCTTATATTACTTGAGCGACTAGTAAGCGCCGACATTATATTATTAATGGCAGGTGTGCTTGCATTAGCAACAGCACTGTACTTACATCATTGGCAAAGTAGCCAAACACAAAGCAAGTTAAAAACTGCATTATGGTTTGCTGCAACTCTATTAGTTATTACAGGCTTTACGTTAACTAAAAACTACTTTTGGCCAGTTCAAGTACAAACAGTACAGGTAAGCTCACAAAATAATGAGTTTAAACAGGTTGCTGATTTAGCAGAATTAAAAGAAGCAGTTGCACAAGCAAACGACGAAGGTCGAATGGTTATGGTCGATTTATATGCCGACTGGTGTGTGGCGTGTAAAGAGTTTGAACATTACACCTTTCCTGATGCCAAAGTGCAAAGTGAGTTTAGCCACTATCAGCTTATTCAAATTGATTTAACTGAGAGTGATAATAAAACAATTGAGCTAATGGAAGAGTACACGGTGTTTGGTTTACCTAGTATTTTGTTTTTTAATACTCAAGGACAAGAGCTTAGTACGCAGCGCGTAACGGGCTTTTTAAATGCTGAGGACTTTGCTAAACACCTAGCAGTTGTGCGCGCCAGCGCACAATAATAGTGCAATAGTGCCACTTGAATTGACTAAGTGGCACCTTCTTAATTCTTCTTATATTTGTACCCACGACACTGATAAGACCAGTATTTTGCTGCTATTTACGTCGAAATCACTATAATAGTTGGTTAACGTGAGAAATTGTTGCTACATTGCTTTTTCTGCTTACTTAAAAGTGAAAAACTAGTTAGTAACCGCTTAACTCATTACTTATAGGATATATCGCGTATTATGGCTGCAAAATTTAACCTTTTAGTTATAAATGGTCCAAATTTGAACATGCTTGGCAAACGTGAACCGGATAAATACGGTTTTCAGACGCTGAGTGAGATTATGGAGGAGCTAACCAGTGCTGCTAATAGTCTAGATGTTGAGTTAACGCATTTTCAAAGTAATAGTGAGCAAGCACTCATCGAACGAATTCACGATGCTTGGCAAGCGGTTGATTACATAATTATCAACCCAGCTGCATTTACGCATACTAGCGTCGCATTACGTGATGCACTGTTGAGTGTTGATATTCCGTTTTTTGAGGTGCACTTAAGTAATGTGCACGCACGTGAAGCCTTTCGTCATCATTCGTATTTTTCTGATGTGGCACAAGGCGTGATATGTGGATTAGGCGCAATGGGTTATCACGCAGCATTGAATGCCGCTGTGAGCCGGTTGCAAAGCGCAATTTAATTTAAATTAACACACAAACTAACAGGCGGGTCGTGTAATGGATATTCGCAAGATAAAGAAGCTTATCGAATTAGTAGAAGAATCAGGTATTGCTGAGCTAGAAATCACTGAAGGTGAAGAATCAGTACGTATTAACCGTAACAACATGAGTGCAGGCCCAGGTTACCCGCAATTTGCTCCACAGCAATATGCACCAGCGCCAGCAGCACCAGTTGCAGCGGCTCCTGTAGCTGTTGAAGCAGCACCAGCTGAGCCTACGGGTCATCAAGTTAAATCACCAATGGTTGGTTCTTTTTACTCTGCTGCGTCTCCTGAAGCTCCAGCATATGTAGAAGTTGGTCAGCAAGTTAAAGTTGGCGATACACTTTGTATTATCGAAGCTATGAAAATGATGAACCAAATTGAATCAGATAAAGCCGGTACAGTAAGAGCTATCTTAGCTGAAAATGGCGAGCCAATAGAATTTGATCAACCTCTATTCATCATTGAATAATAGCGTAACCTAAAAGGCCAACTCTAATGTTAGATAAAGTAGTCATTGCAAACCGAGGTGAAATTGCACTTCGTATATTGCGCGCCTGCAAAGAGCTTGGGATCAAAACGGTTGCTGTGCATTCAACGGCAGATCGCGATCTTAAGCATGTATTGCTTGCAGATGAAACCATCTGTATTGGTAGACCATCAGCAACTGAAAGTTATTTAGATATTCCGCGCATTATTGCTGCGGCTGAAATAACTGACGCTGTAGCGATTCATCCTGGTTACGGTTTCCTTGCAGAAAATGCTGATTTTGCCGACCAAGTTGAGCAAAGTGGTTTTGTATTTATCGGTCCTCGTGGCGACACTATTCGCCTTATGGGTGATAAAGTGTCTGCTATCGCAGCAATGCGTAAAGCCGGCGTTCCATGTGTTCCTGGCTCTGACGGTCCAGTATCAGATGATAAAGAACGCAACATGCAAATCGCTAAGCGTATCGGTTACCCGGTAATCATCAAAGCTGCTGGTGGCGGTGGTGGTCGTGGTATGCGTGTTGTTCGCAGCGAATCTGAACTTATTGATTCAATTGCATTAACACAGCAAGAAGCTAAGCAATTCTTTGGTAATAGCATGGTTTACATGGAAAAATTCCTTGAAAACCCACGCCACATCGAAGTTCAAGTATTAGCAGACGGCCAAGGTAATGCAGTACATTTAGGTGAACGTGATTGTTCTATGCAACGTCGTCACCAAAAAGTAGTTGAAGAAGCTCCAGCACCAGGAATTACTGCTGAAACGCGTAAATTCATTGGCGAGCGCTGTACACGTGCATGTATCGAAATTGGGTACCGCGGTGCAGGTACGTTTGAGTTTTTATACGAAAACGGCGAGTTTTACTTCATCGAAATGAATACACGTATTCAGGTTGAACACCCTGTAACTGAAATGGTTACTGGTATCGATTTAGTGAAAGAGCAGTTAAAAATTGCAGCGGGTCAACCGTTATCATTCACTCAAGACGACGTTGTTATTCGTGGTCATGCTATTGAGTGTCGTATTAATGCTGAAGATCCTGAAACGTTTATCCCGTCACCGGGTAAAATTACACGTTTCCATCCAGCAGGTGGTTTAGGTATTCGTTGGGACAGCCATATTTACGCTGACTACACGGTTCCACCACATTACGATTCAATGATTGGTAAGTTAATTACTTACGGTGAAAACCGTGATGTAGCTATTGCTCGCGCACGCAATGCACTTAACGAGCTAGTAATTGACGGAATTAAAACTAATACTCCTTTGCATAAGAGAATTCTTGCAGATGAAAACTTCCAAAATGGTGGTACTAACATCCACTACCTTGAGAAGAAATTAGGATTGTAATTCTAGCCTGTAAAAGGCGTTTTATCTCAGTTAATAACCAGAGTTATTAATCTGATTTAAATAATTAAAAATCCGATATCAGGAGACTGATATCGGATTTTTTAATGTCTGTAATTTATACCAATTCGTTTAATTAAATGATCAAGTATTATTGCGGATTGGTATAAAGCCTTATAGGCAATAAAAAAGTCCATAAAATATACTGCAAAGAGTAAATTCGATGGACTCAATATTTATACAATATGTTGAACTAACATTAAACTAATTTAGATTCAATTAACTGTAGTGCTTCTTCTAAAATTGTTTCTACTGCTTTTTTAGCGCGTTCAGGATCGCGTGACTTTATGGTTTCTAAAATATCAGCGTGCTTAGCAACGTCTGCGCCCGGTACACCTTTAATGTGGTTTGTATAACGAATACTTACTCTAAGGGCAGTACTAATAAACTCAGTTAACTGCACAAAAAAGCGATTGTTACTGGCAACTAATATGCTGGTATGAAAAGCAATATCAGCTTCGAGTGGGTCGTCCAAGCCTTCGTCTGCTTCAGCCATACGGGCTAAGGCGTTATCAATTTCAGCGAGTTGTTCAGCAGTTGCATTTAGTGCAGCAAGAGCGGCTGCTTGTGGTTCAAGGGCAACGCGTACTTGAGTAAATTCTTTTAATAATGAAAGTGATGGCTTGCTGCTTAAAATCCAACGTAGTACGTCGGTGTCAAACATGTTCCAGCTGCTTTCAGGTAATACACGAATACCTTGCTTAGGACGAGAAGAAATTAATCCTTTAGCAGAGAGCATTTTTACCGCTTCGCGGGTAGCGCTGCGACTTACATCATACTTTATACATAAATCGGCTTCAGAAGGGAGGCCTTCGCTTACAGGGTAAACACCACGCACAATAGCAAAACCCAAATCGTGGGTTAATTGTTGTGTTAAATTTTGACGGGGTTGGCTTTTCATTGCGCAGGATTCCGAGTTGATATATTGCTTTATTATATATCATATATCATATTAATGTACTCAAGGATATGATATAAACTTTTAATTAGTTAAATATTTTAGCACAGCAATAACAACTTAGTTTGGCTCTTTATACTGTAAATGTAAGTTTATAAAGAGTTTAAATAAAATTGAAAATGCGCTGTATGGAGAGTTGAATTTGAACACCCTAGCTCAATATCATAGTCTTTCTGGTAAAGTTATTTTTATTACTGGTGGTGCATCAGGCATTGGCAGAGCAATGGTTAAGTCCTTTGTAAACCAAAATGCAAAAGTAGCATTTATAGATATTGATGATAAGGCAGCGCAATCGCTTATTCGTGATTTACCCAATGCAAAACTATGGTATAGGCAAGTTGATGTAACTGACTCTCATGCACTTCAGCAATCACTTGTGGATGCATGCGCCGCTTTTGGTGCCATTAATGTACTAGTCAATAATGTAGCGAACGACCGCCGCCAAGCGAGCGAAGACGTTACAGTGCAAGACTGGGATCAGTGCTTACAAATAAACTTAAACCCTGCATTTTTTGCCTCTCAAGTTGCTATGTCTTTTATGAAAGGCGATGGAGCCGGCAGTATCATTAATTTTAGCTCTATTAACGCGATTATGGGCCAGCCACAAATGGCAGGCTATGTAACCGCAAAAGCAGGGCTAATTGGTATGACTAAGGCATTGGCTCGCGATTACGGCGAGTTTGGTATTCGCGTTAACGCTATTTTGCCAGGGTGGGTGGCTACCGACCGTCAACTAGCAAGCTGGTTTACCGAAGAAGAGCAAGTTAAGTGGATGGAAGCCATGGCACTTAAAAAATTAGTAACTCCTGAAGATGTTGCTAATTTGGCACTCTTTTTAGCCGCCGATGAAAGCAGTATGATCACCGGGCAAAGTATTAAAATTGACGGTGGGAGGCTTTAAAGCTTGGCTAATTCATCTCTTTTTATTGCTGTTGACTGGGGCACGAGCCATTTACGTGCTTATTTGTGCGAAGTACAAGCGCAATCAACACTTAAATTATTAGCACAACGTGATGGCCCTGGCGTTGTTAAGGCGAATCAAAATTTTGAGCAAACCCTAATCGACACGATTTCGGTGTGGAAGCAAGAATATGGCAGTTTACCTATATATATTGCAGGGCAAATTACCTCAAGCATCGGCTGGCACGAAACGCCATATTTAGAATGCCCAATTAATCCCGAAGGGCTACTTAATGCTGCGGTTAGCTTTGATTGCGATGGGCATATAATTAAAGCGTTACCTGGCACAAAGTGTACGCTGCAAAACGGCTTGTTTGATGTAATGCGCGGCGAAGAGCTGCAAATTTTAGGGTTTTTAAAGCAAAATCCAGAATATCAACAAGGTAAAATATTATTATGTTTGCCTGGCACACATACCAAATGGGTGCTTATAAATAACGGCGAAATCATTTGCTTTAAAACAGCCATGACCGGCGAGTTATACGATTTGTTATGTCATCAAAGTGTTTTAATTCCTAATGACTGCGCAGAAGGTGAGTTTGATTTTAAAGCATTTGAGCAAGGCTGTGAGCTAACTTTAGGTAGTGATAGCGGTAACTTGGCTCATGGTATTTTTAGTGTGCGTACACGCCAGCTTTCAAAAGAGTTAACGCCAGTACAAGCCAAAGCTTATTTGTCGGGTGTATTAATTGGCAGCGATGTACGAGCAGCTCGGCATGCAAGCGAGTGGCAATTATTGAGTGATACACAAGTTGTAGTGATTGGCACAAAGCAGCTGAATAAGTGTTTTACTACGGCGCTTAACCAAATAGGTGTGAAGTGTGTTGAGTTTGATATTAAAACAGCGACGCTTAGCGGTTTTAATTATTTGTTTAATTTAGAGTCAAAAAAATAAACCCCTCTATAAAAATTAAATTATAAAGGGGTTAACAGGAAGCTATTATAACTTAATAGTTAAGCGCTTTTAGCTGCTTGGTTATGCTCAATGTAATCATTGAGCGCAGCAACTTGTGCCTCATTAAAACGTAGTCCTAATTTGCTGCGGCGCCATAAAATATTGTATGCGTTTTCTGCCCACTCTTCATTTAGCAAGTATTCTACTTCTGCTGCAAATAAACCATGGCCAAAATCTTGGCCTAAATCACTCAACCCAGTTGCATTAGCTAATATATTTTTAGCGCGAGTACCATAAGTGCGTACAAAGCGTTTAAGTGTTATTTCAGGTAACCATTCATATTTTTCTTTTAGCTCTGATTTAAGTGCTTCTACAGAGCTAAAATCACCACCAGGGAGCGAGCTATGCTTGGTCCACGCTTTGCTCATTTGTGGGTAAAAGTCTTCAAGCTTATTAACCGCAGCTTCGGCAAGTTTGCGATAAGTTGTAATTTTTCCACCAAACACACTCAGTAGAGGTGTTTGTTTAGCATCACTCGAAAGCTCTAATTTATAATCGCGTGTAACGGCTTGCGCATTAACTGATTCGTCATCAAGTAATGGGCGTACACCTGAAAAGGTATGTACTATGTCTTCGCGTTTAATCGGTTGTTTAAAGTAGGTATTAGTAATATCAATTAAGTAATCAATTTCTTCATCACTAATTTTAACGTCTTGTGCTTCACCTTTGTGTTCTACATCGGTTGTGCCAATAAGTGAGAAGTCATCTTCAAACGGAATAACAAACACAATACGCTGATCTTTATTTTGTAAAATATAAGCTTGTTTCTCATCGTGAATGCGAGGCACTACAATGTGGCTACCTTTTACAAGGCGAATATTTTGTGGCGATTTTTCTGTTAGGGCTTCATCAAATAACTTAGCAACCCACGGGCCTGCAGCATTAACGATACCTTTGGCTGAAATGCTGTATTTAGCTTTACTCTTTTGTTGTTCAAGCGTTACCTGCCATTTACCGTGCTCACGTTTAGCATTTACACACTTAGTTTGTGTGGTAATAACGGCGCCTTTTTGCTGCGCTGCAAGGGCGTTTAAAACGACTAAGCGAGAATCATCAACCCAGCCATCAGAGTATTCAAACCCTTTGGTAATAGAGGGTTCTAAAACGCTATTTTCGCCAAATTTAATGCTTCGAGAACCCGCTAGTGTTTCGCGTTTCGCTAGGTTGTCATACATAAACAAACCAATGCGAATCATCCATGCAGGGCGTAAATGCTTTTGATGCGGCAATCTAAAAGTAAGTGGCCACATAATATGGGGTGCGTTCTTAAGTAGCACTTCTCGCTCTGCTAGGGCTTCTTTTACTAATCTAAATTCGTAATGCTCAAGGTAGCGTAGACCACCGTGGATCAGCTTAGAACTATTTGAAGATGTTGCACAGGCAAGGTCTGATTGTTCGCACAAGAGTACTTTTAATCCTCTGCCTGCTGCATCAGCTGCTATTCCAGTGCCGTTTACACCGCCACCGATGACTAGTAAGTCATATTCGTTATCTGCTAATTCCACCGAGCTAACCTTTTTATTTGTAATATAAATAAGACATAAACATCATAAAGCTGCTGTTTTCATTTGACAATAGAAAACCCAGTTTTTTATTCGTTAATTTTGACGCCAATCCATTTTCAATTTAAAGCAGTAAAGCATGCCTTTTAAATCTAGCATTTAGCTAAGTTAAAAAAGCAAAGTGGTTAAAGTATTGACCTTAACCACTTAGTATTTACTATGGGCAGTTTTTATTCGTTAAGCATACTTGAGCTACGCAGTGCTGCCATTTTGCGTATAGATCGTTACGCTCGTCGGCACTCATGGTTGGCTCAAAACGACGGTCGCATGTCCACATTTTAGATAACTGCTCAGTCGACTCGTACACACCTGTTTGTAAGCCAGCTAAATATGCTACGCCTAAAGAAGTGGTTTCGGTCACAGTTGGGCGCTCAACTGTTGCGCCTAAAATGTTTGATAAAAAGGTCATAACCCAATTATTTTTTACCATACCGCCATCTACACGAAGCACACTTGGGCGAAGACCATCACGCTCCATCGCTTTTTGTAAATCTTTGGTCTGGTAACCAACTGATTGCAGCGCTGCGGCAACTATGGTGCTAATACCCGAATCGCGTGTTAGCCCTAAAATAGCGCCACGTGCATTAGGGTCCCAATAAGGAGCACCTAAACCCGTAAACGAAGGCACTAAAAATACACCATGATCGAGCGGTACATCTTTAACCATCGATTCACTTTCGCCAGCATGGCTAAGTAGTTTTAAGCCTTCAACAATCCACTGCATAGTTGCGCCAGCCATAAATATACTGCCTTCAATGGCGTAAGTTGGCTTGCCGTTTAATCTATAAGCAACAGTGGTCAATAAGCGGTTTTCTGAGGTCAGTGCTTTTTCGCCAGTGTTAAGCATTAAAAAACAGCCAGTACCGTAAGTACTTTTTGCCATGCCTTGTTCAAAACATGCGTGGCCAACAAGCGCAGCTTGCTGATCGCCTGCAATACCACAAACACGAATTGGCGCGCCAAAAATGTCAGCACTGGTTGAACCAAACTCGTCAGCTGAATCCATTACTTCTGGCAGCATAGATTCTGGAATATCGAATAACTCTAAAAGCTCTTGATCCCACTGCTGGGTGTGAATATTAAATAACATGGTGCGCGATGCATTGGTTGCATCGGTGCGGTGCTCTTTGCCGCCTGTTAGCTGCCAAAGTAGGTAAGTGTCAACCGTACCGAAGGCGAGCTCACCTGCAAGGGCTTGTTCGCGTGCGCCTTCAACGTTATCTAAAATCCAACGAATTTTAGTGGCCGAAAAATAAGGGTCGAGCAATAAGCCTGTTTTATCGCTTATTGTTTGGCAAAGCTCATCAGTTGTTAGGCTTTCGCAATAGTCACTTGTGCGACGGTCTTGCCATACAATAGCGTTATAAATTGTTTTGCCTGTTTTTTTGTTCCACACTAAAGTGGTTTCGCGCTGGTTGGTGATACCAATGGCAATAATTTCTTCAGGCTTTACATCGTTTTTAGTTAACACTTCGCGACTAGTGCTAAGCACTGTTTGCCAAATATCGTTAGGGTCGTGTTCTACCCAACCATTTTGTGGAAAATGTTGCGAAAATTCTTGTTGTGCTGTACCAAAAACGTCTGCATCTTTTGTAAACAAGATGGCCCGAGAGCTTGTGGTTCCTTGATCAATTGAGAGTATGTATTTGGACATGATATTTGTGTTATTTATCTTATCTTATATATGACTAGATTGCCTTTAACCGAAGTTAATGGCAATGGTTTTTTCTTAAAATAGCAGATTAAAAAATAAACACGCTAATATTTTCTGGTAACTCTTTTATATAAAAGGCGTTTTATTTTTGCATTATTTTAAGGGCGTACGCGGCTATTGATTAAAACAGCCGCTTAAAGTTTATTATTACTTGGTGTGAGGTTTAGCTTGTTGCCAATCCATACCGGTAGAAAAGCGATTATCAAACCCGCGCCACTGTGGCAGCGGTTTACCATCAACAACAGCTTGGTCGCCGTTTTGTGGTAAATCTAAGTATTTACACTCGCTGGCTATGCCTTTTACGTGGCAATCCATCATGGCAAGTACAAAGTGTTTGTTGATTTCGTTTAGTGTACGCATAGACCACGAAGGCTCGTAGTAATGGCCTATATCTAGCTCACTGCTGCTTTGTGCAATAGCAGGGGCTGGGTGTGGTGCAATATTGTGGCGTGCATTTTTGTAAGTAAGCATGTACTTATCTTTGCTGCCTGTTTGTTCATAAAGACTTTTAATGCCTTCATAGCCTGAAATGTCATCTAAGTTACCGGCTATATAAAGCGAAGGTACTTTAATATTTTCCATTGCTTTGGCATCAAATATAGCGTGCTGTCCGCCCCATGGTGCAAAGGCCACCATCGCTTTTATACGTGGGTCTACTTTTGGATTTTGGTATTGCCCACCAGCGCAGCTGTTTAATAATTGCTGTACTTGTTTAATTTGAGCTGGGTCTTTCATACCCGTAAACATAGCTGTAGTTTGCTCATTAAAAGCGTAACAACCACCTATCGTATTTACCGCGCCATAACCACCCATTGAGTAACCAATTACGCCTGCACTTTTGTTGTCTACTTGCTTGCTTGCAAAGTTGTTTTGCTCATTAAAGTAATTAATAACAAACTGCTGATCGCGTGAGCGATTTATAAGCGTGCTAAAAAAGCCAGAGAACGGCGCATTATTAAAATCAACATCGGCATTGGTCGAGTCAGTATGATCAATCGCTACCACAATGTAACCGTGCGACGCTAAGTGCTCGCCAAGGTAGTACATAATCGTACGGTAACCGGTATAACCGTGCGAAAGCACTATCACAGGGTAGTGCTCTTTATTATTAATGGCGACATCACGCATTGCATCGGCTTGCAGAGTAAATTCTTTACCTGAACGAGTTTCATCGGTGTAGCTGGTAAGTGGTGCTTTTGCTGTCTTTGCAGCCGGATACCACACTTCTACTTTTAAAGGACGATCTTTTTGACCTTGTGTAGCGGGGTCAAATTGCGCAGGGTTAACTAAATCAAGTGTTTGCACACCTACATTGTAGCTACCTTTAGCTGCAAGTTCTGGCAGTACTTCGCTAGTGATTGGCGGGTATAGCTGCTCTGGTTTATTAGATTCAGCAACAGCTACACTGGCAGATAAACTGCACGTAGCAAGTAATATAGCTTTTGAAAGCGCCTTGAGTGTGTGTGTCATTGTGTGTCCTTGTTGTGTATTTTTATTTTTTAATTAGTCAGTTCAGCCGACTCGACGGCATTGCTATATTGCAACTGCCATTGTGCTCGTAAGGTATCCATTATGTTCATAACTCGTAAGCTAGTACCCAGTGGTAATACGCTGCTTTGGGTTTGTTTTTGTAATATACACTGCGTGACATGTGCAATTTCAAACTTAAAATTTTCATCGTCGCTAAAGTCGTATTCAAAGTATTGCGGGTCTTGGTCGTTTATGTGTAGTTCTAGCGTTTTTGCACCTACAAACTGAGGTATTCGAATATAGCCAAGCTCACCATTAATACATGCTTCTGTTGGGCCATTTTGCTGCAGTGCGCTGGCAAGAGATGCAAATTGCCCGTTACCGTAATCAACTATAGCAGTGCTTCGCTCATCAATGCCGGTTGTACTTTTATGTACAAAGGATTTGATGTGTTCAGGGGTTTTATTAAATACCACATCAGCAATCGAAATAGGATAAATACCTAAATCGAGCAGGGCGCCACCCGCTGTTACAGGGTTCATTAATCGGTGAGTGTTGGCAAAGCTGCCAGGTAAACTAAAGTTGGCATTAACACTGTGCACATTACCAATAACACCTTCACTTAGGAGCTGTTGTAATTTTACTATAGCTGGTAAAAACCGCATCCAAACACCTTCCATTAAAAAGCAGTTTTGTTGCTTGGCAAGCTTAGTGAGGCTTTGTAACTGCTCAGCATTAACGGTAATTGGTTTTTCGCTTAGCACGTGCTTATTGTGTGTTAAGCATTCGGCTATCGTTTTAAAGTGTTGATCGTGCGTATTGGCAATATAAATAGCGTCAATGTTTGGGCATTGAATAAGTGCTTGATAGCTCTCATAGCCTTGAATATTGTACGATGTGGCAAATTCTTTAGCGCGCTGCATATTCGTTGATGCAGCGCCAATAAGCTGTGCATCACTGCAATGCGCAATGCTTTTAGCAAAGGTGTGAGCTATATTGCCACACCCAATAATTCCCCAATTAACCTTTGCCATGCTTATTCCTTAGGTTTATTTAAAAAGACGTAATTTGTAATCCTGAACCCGCTGAACATACGTAAATATCAGCATTTAAGCTAAAGCGCTCAAAGTAATGCTTTTCTACCGCAGCTTTAATAAGAGGTACTTCAGCATCGCGACACAAACATACAATTGCGCCACCAAAACCACCCCCTGTCATACGTACTGCGCCGCGATCGCCCATCGCTTCTTTACAAATTTCTACTAGGCCATCGGTTGCTGGTACGGTTACTTCAAAGTCGTGTTTGAGAGATTGATGCGATGCAGCCATTAATTCGCGAAGCGCATCCATATCGTTATTTTGTAGTGCAGTAGTTGCTGCAATTACACGGTCGTTTTCGCTAATTACGTGGTGTGCACGTTTATATTCGTTTTCGCTTAATGTCGCTTTTACTGCTTGCAAGCCAGTCATGGTTGCTTGGCGAAGTGTTTCTACACCCATTTTTACAGCAGCTTGTTCGCAGTCAATACGGCGCTGGTTGTATTCGCTATCAACCAACTTGCGCGGGTAGTTAGAGTTAACAATAACAATATTTAAATCATCAGGAACTTTAACTGATTTGGTTGCTAGGTTTTCACAGTCGATTAATAGTGCATGCCCATTTTCGCCTTTAGCTGAAATAAGCTGATCCATAATGCCGCATTGGCAATGCATAAAGTCATTTTCGGCTTCTTGGCCAAATAGCGCAATTTGCTCTGGCGGTAAACCAAGCTGTGCAACATGGTTAAACATACCGCCAACTGCAACTTCTAGTGCTGCCGATGATGACAAGCCACTACCTTGCGGTAAGTTACTGTCAATAAGTAGATCGGCGCCACGCAGTGTGTAGCCCGCTCTTTTAAGAACATAAGTCACAGCACGAATGTAGTTACCCCATTGCGACTGGCCTTCAGTGATTTCTTCATCAACACTAAAGCTGTCTTTTTCGCCTGGGTAATTTAAAGAATGCACAGTAATAATATTGTCGTCGCGCTCTTTAAACATTACTTGGGTACGAAACTCTAACGAACACGGTAAAACAAAACCGTCGTTGTAGTCGGTAAATTCGCCAATGAGGTTTACACGCCCCGGTGCTGCTGCAATACCTTGAGCAGGCGCGCCATACAGTGACAAAAATTGTTGTTGGAATTCGTTAAGCTTCATCTGTGTGTCCTGCTGTATCTTTATAGTGTGTTGTACTGGCTGCTTTTAAAATAGAAGCAGCGGTTTCTGCGCTTAAATCGCGTTGGCTTTCGCCTAGCATTTCGTAGCCTACCATGTGTTTTTTAACAGTAGCAGAGCGAAGTAGCGGCGGATAAAAGTGTGCATGCAAACGCCAATGTTGCTCATCAGAGCCTCTATTAGCGGGTGCATTGTGCCATCCCATTGAGTATGGGAAGCTGCAATTAAATACGTTGTCGTACTTAGTGGTTAATACTTTAAGTGCCTGAGCCAAAGAGTTGGTTTGCGCATCGTTTAGCTGGCTAAAGTTTTGAATATTATCTTTAGTTACTAGCATTGTTTCAAACGGCCATGCAGCCCAAAATGGCACAACAACAAGCCAATGTTCGTTTTCAAATACAACACGAGTTTTATCTGCTTGCTCTTTTTGCGCGTAATCGTCAAGCATGGCTGTGCCATGCTTTTTATAATAGGCAAGCTGCTGGTTATCTTCGGCTTCTATTTCGGTTGATAAATGCGAGTGAGCCCATACTTGGCCGTGAGGATGAGGTTGCGAACAACCCATGATCTCGCCTTTATTTTCGAAAACTTGTACGCATTCGTACTGCTGTGCAAGCTCTGTGTAATTTTGTTTCCAGGTTTTTACTACTTCGTGCAATGCGTTTTGGCTAAGCTCTGGTAGTGTTTTATTATGCTCTGGAGAAAAACAAATTACGCGGCATTCGCCACTGGCTTCGTCGGCAATAAATAAATCGCTGTCTGACTCTAAGCTTTGTAATTGCTCGCTGGCATTAGGTGTTAATGCGCCAAAGTCATTTCTAAATACGTGTGTGTATTTGTAATCTGGATTGCTGTCGAAATTTGCACGGGTATTGCTTGGGCAAAGTGGGCAGCTTTCATCGTGTCTTGGTAATACGTTTTCATTAACGGCTTCTGTTGCGCCTAACCATGGGCGGTTATTACGATGTGGTGACACTAATACCCAACGACCCGTTAGCGGATTTTTACGTCTGTGAGTACTTTCTAATAAAGCCATATTAACTCTCCAACCCACTTGGGTAATTAGTTTGCCAGCGCCATGTGTCGTTTGTCATGTCGCTAAGTGTTAGTTCTGCGTGCCAGTTAAGTGTGTTTTGCGCTTTTGTGGCATCGGCGTAGTTACAGGCAATATCACCTGCTCGGCGCGGTGCAATTTGATAAGGAATATCTTTATTGGCTGATGCGCTAAATGCGTTGATCATATCAAGCACAGAATAACCTTGCCCTGTGCCTAAGTTGTAAGCATGAAAGGCGGTATCTGTTTTATGCTGCATAAATGCCGCAACATGACCTTTAGCTAAATCTAAAACATGAATATAGTCGCGCACGCCTGTGCCATCTTCAGTGTCGTAGTCGTCACCAAAAATATTAACCACGTCGCGTTTGCCTACTGCAGTTTGAGCAATAAAGGGCATTAAGTTATTAGGAATACCATTAGGGCTTTCACCTAATAAACCACTTGGGTGTGCACCTACTGGGTTAAAGTAACGAAGCGCTATGCCCATAAATTTGCTGTTGGCATTACATACATCTTGCATGGCTTGTTCAACCATAACTTTAGTCCAACCATAAGGGTTAGTTGCGCGTATAGGGTGTTTTTCGTCAATAGGGAGGTAGTCTGGTTCGCCGTACACAGTAGCCGATGAGCTAAATATAATATGGTTAACGCCTTCATCTTGCATGCTTTGTAGCATGCTTAATGTGCCCGACACATTATTTCGATAATAACGCAGTGGTTGCTCAGTTGATTCGCCAACGGCTTTTAAAGCCGCAAAGTGAAAAACAGCTTCGGCTTTAGTGTGTTTTAGGGCGAGTTTAAATTGTTGCTCGTCTTGAATGTCACCCAATATAAACTCAAAACGAGTACCTGTAATCTTTTCGAGTTGGTCAAGTACCCGCGCACTTGCATTAGACAAGTTATCATAAATAACAGGCGTAATACCTGCTTCATGCAATGCAATACATGTGTGACTACCTATGTAACCCATGCCGCCAGTAACTAAAACTTTCATGTTTATTCTCGAAAAGTGTATTTATATGATAAATACTACTATTAAGGTGGTTTAAAAACAATAGTTATGATTACTGGATAATTCAAATAAAAGCATAAAAAACATTCAGATTGAACACTCGCTTGTGTTTAAGTGGCATGTTTTTATTTTAACTAACATAGACTTAGCTTTATCAATTGATTAGATAAACTGATTCGATTATTGACCTAATTATCAGCGGTAGGGAGGCTGCTAATATAGCGAAAACAAAGTTAGGAGAGAGCAACATAAATAAAACAGTTTTACTTACCGGTGCTACCGATAGCACTGGCTAGAAACGCAAAGATGTTATTAACCCAAGCACTGTATTTATGAAACCTGTGGGTGGCTTTGTAAGGTTTAGAGAAAATAGCCATTGTTGATCTAAAGAGCTCACTTTATCAGTGAGCTCTTTTTATTTAGTTGCATTACTGCTCTTGCTGCAAGCGCTCGTATAGCCAATCTTTTAATTCCGTACGTTCGTGTTTTAGCTGATGCATTTGCTCGTCGCTTATGGGGGCATCTTTGAGCTCTAACACTCTAATTTCTTTATCTAGCTTGTCGTACTTATCTGCTTTTTTTGCAAATTCAGTATCGCTGTCATTTAACTCGGCAATGGTCTTTAAGTACTCTGGAAAGTCATTAGTTAATGAGTGGTCTTCGCCTAACATATTCGCTCCTTAATAGGATATAAATGAGCTCACAAGTAAGTGAGTTGTATAAGTGAATTACTGCCTTTCATATAATACACTGGGGCTTACATAGATATAATTCAACCATTGAGCCGCTAATTTGATGTAGAGCAAACAATCTGTTTATTTTGCCCAGTAAGGCATTTCACCAAAGTATTTAACAGAGCGATCAATAAACGCACGTACTTTAGGAGTCAATAATTTATTGTTGGGGTATACAGTTTAAATAGTTGTATTAACTACTCGTGAAAAGCTTAGGGTTCGATATTATTGCTCAAGGTGCAAGGAATCTCTGGCTAGAGAAAATAAATTTAAATATAACCATGATTCAATACGTTAATAAATCTATTAACCAGAGTTCAGGTTAAGTAAACTAGTACCCGCTAAAGACTTTTAAGCATTTTAGCTAAAAGAGTTAATTTTTAACGCTTTTTGCTAATTTATGTTGGTTAATTAATAGTGGTAGAATGCAGCGCTTAGTACTACTTGTGTGAAGTAAGTGGTCAATAATTTATAAGGTTTGTTGTGTAATGCTGTTAATGATCGATAACTACGATTCGTTTACTTACAACTTAGTGCAATATTTTCAGCGTTTAGATCAAGACGTTTTAGTAAAACGTAATGACGAGCTAAGCATTGCACAAATAAAACAGTTGAACCCGAAACACATCGTTTTATCGCCGGGGCCATGCACCCCTAACGAAGCGGGTATTTCGTTAAATGTTGTTGAGCAACTAAAAGGGCAATATCCTATTTTAGGAATTTGCTTGGGGCATCAAACTATCGCACAAGCTTTAGGGGGAGATGTAATTCGTGCTAAAAAAGTAATGCACGGTAAAACATCACCCATAGTTCACACTAATAAAGGGGTGTTTAAAGGTTTAGCTAACCCGTTAACAGTGTGTCGTTATCATTCTTTAGTGGTTAAATCACAAACTCTACCTAAAGAACTTGAAGTAACCGCATGGACTCAGACTGAGCAAGGCGAGTTTGACGAAATTATGGGGTTACTTCATAAAGAACTAGCAATCGAAGGTGTGCAGTTTCACCCCGAAGCTATTCTAACTGATCAAGGCTTAGAACTGCTTGATAACTTTTTAACTCGCTTCTAATGTTATAATACACAGAGCATTTAATACTTTATTAATGGATGTCATGACTGAACTTGTAGCCCAGCAGCGTACTGCCAAAATACTAAGCCAACGGGCTCATGACTTATTGCTTGGGCACAGCTTTGCGCATCAGCAAATTGGTTTCATTCATACATTAGATATAGATTACGGCGAACCCATGAAGCAACGTACTTTGCTTCAGGTTGAAGTGGCCGCACAGAATAAACGCCAGCAAAGCAGTACTGCACATCATAAGTACCGCGCTCAAGCGAGTGAGCAACTGCACAAAACAATTGAAACAGCTATATATAAGCAGCTTGAAGATATAGATGGCGTAATTCACAGTACTATAGGTATTGAAGATGGCATTGCCAATATACTCGATATATTAGCTGTAAAGTCGGCATCGGTAGGGCGTTTAGAGCCACTGGTTAATGATATAAGCTGGTTGGGTAGAGAATTAGTAACGCTTGTTAATTTACCTTACTACCGTAATCAACGTAGTAAAAACACGTCTGTAAAAGTAGATAAACCATCGCTTGCCCTTCGTTATATTGGCCTTGATAACTTACAGCTAGTGATTCCTACATTTGCAGCGCGTCATTGGATGCCACATAGCACCGAACCATTTTCATTATTAAAACGCCGGCTACGCGACAGCGCGATGGCAAACGCGATTGCAGCGCAAAAAATTGCACAAATTAATAATGTGAATGACGTTCATGCATTTACCCTTGGTATGCTTTTAGATGTAGGGCGAATTGCATTAGTGCGCTTGTACTTAAAAACGTTTGAGAAAGTATGGCAACGCAAAGTGCAGTTAGCCCGAAATGAAAACCAAAAAGATTTACACACCGCATTATTAGAGCTACAGCCCGACCCGCTATTTTTAACCACTCTACTTAGCAATAAGTCGATAGAAGTAAGCGCCAAAGTAATAGACAAAATGGCTTTTAAATATTTACCGTTTAAAGGTGTCATGCAGCAGCTAGTAAATGGGGTAGATAAAGGCGATACATTACTGCCGTTAACAGAAGTAATGCTAAAGGCACGTTGCTACTCTCAATATCTTAATTTAAAAGAGCATCAACTTATTGAGCCTGATGAAACTCTAAGCTGGTTTTCGTACTTTAAGTTCACTAAAACGGAACTAAAAACCCTCCAATCGAGTAATTTTACCAATTTAGCTATTCAAATTGACTAAAAATCTGAATTTTTTGTTAATTTTTTTGCGACTAACCATTCATTCTCACTCTATTGTTATATTGCATATTTGCCGATTAAAGCATGCGCGCCTTGGTGCTCATGCGGTTAGTTGTTTAAAAATAAGCATAAATAGCTATGCAAATAGTTATTCACTATCTATGAAATAATATCTTTAGCCCTTTATTTTCAAGGGATACATGAAAGTTTTTAACGAGACAGATATAAGTAATTCTGAAATAATGTGCGTCTGAAAATTGAACCACAAAGCAATTTTGCGCAATTATCAGGTTACTGATCTTGCCTATAAAGTTGGTTACAAATATTAACCAAACACCTATTTTGATGTTTTGTGTTGCTCACAATTAAGAGGAAATAAAATGACAGTCAATCGCGAATTATTTGATCACGTAATGGTTCCTAACTACGCACCTTCAAGCGTAATTCCTGTTCGAGGCGAAGGTTCTCGCGTATGGGATCAAGAAGGTCGAGAGTTTATCGACTTTGCTGGTGGTATTGCAGTTAACTGTCTTGGCCATTGCCACCCTGCATTAGTAGGCGCATTAAAAGAGCAAGGCGAAAAAATCTGGCATCTATCAAATGTAATGACCAATGAGCCGGCACTTCGTCTAGCTAAAAAAATGGTTGATGCTACATTTGCTGAAAAAGTTTATTTTGCCAACTCAGGCGCAGAAGCAAACGAAGCAGCGCTTAAGTTAGCGCGTCGTTTTGCACTTGATAAGTTTGGCGCAGAAAAATCACAAATCATCGCGTTCAACAAAGGTTTCCACGGTCGTACATTCTTTACCGTAACTGTGGGTGGCCAAGCTGCATATTCAGATGGTTTTGGTCCTAAGCCTGGCGACATTGTACATTGTGATTATAACGACCTAGCTGCTTTTGAAGCGCTTATCAGCGACAAAACATGTGCCGTAATGATGGAACCTCTACAAGGTGAAGGCGGTATTGTTTCACCCACTGACGAGTTTGCTCAAGGCGTTCGCGATTTATGTACTAAACATAACGCACTGCTTATTTTTGATGAAGTTCAAACAGGTGTTGGCCGTACTGGCGATTTATACGCATACCAAGGCTTAAACATAGTACCTGATATTTTAACTTCAGCTAAAGCACTTGGCGGCGGTTTTCCTATTGGCGCTATGATCACAACAACTGAGATTGCACAGCACCTTAAAGTAGGTACTCATGGTTCTACTTATGGCGGCAACCCGCTTGCGTGTGCTGTTGCAGAAGCTGCATTTGATACAGTAAATACGCCAGAAGTACTTGCTGGCGTAAAAGCTAAAGCAGCATTATTTAATGAACTACTTACTGCGGTTAACGAAAAATACAACGTATTTAGCGAAATCCGTGGCCAAGGTTTATTAATTGGTGCAGTAGTGAGCGAGCAATATAAAGGTCGTGCAAAAGAGTTTTTAGTGGCAGGGACTGAGCAAGGCCTTATGTCATTAGTTGCTGGTGCAGACGTAATACGTTTCACTCCATCTTTAGTAATTCCTGAAGCGGACATTCGCGAAGGTATGGCACGCTTTGAAAAAGCAGTAGCAAGCGTAGTAAACGCATAAGCGACTTAAGCCAACCAATTAAGGGCAAGCACTACTTGCCCTGCAATTCCTATTTACCGTTATTTATAAGGGAGCAAGCGGACTCATGATGATCCTTCGCCCAATCCAGCAAAATGATTATTCAGCATTACTGAAAATTGCCCACGAATCAGGGCATGGTTTTACGTCTTTGCCATTAAACGAAGAACTATTGCAAAAAAAGATCGACCATTCAGTAAGCTCTTTTGCTAAACAAACGTCACAACCTGGTGACGAAGGCTACCTGTTTGTTCTTGAAGATAGCGAAACCGGTGAAGTTGTAGGAACATCTGCAATTGAAGCTGCGGTAGGGCTTGATGATGCATTTTATCATTATCACTTAAGTAAAGTGATTCACTCTTCGCGCACATTAGACGTATACAAAGCGGTTGATATTCTAACGCTATGTAACGACTACACAGGTGCTACAGAGCTTTGCACATTGTTTTTAAAAGATGGTTATCGTAAAAATTGTAACGGTAAGCTACTTTCAAAAGCTCGCTTTATGTTTATAAAACAGCATCAAGAGCGTTTTGCGCAAACAGTGATTGCAGAAATGCGCGGTGTGTCTGACGAAAACGGCAGTAGCCCTTTTTGGCAGTGGCTTGAAGAGCACTTTTTCTCAATGGATTTTCCAACAGCCGATTACCTAACAGGTATTGGCCAAAAGGTTTTCATTGCTGAATTAATGCCTAAATACCCAATTTACGTAAACTTGCTAAGTAAAGATGCGCAAGCCGTAATAGGTAAAGTACACGACAACACTCGCCCAGCAATCGAGTTATTAAAAAGCGAAGGCTTTACGTTTAATGGCTACGTAGACATTTTTGACGGCGGCCCAACGGTTGAAGCAAAAGTAGATAACATTGCGACTATTCGTAATGCACGTAACTTTAACGTTGAAATTGGCGAAATGACTGGCGACACCATGGTGTTACTAGCTAACGAAAAGCTTAATGACTTTAGAGCAACCGTTGCACCAATGACATTTGACGAGCGCGCAAAAAGCCTTATTTTATCGCAAGAAATAGCAGATGCACTGCATTTGCAAACTGGCGATATTGTTAGTGCAACCACGATTTAATTTAGGAGAAAGTATATGACTCATCCTGCACAATTTATAAATGGTCAATGGTCACAAGGCCAAGGCACAGAATTTAATTCAGTAAACCCTGCAAATAACGACGTTATTTGGCAGGCTTCATCGGCAACTGCGGCGCAAGTAGACATCGCAGTAAATGCAGCGCGCGAAGCGTTTTATGCATGGGCTGATAAAAGTTTTACTGAGCGTTTAGAAATAATTAAAGCATTTGCAGCGCAATTAAAAGAAAACAGCGAAGAGCTCGCTATTACTATTGCACAAGAAACAGGTAAGCCACTGTGGGAAACTCGCACAGAAGCGGGTGCTATGGTTGGTAAAATTGCCATTTCTGAAAAAGCATTTTTAGAGCGCACTGGCGACGTAGAAAACGCAATGCCACTTGGCCGTGCGATGATTCGTCATAAGCCACATGGTGTTGTAGCCGTATTTGGTCCGTATAACTTTCCGGGTCACTTACCTAATGGCCACATTGTGCCAGCGCTTTTAGCAGGTAACACGGTTGTGTTTAAACCGTCTGAACTTACTCCTAAAGTAGCTGAGCTTACGCTTAAACTGTGGGAGAAAGCAGGTTTACCAGCAGGTGTAATTAACCTTGTACAAGGTGAAGTAGAAACGGGTAAAGCCCTTGCTGCTCACAAAGGTATTGATGGCTTGTTCTTTACGGGTTCTTCGCGTACTGGTCATATTTTACATGAACAGTTTGCGGGTCAACCGGGTAAAATTTTAGCGCTAGAAATGGGTGGTAATAATCCACTTATTATTACTGACGTTGAAGACACTAAAGCGGTTGTTCACGATATTATTCAATCAGCGTTTATCTCAAGCGGCCAGCGTTGTACATGTGCACGTAAATTGTTTTTACCTAAAGGTAGCAAAGGCGATGTAATTTTAGAGCGCCTTATCACTGCAACTAAAGCGATTAAAGTAGGCAACTACGATGATGCAGACCAGCCATTTATGGGCTCTATGATCTCATCAGCTGCAGCTGCAGGCATGGTTAAAGCGCAAAACGAACTTGTTGAGCTTGGCGGTCAAGTATTAGTAGAGCTTGAGCACACAGCCAATACTGGTTTTGTAACACCAGGTATTATTGAGTGTACAAATATTAGTGACTTCCCAGATGAAGAGCATTTTGGACCACTTTTAAAAGTATTCCGCTTTGACGACTTTGACCAAGCCATTGATAAAGCAAACGATACAACCTTTGGTTTATCGGCTGGTTTATTAAGTGACAGTGCAGCAGATTACGACCATTTCTTACGTCGTATTCGTGCAGGTATTGTTAACTGGAATCGCCCAATTACTGGCGCATCAAGCGCAGCACCGTTTGGTGGTATTGGCGCATCGGGCAACCACAGAGCAAGTGCGTATTACGCAGCCGATTACTGTGCATACCCAGTTGCTTCGGTAGAGCTTGAAAAAGTAGCTATGCCAGCAACACTAAGCCCAGGCTTAAAAATAGATTAAGTAGTAATACTACTTAATTATTATAAAAGCAGCTTCGGCTGCTTTTTTTGTATTGCTAACGCGCAAAGCTAGCAATCAACAGCGCTTTCTGCTTAAATCAAAAATAATTAATTATACAAAGGTGGTACAAAAATGGTTTTAGATAGGCAAGGGTACGATGATTTGATCATGTATCTAACTCAAAATTTAGCATTGTTTGAGAAGCCAGGCGAAATAAAACCAGGTGCCCCAACAGTAATGGAATTAATCGAAGACGTTATTGCACAAAATGTGATGCTTATTTGCGAGCAGCACACAAACCTCAACACAGAGCAGCGTAGTCAAATTGTACGTGAAGTTGATGGCATAGTTTACGATTTAGAAGAAGTCCTCAGCAGCATCACCTCACAGCCTGTCACGGTTGAACAGCATGCCTTTATAGATGAATTTGCAGGTTTAGTAAAAAACCTCTTTGATAGCGCTTTAACACAACAATCTTAGCCATTTTATAGCCCTGCGTTGCATTTTCATTTGCAACTACGGCTAACTTGCTTACAATCAAGAAAATATTTTTTTGAGATATAAAAATGCAAGCAAATGTAAAATGGGTTGAAGGCGATACGTTTATTGGTCGTTCTAATTCTAACCACAATGTTGTGTTTGATGGCGGCAGTGATAGCGCAGCACCAAGCCCAATGGAAATGGTTTTAATGTCAGTTGGCTGTTGTTCATCAGTTGATGTGGTTAGTATTTTAAAAAAAGCCAAACAAGATTTTTCAGATGTACAAGTACAACTAAGTGCAGAGCGCGCCGAAACAGCCCCACGTGTGTTTACCAAAATCAACTTACACTTTGTTGTTAAAGGCAATAATGTGTCTGAAAAGCACCTTGCACGCGCGGTTTCACTCTCTGCTGAAAAGTATTGCTCGGTTGCATTAATGCTTGATAAAACAGTAGAAATTACGCATAGCCACGAAGTTGTGCAAGATCAAGCAAAATAACGCTTTTTCCACGAGGGAAATTCGTATAAAATCCGCGAACTTTTCATTCTGCAGGTGCAGAACCCACTAATTTATAGGTTGGTTTATTATGAACAAACCCTTCGATAAACTTAAACTTCATGGCTTTAACAATTTAACCAAAAGTTTAAGCTTTAGTATTTATGATATTTGTTACGCAAAGACCGAGCAACAACGTAAAGAATATATTGAATATATCGATGAGCAGTACAGTGCAGATAGACTAACCGACATTTTAGGTGAAGTTGTTGATATTATTGGTGCTAACATTTTA
Source organism: Pseudoalteromonas sp. GutCa3 (assembly GCF_002836155.1). Classification (NCBI taxonomy): domain Bacteria; kingdom Pseudomonadati; phylum Pseudomonadota; class Gammaproteobacteria; order Alteromonadales; family Pseudoalteromonadaceae; genus Pseudoalteromonas; species Pseudoalteromonas sp. GutCa3. The sequence continues at coordinate 36,218 of NZ_PJBK01000047.1, read as the reverse complement.
AATGTAGCGCGCCAAGATTATGAACCGCAAGGCGCAAGTGTAACTATTTTGGTTTCAGAAGAACCAGTAGAAGAGCAGCAAAATTACGATGCTGACGAAGCACCAGGCCCATTACCTGATTCAGTTGTTGCGCACCTAGATAAAAGCCACATTTGTGTACACACATACCCAGAAGCTCACCCTGATGATGGTATTTGTACATTCCGTGCTGATATTGAAGTGTCTACTTGTGGCATTATTTCGCCACTTAAAGCGTTAAACTTCTTAATTCATAGCCTTGAATCAGACGTAGTAACAATTGACTACCGCGTTCGTGGTTTTACCCGCGACATAAACGGTGTTAAGCACTACATTGATCATGCTATTAGCTCGATTCAAAACTTCATGACAGAAGATACAAAAGAAGCGTACCAAATGATGGACGTGAACGTGTATCAAGAAAACCTGTTCCATACCAAAATGATGTTAAAAGAAACCGATCTAAACACGTATTTGTTCGGCCTTTCTACGGCAGATTTATCAGAGGGCGAAGAAGACGAAATTCGCTCAAAGCTGACCCGTGAAATGCAAGAAATATTCTATGGCCGTAACCTGCCAGATACAGAATAATAGCAACGAATTAAATTAAAAATGGCGCTCAGTGAGCGCCATTTTTTTATACTTTATTTTACAAGCAATAGCTGTGTTTGTCGGCCATTTAAATACCAGACACCGCTTTTATCAAAAATAGTATCTTCCTCTAGCATTATTCTTATTTCTTTATTCCACTGTTTTATAAACACCGCATTGTTAAGCTCAATTGAGTAAGCCGTATTTAAATGTAGCGGATAGTCACCATTTCCCGGTACACCTTGCTGAGAATCCCACATACCTAATGTAGTGCCAGCAGCGTGGCCATGATAGCCAAGAGGATGAGTATAAATAGTGGGTTTTAATCCCTGATCAATAGCGGCTTTTCGTGCTGCAGCTAAAACCTCATTACCGGTTTTACCTACCGCAAATTGATTGGTAAATATGTCTTGTAGTTTATTACCGCTTTTTAGTGCTTCAACTAAGTAACTAGGCGCACTTATTTCGTTTTCTTTGAGCACATACGCATGCTGCTGCGTGTCGGTATTTAAGCGTAAATAAGTAATCCCAAAATCGACATGAAGTAAGTCACCGGTTTGTATAACGTTATCATCGTAGCCATTGGTAAAGCTTTCTTCATGATCGAACGACTTCGCATCGGCGCGCTGAATAGCAACACTTGGATGAAACCATGTTTGTAGTTTTAGCTCTTTTACGCGCTCTCTAAACCACCATACCAAGTCATCGTTAGTTGTTTCACCAACCGTAATTGTTTTACCCGAAAACCCCTCTGCAATAATATGATGGGCAATAGCGACAATATGTTTATACATTTTAACTTCTTCAGGAATGCGTTGCTCTAACCACGCAACAGCAAGCGGCTCTGCAGAAATTATTTTATTGTGATAAGTGGCGGGCAAGTTAGCCATTAAGGTTTTGTAATCGCCTAGCACAAGGCCATCGGCATGTGCCCAGTCGGTAGAAGTATTAAGCGCAATGTTGCGAGGTTTGTATTGCTCAATAAGCGTATTGAGTGCCTGCCACTGGCTAGGTTGTGTTTGTTTATCCCACCCTTTTTTAAATACGTTACCTATTTTATAAGGCGCAATAGCGTAAGCATCAACACCACTTTGTTTATTAAGTGCAAATAGTAAAATCGTGGTGCGTCTGGCTGAAAGCCATGTTGCAGGCAGCATTGTTTTTAATATTGGATCTTCGTTATATTCACGACTTATAAGTAGCCACATATCAGTGTTGTGCTGCTTCATTAATGAGGGCATTAAGGTATTAACTCTAAGCTCAGTTATTTTATCTATAAACGCAGCGCGCTCTTTCATCGATAAAATAGCGGGAGCGTCATCAGCTTTAACAAAGAGGCTTAAAACAAGCGTAGTTAGCAAGCTTACATAAAGTAGGAGTTGTTTAGTAAAGTGCATAATTGTTTTATTTTTAGGCTAGTTAATTTATAACATGCCTGAAGAGCGACTATAAAAAAACAATTTGAGATAAACAGCACACAAAAAAGCCCAGCTAAAAAAGTAGCCGGGCTTTTGTATAAACAGCTTTATTACTTAAGCATGCTGTATAAAAGTGCAAATACAGCAAGCGAGCCAACCGCTAATATAAATAGCGTGCTAAAGCGATTTCGGTATTTATTAAGTGCAGGTACTTTATAAACTGCAATCATTGGCATAATGAATAAAATCATCGCAATGATAGGGCCCGATAACTGATCCATCATGTCTAAAATACTTGGGTTTTTAACAGCACAAAACCAAATAGCTAAAAACATGATTAACACACCAATTTTATCGGTAACGCCAGCGCTTAAGCCTGTTTGTTTAGTTACTAATCCTGTAAAGCTTTCGCGTGCACCTAAAAAATGACCCAAAAACGACGATGTAATAGCAATAAAGGCAACAAGTGGCCCAAGTGTGGCAATAAACGAGTTATCAGTAATATTAGCAAGGTAGGATAAAACCGATACGTTAGCCGCTTTAGCCGCTGCCATTTGCTCGCCTGTAAGCGACAGCACGCAAGAGAACACAAATAACAGTACAAAGGTAATAAGTAGCAAGCTAGTGCGCTTTAAAATCGCCTCAGACTTACGTGTAGCTTGTTCGCCGTAATGACCGCGTTGCACATTTACAAAGCTTGAGATAGCCGCTGCGTGGCTAAACGAAAACACAATAATAGGAATCGATAACCACAACGTTTTACCAAAGCTGCCTATTTCAGGCACCGTCATATCTGGCATCTGCCAGCTAGGGATTAAATAAAGTGATAAAAAGAACAATATGCCCACAAGCGGATACACTAAAATAGCAAAGGCACGTAGCATTAAGCGCTCGCCGCCCATCATTAAGCTAATCATGCCTGCAACTAATACGCCCGAAAGTAGCACGCGAGAAGGTGATTCCATCCCCATTTGATTAACCATAAAACTATCAACGGTATTGGTTAAACCTACACCGTAAATAAGCAAAATTGGGAATATAGATAAAAAGTACAACAAGGAAATTAACCGCCCCGCAGTCACACCAAAGTGCTCTTCAACTACGTCGGTAAAATCGGCATCTTTATTTTTTGATGAAAGTACAAAGCGCGCTAATCCACGGTGCGCAAAAAAGGTCATTGGGAACGCTAAACACGCCATAATAATTAACGGCCAAAAACCGCCAATACCAATGTTGATAGGTAAAAATAAAATACCCGCACCAACGGCGGTACCAAATAAACTTAATGTCCACTGCGTATCGTGCAGGTTCCATTTAGTTTTTGTATTTGAATTTGTGTGTGTGTTTGGTGATGCATTTGAAAGCGTTGCATCTTGAGATGTTGTCATGTGTGTGTGCTCATCCATTATTTAAATAATAACTACGCCGAAGGGTATAGTTTTTAGAGACATTTTTCATGTTTTGAAGAGATTTTTAGACTAATTAATTAGACTCAATTGGAGGGTAAGTGTCATGAATACGAAACAGTGGTGTAAAAGTGAGCAAAAGCCTTAAATGGCAAGCCACATTATAGAGTTACTGTACGGGGTAGGTTGGTTAGTTGGAGCGAAACCCAACACGCTATAGCGTCATGCTAGCAGGAAAGCCGAGGAAGGCGGTTTTCATAACGTAAAAATAGGGGAAGGTCATTTTTATTGGTTTTCATTTAAAAATCAAAATCTGCTCCCAAAAGCTATTAAGTCGAAGCCATTGATCTGAACTTCATAAGAGATTTTTATTAAACTCCGTTATACTTCCTACAATTGAATATGCCAAACGAAGTAAATAGGCCGCTAACTGCAATGAGCAAAGAAATTCTTTTCCATACTACTTTTGCGCACGAAACCAGTAAAACATGGGTTGTATTTGTCCATGGAGCAGGTGGTAGTTCGGCAATCTGGTTTCGTCAGCTTAAAGCCTATAAAAAAGAATATAATGTGTTGTTGCTAGATCTTCGTGGTCACGGTAAATCGAATAACTTAGTACAAAACTTTGTTGATAATAATTATTCATTTAATAATGTCTCTAAAGACATTATCGATGTGTTAGATCATAACAATATCACCAGCGCACACTTTGTTGGTATTTCATTGGGCACAATTATTATTAGAAATATTGCTGAAATTGCGCCGCAATATGTTTCTAGCATGGTGCTAGGTGGAGCGGTTACTCGTTTTAATACTCGCAGTAATACATTGGTTTATTTAGGTAATACTTTTAAACACTTCCTGCCTTATATGTGGCTGTATCGCTTATTTGCTTTTATTATGATGCCGAAAAAGCGTCATAAAGAATCTCGACTTTTGTTTGTTCGTGAAGCAAAACGCTTGTGCCAAAAAGAGTTTATAAAATGGTTTAAATTAGCCATGGACGTAAATCCTTTAATGCAATATTTCAAAGAAAAAGACATTGATATTCCCATTCTGTACATTATGGGTAAGGAGGATCATATGTTCCTTGGCCCTGTTAAAGAAATGGTTAAGCGTCATAAAAACAGCGTACTGCAAACTATTCACCATTGTGGCCATGTTTGTAATGTGGAACGCCCTGACTTATTTAATCAGCACTCGCTTGCTTTTATCGCCCAGCAAAATCGCTAAGGGTTGTCGCTTTTAAAAAGCTTTCAATTAATGGCAAGTACTTAGTAAATTGGATTAGGTCATTCTTTTTGGCTTTCGCCCTAAACTAAAAGCAAGACCTGATCCTAAAGGAGTTATTCTGAGTGGGGTACGTAGTAATCGAGAAGGTAATAAAAACGCATAGCTTGCTTGCACATCCCTATTGATAAGCAATGTTTACATTAGAGCTTTCTGATGTGAATATAAGATTAGTTTTTTTGAGTTGACCTTTCAATGCTGGAATCGGAGAAGAATACATAAATGGAATTTAAATCACATAAAATAATTATTGATCCAAACGACCCTTTTGAGAATGACAAGCTTGGACGAAAACCTCATGTCGAAAACTTTACTACACTCCTCAAAAACATTAGCTCACCGATTGTTTTATCCGTGAATGCTCCTTGGGGGCAAGGTAAAACTACATTTTTGGAGATGTTAAAAGCTAACCTACAAATAAATGATTGTTCGGCAATTTACTTTAGTGCCTGGGAAACTGATTTCGTTAATGATCCACTGCAAGCATTTCTGGGCGAGGTTAATAAAAAAATAGAGTCTCTTGTTGAGGGAGATAAAGAGAAAAGTAAAGCATGGGTTAATGCAAAGAGTGCAGGTGCACAAATTTTAAAAAAAGGTTTACCCGTGTTAGTAAAGCTTGCTACTGCTGGAATAATTGACGCTGAAAAAATAATTGAAGCTGAAGCAGCCAAATTCACGGAGGGATTATCTAAAGATTTTTTGGATGATTATACAAAGAGTAAAGAGGCTATTACTTCTTTTAAAGAGAATGTATCAAAAGCTTTAAAAAATGAAGATGGAGCTACAAGTCAATTATTTATTATTATTGATGAATTGGATCGGTGCAGACCTACTTATGCAATTGAGTTACTAGAGAGAATAAAACATCTTTTAGATATTGAAGGTCTTGTATTTGTAATTGCAATGGACAAACTTCAACTGTCTCATAGCGTTAAAGGGGTCTATGGTGCAGGGTTTGAAGCAATGGGTTATCTTAGGCGGTTTATTGATATTGAGTATATTTTGCCTGAGAGTGATTTAGACGCATTTATTGAACAGCTTTATAAAATATTTGAGTTTGATATTTTCTTTCAAAAAAGAACTCAATACCAATCATTTAGATACGAAAAAGATCACTTAAAGAATACCTTTAAATTATTGGCGAAAGCTAAAAAACTGTCTTTAAGGGAAGTAGAACAGTTATTTGCGAAAGTAAATTTAGTAGTTAAATCTACAGCGGAAGATGTATATCTTTACCCTGACTTGTTAGCATTCTTGATTGTTGCTAAAGAGTACTATTACGAAAGTTATAGTGGGTATATTAATGGAGGAGATACACCAGAAAAGCTGATTAAAGTTCTTCATACAATAACCCCTAATTTGAAATCAATAGATTCTAGAGCGTGCGCAGTAATTGAAAGCTCTTTAATTGGAGCAAAAAATGATAGATACCACGGTAATATTGGAGAAGCGCTAAAGTACCATGAAGATATAAGTTCTGATGAAAGTGCTAGTACAGAAGAACAGAGCTATTCATATGATGTAGTACAATTAACAAAAAGTTTTGACGGGTTTCGAAATTCGATTGATCTAGAGAGTTTAAAGCAGAGGATAGAAATGCTAGAAAGCTTCAAATTCAATAGTTAATATAAAGTCCTATTGTAGTTAAAGCTATCACTTGTCTTTTTAACAACCGATAGCTAACCACTCAAAACTGCGCTTACTCTTCTATCGCACTTACAATAAAGTACGGATTTAAGTATTCATCTTTGGTGTTATAAATAAGCGGGCTGCCATCAAGCTTAGTGACTTTAGCACCGGCTATTTCGGCGATGGCGTGGCCTGCTCCGGTATCCCATTCGCAAGTTGGGCCCAAGCGCGGGTAAATATCGGCGCTGCCCTCAGCGACTAAACACAGTTTTAGTGAGCTGCCTTTAGACACCATTTCAACCTCGTCAAAGCGTTTTACAAATTCGGCTAAATCGGGTGATGGGTGCGAGCGGCTGCCTACAACACGAATTAACCCTTTGTTAGGTTTGGTGGTTACTTTAAGCTCAATTCGCTCATCGCCTTTATCTTTAAACGCGCCAATGGCTTCGGCGGCTAAGTACGATACGCCAAGGGCAGGTGCATCTACTACGGCTAAAATAGGAATGCCGTTTTTAATTAGGGCGATGTTTACGGTAAATTCACCGTTCTTTTTAATAAATTCTTTAGTGCCGTCGATTGGGTCAACTAACCAGTAGCTTTTCCATGTTTGGCGTACATCCCAGCTTATGTCGGCATTTTCTTCACTGAGTATTGGAATGTCGGGTGTGAGCTGTTGAAGCCCTGCCACAATCAGTTTATGAGCTGCTAAATCGGCGTCGGTTACGGGGCTTTCATCAGCTTTGTACTCAACGTTAAAGTCCTTTTCGTAAATTCCCATTATCGCTTGGCCTGCTTTGCGGGCAAGGATGAGGGTTTCTTCTAGCAGTTCGGTTTGATTCATGGGGTTAACCTATATTATGTGCTTTTGTTTTAGATACGTTATCAGTTGTGTAACCGATTGGTCTAGGGTGTTTTTACTTGTATCTAAAATTATTTCTGGATTGTTTGGCACTTCGTAGCTTGAATCGATACCAGTGAAGTGTTTTATCTCTCCAGCGCGGGCTTTTTTGTATAAGCCTTTTGGATCGCGGCTTTCGCATACATCCAGTGGGGTATCGATAAATACTTCAATAAATTCGCCTTCATCTACTAGACTGCGCACCATGTCGCGCTCTGCTCTAAAAGGCGATATAAATGCAGTAAGTACTAACAAGCCAGCGTCGGTCATTAGTTTAGCGGTTTCGCCTACGCGGCGTATGTTTTCAATGCGGTCTTCGTCGCTAAAGCCTAGGTCTTTACATAAACCGTGGCGTACGTTGTCGCCATCAAGCAGGTAGGTGTGCGTACCTTGCTGATTAAGCGCCGCTTCTAGTGCGTTGGCTACGGTGCTTTTGCCAGAGCCTGAAAAGCCGGTAAACCATAAAATAGCAGGCTTATGTTTTTTTTGCTCACTACGCTGTGCTTTTGTCGTTGCGTAGTTATGCCAAACTATATTTTCATCCATAGTGAGAGTCTCTTATGCTGTGAGCGCAGGTATTAAAACGGAAATACCAGCGGGATCAAGGTTAATACCGTGATTGAATAAATAATAGAAAGGGGTAAGCCCATCACTATGTAATCTTTTAAGCGATAGTTACCCGCGCTATAAACCATTAGATTAGTTTGATACCCAAATGGCGATATAAAGCTGGCTGATGCGCCAAAGGCAACCGCCATAATAAACGGTAGCGGGTCTACATTAAAACCAACCGCGAGTGAGTAAGCAACAGGGAACGACAATGCAGCTGCCGCGTTATTAGTAATAAGCTCGGTAAATAATACGGTCATTAAAAATATGGCAATAAATGCGCCGTAAGGGCCAAAGTCGCCAAGTACCATAAACATGGCGTCGGATATTTGCCCGGCAAGTCCGGTGCCTATCATTAACTTGGCAAGGCCAATGGCGCTGCCTACTACCACTAATAACTCGAGTGGAAAACGGCGTTTTACTTCGTTAAGTTTTATGGTGCCACTTAGCATTAAGCCAATCAGTAATACTAATAAGCCTTTAACCAGCGGGACTATACCAATAATGCTTAAACCCAGTACTGCGGCAAAGCTTAGAAGCACAATGTTTGATTGTTTAGGTGCAAGGTGGGCTTGTAAGTCAAACCCTGAAATATACACAAATTCGCGCTTTAAATTAGGCAAGGTGTAAAAGTTTTTGCCTGGCGCAAGTATTAGTGAGTCGCCAGCTTGTAGTTGTACTTGCCCAAGGCCGCCTTGTAAGCGGTCGTGCCCACGGCGAATGGCAATAACAGCAGCATGAAATTGCTCTCTAAAGCGGGCTTCTTTTACGGTTTTACCAATAAATTTTGATGACTGACTTACGACTACTTCTACTAAGTGTTCTATGTCTTTTTGATGATTCTCGTGCACTACTTTTAAGCCGTCGAAACGGGTAAGTAATGGCACCGATTTTATGTCACCTACAAAAAGCAGCACGTCGTCTTTTTGAATAATTTGCTGCGGGGTGACTGCGCAAATGCGGCTGCCATCGCGAATAATTTCCGCGAGGAATAAGTCTTTTAAATCACGCAGGCCGTTTTCTTCAACGGTTTGGCCTATTAATTTTGAGTTTGCTTGTACTTTACCTTCTAGGTAAAAAGGCACGACTTCTTGATCGCTTTTACCGTTGTCGGGTAAATATTTAAGCATTACTAAAATGGTAATTAGGCCTACGCTTAGCGCGCCTAAACCCACTAAGGTAAAGTCAAAAAAGCCTAGCGGTTTCATGCCCGCATCAACTGCAAAGCCATTGACGATTAAGTTGGTTGATGTACCAATAAGCGTAATAGTGCCGCCCAAAATAGCAGTGTACGACAGCGGTAATAATAGCTTTGAAGGGGAGTGATTAGGGTTGTCTTTTATCGCGGTAATAAGCGATGCAACAACGGCGGTATTGTTAGTAAACGACGATAAAAAGGCGGTTGATAACCCCAATTTTGTTACCGATTTTACTAAACTACCTTTAGATAGCGATTGCGCTAACTTTTGAATTAGGGTGGTTTTTTCTATTGCGGTCGACACTAACACCAATAGTACTAAGGTGATAAGCGACGGGTTAGCATAATTAATCAACATGCTTTCAAGATCGATTAGCCCTGCTAAGTAGCTGGTGCCAATGGCGCTTACAAATAACCATGCTGGATTAATACGGGTGCCAAAAAGGCACCCGACTAAGGTAAGCATAATGCCTGTTAAAACGAGCTGTTCTACCATGCTTTTAAATTCCTAACAGGCTAAAGTCAACTTATAACTTAGAAATATCAAGCGCTTGCCAATGCGGAAAGTGCTTGCGTACTAAGGTGTTAAATTCAACTTCAAATTCGCTAAAGTTACTTTGCTGTGCTTGGCTTTGCAGTACTTGTTCAATCATGCCCGCAGCAACCGTTAGGTTTGATAAGCGATCGATTAGTATAAACGAGCCTGTTTCGTGATTGCTGTGGTACTCGTCTGCCAAAATAGTTTCGGTTAGTTCAAGTGTCACAATTGCAATTTCGTTTAACTGCAGTGAGTCGCTAATGCCGTGTTCAAGCGTATTCACATCAATTGTGTAATCAATTTTTGTAACAATAGCTGAGGTGTTTTTACTACCTAGTTTTAGGTTATAGCTTTTACCTAATACTAATGGCGACTCATGCATCCACACAATTTTAGCTTGCAGCTGGTTAGTAACAACGGCCGTTGAATTTGCAGGTACTATTACATCCCCTCGGCTAATATCAATTTCGTTATTTAGGGTAACGGTAATTGCTTGGCCTGCTTCGGCGCTGTCTAGGTTGCCATCAAAGGTAACAATTTCTTTAATGCTTGATGTTTTACCCGACGGTAATACTTTTATTGCATCGCCTACGTGTATCTTGCCTGATGTAAGTGTGCCCTGAAAACCACGGAAGTTTAAGTTAGGACGCACTACATATTGCACTGGTAGGCGCGCTTCAAAGCCTGTATCTGTTTCGGCTGCTGGCGAATCTTCTAGTAATTCTAGTAGCGGCTTGTCGGTGTAATACGGTGTATGTGCAGAGCGTGTTACTACGTTGTCGCCTTTAAGCGCCGACATAGGTACAAACTTAATGTTTGATACGTTAAGTTGCTCAGCAAATTTAAGGTAATCAGCCTTAATTTTTTCATACACGGTTTCGTCAAAATCAACGATATCCATTTTATTAACGGCAACAACAAACTGCTTAATGCCCAGCGAGTCACAAATAAAGCTATGGCGCTTAGTTTGTACTTGTACGCCGTAACGCGCATCAACCAAAATAATGGCGACATCGCTTGTTGATGCACCCGTTACCATGTTGCGCGTGTATTGCTCGTGCCCAGGTGTGTCGGCAATAATAAATTTACGCTTAGCCGTAGAAAAGTAACGATACGCTACGTCAATGGTAATGCCTTGCTCGCGCTCAGCTTGTAGGCCATCAACTAATAATGCAAGGTCAAGATCTTCACCTGCATTACCTACTTTTTCGTTATCTTTATGAAGGGCTGCTAGCTGATCTTCATAAATTTGGTGGCTGTCGTGCAGTAGGCGGCCAATCAATGTTGATTTACCGTCATCTACGCTGCCACACGTAAGCATACGCAATAAGCTTTTGTCTTGTTGGCGTGCTAGGTAGGCGTCTATGCCTATTTCTTTTACTTCGTTAAATGTATCGTTATTTTGGCTAGACATTAAAAATACCCCTCACGTTTTTTCTTCTCCATTGAGCCGGCTGAATCATGGTCGATAACACGACCTTCACGTTCAGATGACGTAGATAGCAGCATTTCTTCAATAATTTCGGTTAAAGTACTGGCTGTTGACTCAACTGCACCGGTAAGTGGGTAGCAGCCTAATGTACGAAAACGTACAGATTTCATTTGCGGTACTTCACCTTCGTTAAGTGGCATACGCTCATCGTCAACCATTATTAGGGTGCCGTCGCGATCAACAACAGGGCGCTCTTTTGCGAGGTAAAGCGGTACCATGTCGATGTTTTCTTGGTAAATGTATTGCCAAATATCTAGCTCAGTCCAGTTAGACAACGGGAAAACACGAATGCTTTCGCCCGGATTAACTTGGCTGTTATAAGTATTCCAAAGCTCAGGGCGTTGGTTTTTAGGGTCCCAACGGTGGTGTTTGTCGCGGAACGAGTAAACACGTTCTTTTGCGCGTGACTTTTCTTCGTCGCGGCGTGCGCCACCAAATGCAGCATCAAAACCATATTTGTTAAGTGCCTGCTTTAAGCCTTGGGTTTTCATTATATCGGTATGTTTACCCGAGCCATGCGTAAACGGGCCTACACCCATTTCAATGCCTTCTGGATTTTTGTGTACCAGTAGGTCAAAACCGTATTCTTTAGCTATACGGTCGCGAAACTCAATCATTTCACGAAACTTCCAATTGGTGTCTACGTGTAATAACGGAAACGGAATTTTTGCAGGGTAAAATGCTTTACGCGCTAAGTGCAAAAGTACCGACGAATCTTTACCAATAGAGTAAAGCATTACTGGGTTCTCAAACTCAGCGGCGACTTCGCGCATGATTTTGATACTTTCAGCTTCAAGTTGCTGAAGGTGAGTTAAAGCCATTGTTAGTCGTCCTACTAAAATGATTAAAAGTTACAAATTTAAAATTCGGTTATGTATTTGATACATCTGTTAGCGGCTGTGCAAAGCTGCTTGTTTGTTCGTTTTTCCCAAACCACGCTAGTTGCGAGTGCAGGGCGGCTACTTCACCAATAATGAGTAGCGCAGGCGATATAATGCTGTTGCGCTGGATTAAGTCGGCAAGTTCGCCTAATTGGCCTGTTACTACACGCTGATTTTTACGTGTACCGTTTTCGATAATGGCAACAGGTGTGTCGGCTTTGCGGCCATGCTTTAAAAGCTCGCTTTGTATGTGCGGCGATTTAATTACGCCCATGTAAATAGCAAGCGTTTGATTTGCTTTTGCCAGTGATTGCCAATCAAGTTCTTGGCCGTCTTTTTTACAGTGGCCAGTTACAAATTGAATGGCTTGTGCATGGTCACGATGCGTTAGCGGAATACCCGCATACGCACTACAACCTGCAGCGGCTGTAATACCCGGTACAATTTGATAATTTACGTTGTTAGCAGCCAGTACTTGTACTTCTTCGCCACCACGGCCATAAATAAACGGATCGCCACCTTTAATGCGGCACACTTTTTTGCCTTGTTTAGCAAGGTCGACCAGCATTTGGTTGGTGTCGTCTTGAACAACACTATGATCGCCTAAACGTTTGCCTACACAAATAAGGTCAGCATCGCGGCGCACTAGTTCCATAATTTCGTCAGACACTAAAAAGTCGTATACAACCACATCTGCTTGTTGCATAAGTTGCAGTGCTTTAAGTGTTAAAAGCTCTGGATCGCCTGGGCCTGCACCTACTACATATACTTCGCCTTCAGGTTCTGCTTTTGCATCTAGCATTTGCTCTAATTGCTGCTGTGCGGCTTGAGTATCACCGGTTTGCACTTTACTCACGACAGATGAGTCGAACACGCCTTCCCAAAATTGGCGGCGGTCTGAAAAATGTTTAAAGCGTTTTTTTACTTTGTCTCTAAAGCCACCGACAAGTGTTGCAAGAGGGCCAATATGATGCGGAATAAGGGTTTCGAGCTTTTCGCGTAAGCGACGTGCAAGTACCGGCGCTGTGCCTGCACTTGATATAGCAATCGTAATTGGGTCGCGGTCAACAATGGATGGGAATATAAACGTACATTTAGGTTGGTCATCAACCACGTTTACAAATACATTGCGGGCATTGGCAAGTTCAAATACGTTGTTGTTTACTTCATCGCGGTCGGTTGCTGCAATAACAAGCATTTTGCCATCGAGATGCGACTCATCAAAATAAGCATCAATAAGCGTTACTTCATTATTATGCGCATGCTCTTTTAGTTCGTCGCAAAACCAAGGCGCTACTAAAGTAACGCTCGCTCTCGCTTTTAAAAACGCGCGACATTTGCGTAATGCGACCTCTCCACCGCCAACAACCAATACTGGTTTGTTGTCGAGTTTGGTAAAGATAGGTAAATACTGCACGTTAATAAGACCCCTAAACAAATTCAAATATAAGAAAACGCTTTATTCTGATAAGCAGAATATAGCGGCTATCAATAAGTAAAAAATAATTAAAACCAAGTTGATATAACCAAAAGTTATAATGGGTGGGCTTTTTAGGCCTAAGAGTTAGTTAACAAGGGATTGCGCCGAGTTACAAGTAAAATTAACAGCTTATAGTGTTTGGTTATGAGCTATAGCGAGTTTGGTTTAATTTGTTAATATGGAAGCATATTCTATTTTGTACTTATACCAATTGCATTAAATTAGTGATTTATTATAGCGACGAGAAAATAGCTCAATAACAAGGCTAAAATTATGATACATAGTTGTTCTATATAAATAATTTTTAACGTAGTTAGTAAGTTATTTAATACGCTAAAATGATCATGTTTTTAATAAAATTGGTATTACATAAGCAACGGAGCTCTAATGACACAACACCAAAAAGATGCCGCATTAGCAGTCGCACTGATGGATTTAACAAGCTTAAACACCAGCGATACAACCAAAAACATTCAAGCGCTTGTTGATAGTATAAACCCGACGCTGGGCACGCCTGCCGCTGTATGTGTTTATAGCGACTTTGTTGATGATGCAAAAATAGCACTCGCAGCGCGTGAGCTTAACCACGTAAAAGTTGCAACGATCACTAACTTTCCAACGGGTGATGCGCCACTGAGTGATGTAATTAACGAAACACTTATTGCAATAGAGCGCGGCGCTGACGAAATTGATTTGGTTATTCCTTATAAAAAGTTAATTGCGGGCGATGTTCAAACAGTACTTAGTTATGTAAGCGAAAGTAAAAAAGCATGTGGGTCGCGCGCCCAACTAAAAGTAATAATAGAAAGCGGTGAGCTAAAAACCGAAGCGCTAATAACGCAGGCTACTCAATTGGCAATTGAAGGTGGTGCCGATTTTGCAAAAACCAGTACGGGTAAAGTGGCCATTAATGCAACCCTTGAATCAACAAGAATTATGCTAACAGCCATTAAAAACTCGGATAAACGTGTGGGCTTTAAAGCTGCCGGCGGTGTTAAAACTGTTGCCGATGCCAGTGATTATTTAGCGCTAGCACGCGCAATAATGGGTGATGATTATTTGCAAGCAAATACATTTAGATTTGGTGCTTCAAGCTTACTGAATGATGTTTACAAGGTGTTGAATGAAACGCAGCAGTGATGAGGAAAAACGTCAGTTAGAGCATGATGCTGCTAAATTGTTTTTACGTTGCTATGAGCAGCAGTTGGGTGTTCATATGCGCAACATTTGGCATAATGAGCCTAATAAACCTGACGTTAGTTGTTATCAAGAGAGTGAACAGCTTGATATAGAAATTGCTCATTTATATGCCAGCGAAACAGAAGCGATGGCTGTTTTAGGACGATCGTTGTCAATGCAAATGCAACGAGATTTGGCAGATATGGCACAAAAGCCAAGTGAACACAGATTGCGGGCTGCATTAGAGCGGTTGCTGAAACAAAAAGCGAAAAAACGTTATTATTCAGAGCGTACTTGGCTTGTTATTCGTAACGCCAGTACTATTTGGCACAAAGCTGACTTTGAAGCTGTGATCAATGACCTTAACTTTCCAAGAACCTATCAATTTGAGCAAATTTGGTTAGTGTGTGATTTTTATCGTGGTGAGTTATTACGTATAGATTGAAAAACGGCTCTAAGTAACAGCCGTTTTTCATTTTAAACTTAAAGCTAATATTTATTAATTAAACTTGAACATGTTGCCTATACTTTCGAGGCTTGATTTGTTCGTTTTAGCAATACAACCACTATCATCAAGTGACTGCTTAGTTGTTTCATCAGCTAAACCGGTTACCTTTAGTTTTTTATCTTGTTGGTACTCACGAAGTGCGATAACTGTTTTACGATCGTACTCAACATCCTGTGTTTCGAATTCTTCGTAATCAGGCTGGTTTCTTAGGTAACCCAAACATACTAAGCTTAGGCGCGACATTGCTAAATCCATCTTTTCATAATGTGGCATTCTATGGGTTGGTACATCAACTGTTACAGCACTCTTGCTGGCTGTTTTTGCTTGTACAGCTGCCGGTGGCGGCGCAGTGTAACCCGGTGCTAAAGTGTTGTTACTGTTATAGCGATAGTAAGTATCTGGAATTTTAGTTTCTAAAAACTCAACCGCTTTAATAATAACTTCACGAAGGGCTTTTTCTTTAGGGGTATCAGACCATCCACTAATATTACCGCCAACAAGTGCGCCACCAAAGTTGGTTGCGGCTCCAGTAAAGTCAAAATCTTTACTGCCACCTTCAACACTTGTTGCTGCTAAAATTCGTGATGTGCGTGTATCTATTAGACGAAGGTCAATTGCCATATGAGAACCTGAAAAACCAGCTGATACAGAGCTAAATACATCGCCCATAAAGCCGCCACTGCCAACACTTGCACCAGAGCTATCGTCATCAAATTCAGTTACCGCTGCAATAACGACTATTTCAGCGCCTTCAATCTCACCATAAGCGGCACCCGATGATGCACTAACGCGACCTGAGGCTGCTAGGTCTTGTTCTGATAAAACAGCATCAAGCGCTTGGCGCTCTAAAACAATAAAGCGATTTGTTGATACGAGTGCCGTAGTTAATTGATCAGCCATACCGTCGCCTATTTCTTTACGCCACCATTTTGAGTTGTTAGATTTATCGGTAAAGCGTGCAACAGCAATACGAGCTTTAGGGCCATTGTATTGTTCTTGTGCAACTGCATTTATGTCTGGTGAGTTTTGACCTGAAGTGACATTTGTAGAGGTGCTTTGACAAGCGCTCAGAGTGGTCGTTAATAGTGCAGTTAATAGTAGTTTTTGTGGTGCTTTTAACATATGACTGTCCTTAATTAATATGCTTAAAGGAAATGCAGTGCATTTCCTTTAATATTTAAATTCATGTTAATTTAGTTAAATCAGTAGGTTAATAATAGTACTGGTGCGAAATTCTTAGTCACACAGGCGAAATTTATCAGGATTGTTCGCGAAACTGTTTTGGGGACATATTATATTTTGCTTTAAAGCACCGGGCAAAGTAGCTTTGTGAATTAAAGCCAACTTGCTGTGCTACTAGGCCAATTGCAAGCTCACTATTTTTTAAAAGCTCTTGTGCAAATTCTAAACGAATATTTCGAATGTAATCGCTTGGTGTTAGGTTGTACAAGGCTTTCATTTTTAATTGTAAAGCGCGAGGGCTAAGGTAGAGCGATGCTGCAAATTCTTCTACGCTAAATGCTTCGTCTTGGTAATGCTCTTTTACTGTTGTTTTTACACGCTCGGTAAATACATAATCTTTACTTTGCGCCATTTGTGGGTCGAGCTGGGCTGTTTGTGATAAAGCAGGTAGTTGTTGTTTTAAATGTTGATTAAGTACTTCTCTAATCGTTAATAACCCTTGAACGCGGCTGAGTAACAGCTGCGGCTCAAAAGGTTTACTCAAATAGTCATCAGCAAGTAAGTCTAGGCCCTTTAATTTACTATGCGTATCTGCCTTTGCTGAAAGTAATAACACCGGAATATGGCTAATAGCCGTGTCGCTGCGCAGTGCTTTAATAAACTGATAGCCATCCATAACGGGCATCATTACATCACTTATTACCAAGTCAGGCATTTCGTTTTTACATAAAGCTAAACCTAGCTCTCCGTTAGCTGCACTTATACACGTGAAGCTACTAATAAATAGTGACGTTATTAAATCACGCATTTCATCGTTGTCTTCAATAATAAGAATCTTATTACTTTTTACTGCACATAGATTATTGTTTTTAGACACAGCAAGAGCAGTGAGGTTAGAGGTTTCGTCTATTTGAGTTGTTGGGAGTGAAACAGTAAAACAACTGCCTTTGTTTAATTCACTTTTAAGTTCAATAGTTCCTCCATATTGCTCAACTAGCTGCTTCACCAGCGCTAAGCCAATACCGCTACCGCTTTGATTACTCGTATCTATGCGTGTAAATCGTTGAAAAATGGTCTCAAGGTGTTCTTTATCTATACCAACACCAGTATCTGAAACTGTGATGATTAATGTTTGTTTTTGAGTTAATAGCTGAAGTAATACTTTGCCAGTGTTTGGAGTGTATTTTTGGGCGTTACTCAATAAGTTACTGATAATAGAAATTGTATGATTTAGCTCTAATTTAATGGGAATAGTTTTTTGCGTTAAATCTTCAAACTCGAACGTAATATTTTTTTGCTTAAATAAAGGGGTGAAATCTTCAATTAATTGTTCAACTACCGGCTTTATAGCATAGGGTGTGACGTGTTTTACTGCAGTGCTTGGGCGCTGGCTGAGCTGTAAAAGTTGGTTTATTTGATCCAATAGCTTATAGCTATTACGTTGAATCATCGCTAGTTTTTGTTGGGTGTCTGAATCCTTATGGCTTTTTTGTAAACTCTCAAGTGGCGCTAATATTAAGCTCAATGGTGTTTTAAGTTCATGGCTAACATTATCTAATAGTTGGGTTTTTAAGTTGCTAAGTTCTTTCTCTTTTAAGTTTGCTTGCTCTGCAACGTTAGCTCTATACCTTGCTGTTATAATTAACCACATTATAAATAATACGATCATGATGTAAGTGACATAGGCAACATTGTTCTTCCACCAAGGTGGAGTAACTTTAAGCGCAACCATTGTTTTATCATCACTCCATTGACCGTATTGATCTTTAACTTTTACAATAAAGTGATAGCTTCCAGCGGGAAGTTGAGAATAACTAACTTGCCTCTGGTTTTTGTTTGCGTATAAAAACTGCTTATCTAACCCAGCTAACTTGTAAGCATATTGGTATTGAGAAGGGGGCTCTGCACTGTTTAAAGCAGAAAATTTAAAGCCGATAACACCATCTTCTTCTTTAAAAAAGAGTCTGTCTGTATAGCTTATAAGCTTAGCCGTTTGGGTCTTGTTTTTTATATATTGCTGCGTCGCGACTGACTGGTTATAAATAAGTAAGTCTGTAATAACGGGTTCTGGGGGTTGAGTTGCTAGGGTTAGTTTTAACGGATCAAATTGATTAAAACCGTTAATACCACCAAAAAATAGCTCGCCGTCATCTGCTTGAAAAGCGGCACCTAAAATAAAAGAATGATGCTGTATACCGTTTGCGGGTAAAAAATGCTGCATTTGTTGGGTTTGAGGAGCGTAACGGGTTAGGCCTTGGTTGCTGCTTAGCCACAAGTAACCGCTGCTATCTTGTTTAATTGCAAAAATATTATCGTTAAGTAAGCCATCAAACTCTGTAATGTTTATTACTTTGTTTGTTTGGATATTTAACTTATTGAGCCCGCCAAAAGTACCTACCCATAAAGTGTTTTTATCTTGTAAATGCAAGGATGTAACCATGTCATGCGTTAAACTATTAGGCTTTTTAAGATCGCTTTGGTAATGAGTGAATGTTTCATCATGTAAAGAAAGTTTATTTAACCCTGCGCGGGTTCCTGCCCATATAGCGTTATTGTCGCTGTCATAAGTAATACTAAAAACAGTATTATTTGAGATACTATTTTTATCTGCGGTGTATTTAAAATTTGTAACCTGTGAAGTATCGGGATTAAATCGCGTTAAGCCTTCGTTACTGCCCAGCCATAAATTACCACTTAGATCACCTTCGATTGCATAAATACGGTTACTACTGAGTTGATGGCTTTGCACAGTAAAAGCCGAAAAGTTATCATTAATTGGGTTGTAAAGCAGTAAACCACCTCCGTATGTGCCTATCCATACGCGTTTATTGGCATCTTCATAAAGACTAAATATATTGTTATTAGTTAAGCCTATATCTTGATTTTTATCTGTTTTATAGCGTTTAAATCCTGTGTCAGTTTGTTTGTTAAGTCCGTCGCGCGTACCCACCCAAAGTAAGTTTTTACTGTCTTTGAGTATTGCTCTTACAAAGTCATTCGAGATAGAAGCTGGGTTATTGCTTTGATGTTTTTGATGACCAAACTGAGCCTGCCTTTTATCATAGCGATGTAATCCATAGCCGTCTGTACCAATCCAAATAATGCCTTGAGGGTCTTGGTAAAGTGACAATAGGTGATCGTTAGCTAAGCCATGTTTTAAATCTGGAGAGTGAGTAAGTTGATGAAACTCGCTACTTAATAAATTATCTGTAGCTTGGTAATAAAGACCATGACCATAAGTGCTTACCCATAATTTTTTTTCATCATCAAAAAGTATATCTGTGACCCAAACATTTTTGAGTTGCTCAAAGTTATAAAATGCGAGTGTGTTTGAGTCAAAAACACTTAGACCAGTCTTACCTCCTATAATAAATTTGCCGTTTTCTGCTTTTTTTAATTGCCAGAGCTGTTCAGGGCTATTAGGTATATGTTCGAACTGATGTGTTTGTGTATCGAACTTAATCAGCCCGATACTACTTGCTAACCAAAGGTTTTTTTGATCATCAAAAAGCACATCCTTAAAAACAACATTTAAGTGATTCGTGCCCTGATAAGAAAATAATTCGGTAGTACCTGTGTATGTATCTAAACGAGTAAGTTGCCCTTTATCGTGACCAATCCAAATGATTTGTGGCGAATTAGAAGAAATTGATGAAATACGTTCGTTTGTAATAGGAGGGGTTGAATACTGGTTAAAAACACTAAAACTTCCTGTTTCAGTATTTAATAAGTTGAGCCCATTACTTGTTGTAGCAAACCAAATGTGGCCGTTTCCTAAATTCAGGCAGTCTGTAATCCAATTCCCCGAAATACTAGGGTGTGAAGGATTGAATTTATAGTGCTTAAATTCATACCCATCAAATCGGTTTAAGCCACCTTGGGTAGCAAACCAATGAAACCCTTTTTCATCAGTGGTACTGCAGGTGATTGAATTTTGTGATAAACCTTGTTCATTTGTATATGTATCTAAATACAATGGCAGGGCATAAGAACTAATATGAAATAATAATAAAAAGCTAATAATTTTATATCTTATGATTGTTTTTATTGCTTTCACAGACTTCCCATCTAATTGTGAGTCCCTATAATTTTGACAATCATAAACTGCTTTTTAATCAATGTTAAGATTGATTTTTTAATGCAATGCCGAGATTTTCCAATGTGGGTATCTTTTAGGCTTGTGTTAATGGACTGCGTAAGTATAATAGGCATCCACTTTGCAGGGGCGTAGTTCCAATTGGTAGAACAGCGGTCTCCAAAACCGATGGTTGGGAGTTCGAATCTCTCCGCCCCTGCCAGTTTTACTTGTGGTTTGAGTAGTCTGAGATTAAAAACCGGTTTAAATTAAGTCTGTTTTTAAGTTTAGATTTTAATGGATTAACCTTACCGTAGTGTAGGGTTGTTGTGTCTGTAGTTAAGGTAATAATATTATGAGCACGAATGTAGAAACACCATCAAGTGCGATGGAGTCAGTAAAGTGGTTAGTAGCAATCGCGCTACTTGCAGGCGCAGTTGTTGGTAATCATATGTATGCAGATCAGTCTGTATTGCTACGTGCTATCGGCGTTGTTGTTGCAATAGCGGCCGGATTAGCAATTGCCTCGCAAACATTTAAGGGACGTAACTTTCTTGCTTTCGCTAAAGAAGCTCGAATTGAAGTACGCAAAGTTATTTGGCCAACGCGCCAAGAAACTACCCACACGACATTAATTGTAATGGTTGCAACAGTGATTATGGCACTTATCCTTTGGGGATTAGATGGCATTTTATTCCGCGCTGTAGGCTTTTTAACTGGATTGGAGATCTGATCCCATGTCGGATGAGAACGAGAACAAAGAAATTAAGTTACGTTGGTATGTAGTACAAGCCTTTTCTGGTTACGAAAAGCGTGTAGCTCAAACGTTAACTGAACACATTAAAATCGAAGGTCTTGAATCGAGCTTTGGTGAGATACTAGTACCAACTGAAGAAGTTGTTGAGATGCGCGCTGGCCAAAAGCGTAAATCTGAGCGTAAATTCTTCCCAGGTTATGTATTAGTACAAATGGATATGAATGACGCAAGCTGGCACTTAGTGAACAGCACTGAACGTGTAATGGGCTTTATTGGTGGAACGTCTGATCGTCCTGCTCCAATAACTCCTAAAGAAGCAGAACGCATTCTTAATCGCCTTCAAGAAAATGCTGAAGCACCTAAACCTGCTACATTATTTGAACCAGGTGAAGTTGTGCGCGTTACAGACGGACCATTTGCAGATTTCAGTGGTGTAGTTGAAGAAGTTGACTACGAAAAGAGCCGCGTAAAAGTATCTGTACTTATTTTTGGTCGTTCTACGCCAGTTGAGCTTGAATTCGGTCAAGTTGAGCAAGATAAGTAATTGATTAAAAAAGCTTCGCTAATTTTTATTTAAATTTTGGCATGAAGCTTGAAAAAGGCCGCTGATTAACTTATAATCAGCGGCCTTTTTGTATTAAGGTAAAATTTATTTTTTACTGTGCAAAAAGTACGAAACCAATTTTTAAACTGGGAAGCCGTTAGAGTACGCGTCCTCGCGCGCACAAGGCTGAGACCCACCAAATGAGGTATTTATAATGGCTAAAAAAGTTGAAGCTCTAATCAAGCTACAAGTTGCCGCTGGTATGGCTAATCCTAGTCCTCCAGTAGGTCCTGCACTAGGTCAACACGGTGTAAACATCATGGAATTCTGTAAAGCGTTTAACGCACGTACAGAGTCTATCGAAAAAGGCGCTCCAGTTCCTGTAGTGATCTCTGTTTACGGTGACCGTTCATTTACGTTCGACATGAAAACGCCACCTGCTGCTTACTTACTTAAGAAAGCTGCTGGTATCAAGTCAGGCTCAGGCCGTCCTAACACTGATAAAGTAGGCACAGTAACTCGTGCTCAACTTGAAGAAATTGTTGAGACAAAACGAACTGACCTTACAGCTGCCGATATGGACGCAGCGGTTCGCACTATCGCAGGTTCTGCGCGTGCGATGGGCTTGAACGTAGAGGACTAAGAAATGGCTAAATTAACTAAACGTATGCGTACTATCCGCGAAAAAGTGGAAGTAACAAAAGATTACGAGATCAATGAAGCAGTTGCTCTTTTAAAAGAGTTAGCGACAGCTAAATTCGTAGAAAGTGTTGACGTTGCCGTTAACCTTGGTATCGATGCTCGTAAATCTGATCAAAACGTTCGTGGTGCTACTGTACTACCTAACGGTACTGGTCGTGACGTTCGTGTTGCTGTATTCACACAAGGCGCTAATGCAGAAGCTGCAAAAGAAGCCGGTGCTGAATTAGTAGGCATGGAAGATCTTGCTGAACTAGTTAAAAAAGGCGAGATGAACTTTGACGTTGTTGTTGCATCACCAGACGCTATGCGTGTTGTTGGTCAACTAGGTCAAATCTTAGGCCCACGTGGTCTAATGCCAAACCCTAAAACTGGTACTGTAACGCCTAACGTTGCAGAAGCAGTTAAAAATGCTAAAGCAGGTCAAGTACGTTACCGTAATGACAAAAATGGCATCATCCATACTACTATTGGTAAGGTTGATTTCACTGCAGAGCAATTACAACAAAACCTTGAGTCTCTAATTGTTGCGCTTAAGAAGGCTAAACCTTCTCAAGCTAAAGGTGTTTACTTGAAGAAAGTAACTATCTCTACAACAATGGGCGCAGGCGTTTCTGTTGACCAAAACACTTTAAGCACAACTGTAGCTTAATCAGTGTTTACATGGCGTGAAATTTGTACTATAATTTCGCGCCATTTTGTTGATTAATTTATTAATTGGCAAAGTAAAGAATTCGGGTTGAAGTCCATAATTTCGTTAAGCCTTCGGGGTTAACGATAAATTGGGCTTCCGTCCAAGACCGTAGGTGGCTTCGGCCTTAATATTCACCTACGTAGACGGTGTAGACCCCAGATAGATTTTTCCTAATCCTTCTGGCTCTCGCCGTAAAAAGCATCTCTACCTTGTTTGGTAGGGAAGAGTAGAACAGGGGAATCCGATAATCGGTATCCCCATTAAACCAGGAGTAACACCCATGGCTTTAAATCTTCAAGGCAAAAAAGCAATAGTTGCTGAAGTCAACGAAGCAGCCAATGGTGCTCTATCTGCAGTTGTTGCAGATTCTCGTGGTGTAACAGTTGGCGCAATTACTGCCCTTCGTAAAGAAGCTCGTGCAAATGGTGTTTGGATGAAAGTTGTCCGTAACACTTTAGCAAAACGTGCTCTTGAAGGAACAGATTTTGAGTGTCTTTCTGATTCATTTGTTGGTCCAAGCTTAATCGCTTTCTCATCAGAGCACCCAGGTGCTGCTGCGCGTATCTTTTCAGATTTCGCGAAAAAGAATGAGAAATTCGAGCTTAAAACGGCCGCTTTTGAAGGAAATGTTGTTGATGCAGCAATGCTTGCTACATTACCTACATACGACGAAGCTGTTGCACGCTTAATGAGTGCTATGAAAGAAGCGTCTGCTGGCAAATTGTGTAAAACAATTGAAGCAGTACGTGTACAGAAAGAAGAGCAAGCTGCTTAATTTTAAGCTGTTTAATCTCACTTTCGGTGTAAAATTTATTTGGACGTAATGTCCGTTAATTATTAGGAAATTTGTAATGTCTGTATCTAAAGACCAAATCCTTGACGCAATTGCTGAAATGTCAGTAATGGACGTTGTTGCTCTTATCGAAGCAATGGAAGAAAAATTCGGCGTAACTGCTGCAGCTGCAATGGTAGCTGGGCCAGCTGCTGAAGCTGCTGAAGAGAAAACAGAATTTGACGTAATCCTTACTGGCGCTGGCGCTAATAAGGTTTCTGCAATCAAAGCTGTTCGTAGCGCAACTGGCCTTGGCCTTAAAGAAGCGAAAGCTCTTGTTGAAGCTGCTCCTACACCTGTTAAAGAAGGTGTATCTAAAGAAGAAGCTGAAGCACTTGCAAAAGATCTTACTGAAGCTGGTGCTGAAGTTGAGGTTAAGTAATTTAGCTTTTGCTAAGTTCGCTGCCTGAGAAATCAGGCAAGGGCTGGTGATTATTTAATCACCGGCCTTTTTGCGCTATAGAGTGATGCACTCTTTTAGTTCAAATAAAATCTGATTTTTTCTTTACTTTCAACGCTTTATAGTTTGCTAGTGTTAAAGTGGGATCTAATTAGAACAACAGTTAAATGTTGTAAAATCTTGGCATAGCTGCCAGTTAAGTCTGTTCTTACAAGAACAGGTCGGGTCAAAGATCAGCAAGCTGAGGAACCCCATGGCTTACTCTTATTCTGAAAAGAAACGTATCCGTAAGGATTTTGGTAAACGTCCACAAGTTTTGGATATACCTTTTTTACTGTCTACACAGTTAGAATCGTTTAAAAAATTCTTAGTGCCGGACGCTGATGGCGATCATGGTTTGGAAGCTGCCTTCCGTTCTGTGTTCCCTATTAAAAGCTACTCGGGAAATTCTGAGCTTCAATACGTAAGTTACCGTATTGGTGAGCCAGTTTTCGATGTAAAAGAATGTCAAATTCGCGGTGTGACTTATTCTGCTCCACTTCGCGTGAAACTGCGTCTTGTTGTTATGGACAAAGAAGCACCAGGCACAGTTAAAGACATTAAAGAGCAAGAAGTTTACATGGGCGAAATTCCGCTCATGACAGATACCGGTACTTTTGTAATCAATGGTACAGAGCGTGTTATCGTTTCTCAGCTACACCGTAGCCCTGGTGTATTCTTTGATAACGACCGCGGTAAAACCCATTCATCGGGTAAAGTATTATATAACGCACGCGTTATACCTTACCGTGGTTCATGGTTAGACTTCGAATTTGATGCAAAAGATAACTTATATGTACGTATTGACCGTCGTCGTAAATTACCGGCGTCTATCATCCTACGTGCACTAGAGTATTCTAGCGAACAAATCCTAGATATGTTCTTCGATAACACTACGTTTGAAGTAACGAATGGTAAAGTTCTTATGGAACTTGTACCTTCGCGTTTACGTGGTGAAACTGCCGCTTTTGATATCAAGAGCGAAGACGGTGAAGTATTTGTTGAAAGAGGTCGTCGTGTTACGGCTCGCCACATCAAGAGCATCGAGAAGAAAGGCATTAAGCAATTAGAAGTACCACATGAGTACATCATTGGCCGTATTGTAGCTAAAAACTATGTTGATGAGTCAACTGGTGAAGTTATTGCAAATGCAAATGACGAGCTAACTCTAGAGCTAATGGCTGAATTGGTTAAAGCCGGTTACACTAAAATTGATACGTTATATATCAATGAAGTGGACAGCGGTGCTTACATGTCAAATACTTTGAACATTGACTCTGCAAGCAGCCGTTTAGAAGCACTAGTAGAAATTTACCGCATGATGCGCCCAGGCGAGCCACCGACGAAAGACGCGGCTGAAGCCTTATTCCAGAACTTGTTCTTCTCTGAAGAACGTTATGACTTATCTACTGTAGGTCGTATGAAGTTCAATAGCCGTGTTGGTTACGATACAGACACAGGCCCTGGCACATTAAGCAAAGAAGACATCGTGTCTGTTATGAAAGTATTAATTGCTATTCGTAACGGTCAAGGCGATGTTGATGATATCGATCACTTAGGCAACCGTCGTATACGTAGTGTTGGCGAAATGGCTGAGAACCAATTCCGTGTTGGTCTAGTACGTGTTGAACGTGCTGTACGTGAGCGTTTAAGCTTAGGTGACCTTGACGCGATAATGCCACAAGATCTTATTAACGCTAAGCCTATTTCGGCAGCGGTTAAAGAGTTCTTCGGCTCGTCTCAGTTATCACAGTTTATGGACCAAAATAACCCACTATCAGAAGTTACGCACAAACGTCGTATCTCTGCATTAGGTCCGGGCGGTCTAACTCGTGAACGCGCAGGCTTTGAAGTACGTGACGTTCACGTAACTCACTATGGTCGCGTATGTCCAATCGAGACTCCAGAGGGTCCAAATATCGGTCTAATTAACTCGTTGTCTACGTACGCACGTACAAATGACTACGGTTTCTTAGAAACACCTTACCGCAAAGTGGTAGACGGTGTTGTAACTGATGAAGTTGATTATTTATCAGCCATTGAAGAAGGTCAGTTTGTTATCGCACAGGCGAACTCAAACTTAACTGAAACCAATGAGTTTGTTGATGAACTTATCCCATGTCGTCACAAAGGTGAATCTACCTTTATGGGTCGCATGGACCAGCAGTATATGGATGTATCACCACAACAGGTGATCTCTGTAGCGGCAGCACTTATCCCGTTCCTAGAACACGATGATGCTAACCGTGCATTGATGGGTTCAAACATGCAACGTCAAGCAGTACCAACATTGAAAGCGGATAAGCCGTTAGTAGGTACTGGTATTGAGTTAACACTAGCGAAAGATTCTGGTGTAACTATCGTTGCTAAACGTGGTGGTGAAGTAATGTATGCTGACGCAAGTCGCATCGTTGTAAATGTACATGAAGAAGAACGCATTCCTGGTGAAGCGGGCATCGACATCTACAACTTAACCAAATACACACGTTCAAACCAAAATACATGTATTAACCAAAAACCAACTTGTATGGTTGGCGAACCGGTTACTCGTGGTGACGTGTTAGCAGATGGTCCTTCGACTGACTTAGGTGACTTAGCCCTTGGTCAAAACCTTCGCGTGGCATTCATGCCATGGAACGGTTACAACTTCGAAGATTCAATCTTGTTATCAGAGCGCGTAGTTGAAGAAGATCGTCTAACGACTATCCATATTCAAGAACTACAGTGTGTTGCCCGTGATACTAAATTAGGTCCAGAAGAGATCACTGCAGATATCCCGAATGTGGGTGAGTCTGCGCTAGGCAAGCTTGATGAATCAGGCGTTGTATATATTGGTGCTGAAGTTAAAGGCGGCGATATCCTAGTAGGTAAAGTGACTCCTAAAGGCGAGACACAGCTTACACCTGAAGAGAAGCTACTGCGTGCTATCTTCGGCGAAAAAGCGTCTGACGTTAAAGACAGCTCTTTACGTGTACCAAATTCTGTAACTGGTACTGTAATTGACGTGCAAGTTTTCACCCGTGATGGTGTTGAAAAAGATAAACGCGCGTTAGAAGTTGAAGACATGCAGCTTCGCGAAGCGAAGAAAGACTTCAACGAAGAGTTCCGTATTTTAGAAGCAGGCGTTTTAGACCGTGCACGTAAGCTACTTATAGCTGCTGGTTTTGATGAAGATAAACTTGCATCTCTAAATGCTGAAAAAGTACTTACGCAAAGCCTTGCTGAAGAAGACAAGCAAGCTGAGCTTGAGCAACTAGCTGCACAGTACGATGAACTTAAAGCTGAATACGATAAGAAGTTTGAAAACAAACGTCGTAAAATTACCCAAGGTGATGACTTAGCACCAGGCGTACTTAAGATTGTTAAAGTATACCTAGCTGTTAAACGTCGTATCCAACCGGGTGATAAAATGGCGGGTCGTCATGGTAACAAAGGTGTTATCTCGACTATCGTACCAGTAGAAGATATGCCTTACGATGACAAAGGTCGTACGGTAGATATCGTATTGAATCCACTAGGTGTACCATCACGTATGAACATCGGTCAGATCCTTGAAACACATATGGGTCTTGCTGCACGTGGTATCGGTGAACGTATTGAAGAGATGATGAAAGAACAACGTGAGCTTCATGAGCTACGTGACTTCATCAAGCAAGCATACGAAATTGGCGAATCTCGCCAAGTTGTAGATATTGCTAGCTTCACTGATGACGAAATTCGTCGTCTAGCTGAAAACTTAAAAGGTGGTTTACCAATAGCTACTCCTGCATTTGATGGCGCGAAAGAAAGCGAAATCAAAGACATGCTTGAGCTTGCGGGCTATCCTCGTAGTGGTCAGGTTACACTTTATGATGGCCGTACTGGCGATCAGTTTGAACGTCAAGTAACTGTTGGTTACATGTACATGCTTAAACTTAACCACTTGGTTGACGATAAGATGCACGCACGTTCTACTGGTTCTTACAGCCTTGTTACTCAGCAGCCGCTGGGTGGTAAAGCACAGTTCGGTGGCCAGCGTTTTGGTGAGATGGAAGTATGGGCACTTGAAGCTTATGGTGCTGCTTACACTCTACAAGAAATGCTAACAGTGAAATCGGATGACGTGAACGGTCGTACTAAGATGTATAAAAACATCGTTGATGGTAACCATAAAATGGAACCAGGTATGCCAGAATCGTTCAACGTATTGTTGAAAGAAATCCGCTCACTGGGTATCAACATCGAGTTGGAAGAAAATTAAGCCAATTAGATGCTGCAGTTAACGCTGCAGCATCTGTTACGGCTGAATAGAATGTAGGGACGAGATTATCCGTCCTCAAGATTAACTCCGACAGGAGAGCTAAGGTGAAAGACTTACTTAAGTTTCTGAAGCAACAAAATAAGACCGAAGAATTCGATGCAATTCGCATTGGTCTTGCTTCACCAGACATGGTTCGTTCATGGTCATACGGTGAAGTAAAGAAACCTGAGACTATTAACTACCGTACTTTCAAGCCTGAGCGCGATGGCTTATTCTGTGCCCGTATTTTCGGCCCAGTGAAAGATTATGAGTGTTTATGTGGTAAATATAAACGCCTTAAACACCGTGGTGTGATCTGTGAAAAGTGTGGCGTTGAAGTAACACTCACTAAAGTGCGACGCGATCGTATGGGTCATATTGACCTTGCGAGCCCAGTTGCACATATATGGTTTTTAAAATCATTACCGTCACGTATTGGCTTAATGCTAGATATGACGCTTCGTGATATTGAACGTGTTCTTTACTTCGAATCATTCGTAGTAACTGAACCTGGTATGACAACGCTTGAGCGTGGTCAGTTATTAGGTGAAGAAGAATACTTAGATTCACTAGAAGAGCACGGTGATGAGTTTGAAGCTAAGATGGGTGCTGAAGCAGTTTTAGACTTGCTTCGTGAACTTGATCTTGCTCAATTAATTGCTGAGATGCGTGAAGAGTTACCAACAATTAACTCTGAAACTAAGCGTAAAAAAATCACTAAACGTCTTAAGTTAATGGAATCGTTCCACCAATCAGGTAATAACCCTGAGTGGATGATCATGACAGTACTTCCAGTATTGCCACCTGATCTACGCCCATTAGTACCATTAGACGGTGGTCGTTTTGCGACATCTGATCTAAATGACCTTTACCGTCGTGTTATTAACCGTAATAACCGTCTTAAGCGTCTACTAGATTTAGCAGCACCAGACATTATTGTACGTAACGAAAAACGTATGTTACAAGAAGCGGTAGATGCGCTACTTGATAACGGTCGTCGTGGTCGTGCAATTACAGGTTCTAACAAACGTCCTCTTAAATCTCTTGCTGATATGATCAAGGGTAAGCAAGGTCGTTTCCGTCAGAACTTACTTGGTAAGCGTGTGGATTATTCAGGCCGTTCTGTAATCACAGTTGGTCCTACACTTAAGCTTCACCAATGTGGTCTTCCTAAGAAGATGGCACTAGAGCTATTCAAACCATTCATCTATGGCAAATTAGAACGTCGCGGCATGGCTACGACAATCAAAGCTGCTAAGAAGATGGTTGAACGTGAAGTTCCGGAAGTATGGGATGTACTTGACGAAGTAATTCGTGAACATCCAGTATTACTTAACCGTGCACCAACACTTCACCGTTTGGGTATCCAAGCGTTTGAGCCTGTGCTTATCGAAGGTAAAGCGATTCATTTGCATCCATTAGTATGTGCGGCTTACAACGCCGATTTCGATGGTGACCAAATGGCGGTACACGTACCGTTAACAATCGAAGCGCAGCTTGAAGCTCGTGCATTGATGATGTCAACAAACAACATTCTATCTCCTGCGAATGGTGAGCCAATCATCGTTCCTTCACAGGATGTTGTATTGGGTCTTTATTACATGACTCGTGACCGCATTAACGCTAAAGGCGAAGGCGCGATATTTAAAGATCCAAAAGAAGCAGAAAAAGCATACCGCAGTGGCAATGCAGACCTTCACGCAATTGTGAAAGTACGTATTAGCCAATCAGTTAAAAACGAAGACGGCGTAGTAGAAGATACTATTACTGTTATCGATACAACTGTTGGTCGTGCGATTCTGTCTCTAATTTTACCTAAAGGCATGCCGTTTGCGTCAATCAACCAGCCGCTAGGTAAAAAGCAGATTTCTGGCTTATTGAATGAGTGTTACCGTCGTCTAGGTCTTAAAGATACAGTTATCTTTGCTGACCAAGTTATGTACACCGGTTTCCATTATGCAATGAAGTCAGGTGTTTCTATCGGTATTGATGACTTAGTTATCCCACCGGTAAAAGCACAGATAATTGAATCAGCTGAAGCTGAAGTTACTGAAATCAACCAACAATTCCAATCAGGTCTTGTAACGGCTGGTGAAAAGTACAACAAAGTTATCGATATCTGGTCACGTGTAAACGAAAACTTATCACGTGAGATGATGTCTAACTTGTCGAAAGACACAGTTATCAATGCACAAGGTGAAGAAGTAGAGCAACCGTCATTTAACTCAGTGTTTATGATGGCCGACTCAGGTGCTCGTGGTAGTGCTGCACAGATTCGTCAGTTGGCGGGTATGCGTGGTCTAATGGCACGTCCAGATGGTTCAATCATCGAGACTCCAATCACAGCTAACTTCCGTGAAGGTCTAAACGTACTTCAGTACTTCATCTCAACGCATGGTGCGCGTAAAGGTCTTGCCGATACAGCACTTAAAACAGCAAACTCGGGTTACCTAACGCGTCGTCTAGTAGACGTTGCACAAGATTTGGTAATCAATGAAGATGACTGTGGCACAGAAGATGGCTTAACAATGAAACCGCTTATTGAAGGTGGTGATGTTGTAGAAGCACTTCGTGAACGTGTTCTAGGTCGTGTTGTTGCTGAAGATATTGTGATTCCAGGTACTAATACAGTGCTTGTTGAACGTAATATCATGCTAGACGAAAAACTGTGTGATCTTTTAGAAGAGCATTCAGTAGATGAAGTTCGTGTACGTTCTGTTATCACTTGTGATAATGACTTTGGTGTTTGTGCTAACTGTTATGGTCGTGACCTAGCACGTGGTCATATCATCAACGCTGGTGAATCAGTGGGTGTTATCGCGGCACAGTCAATTGGTGAGCCGGGTACACAGTTAACAATGCGTACCTTCCACATCGGTGGTGCGGCATCTAGAGCATCTGCAGAAAATAATGTACAAGTTAAAACTAACGGTACATTAAAACTTCATAACTCTAAGTACGTATTAAACACAGACGGTAAGATTGTTATTACTTCTCGTTCTACGGAAATTACTATCATTGATAGTCATGGTCGTGAGAAAGAGCGTTATAAAGTACCTTACGGTGCGGTATTAACAGTACAAGACAATGCTGAAGTTCTAGGTAACGATATCGTTGCTACTTGGGACCCGCATAGTCACCCAATCGTTCTTGAGCATAAATCAAAAGTATCGTTCAGCGATATCGATGATTCAAATACTGAAGCACAGACTGATGAGCTAACTGGTTTAACCCGTGTAGTTGTAAAAGATCTTGCTAAAGTAAATACGAAAGAACCAAAGCTTATCATCGAAAGTGAAGAGCGCGGTCTGCAAGAAACACGTCTTCCTTCATTCACGACGATTGAAGTTATTGACGGCGTTACAGCAAACCCAGGTGACGTGTTAGCACGTATTCCGCAAGAAGGTTCGAAAACTCGTGATATCACGGGTGGTCTACCACGCGTAGCCGACTTATTTGAAGCTCGTAAGCCAAAAGAACCAGCTATATTAGCTGAAGTAACTGGTACAATTAGCTTCGGTAAAGAGACTAAAGGTAAGAAGCGTTTAGTTATTACTCCAGCTGAAGGTGATCATTACGAAGAGATGATTCCTAAATGGCGTCAACTTAACGTGTTTGAAGGTGAGCAAGTGTCTAAAGGTGAAGTTATCGCCGATGGTCCTGAATCACCGCATGACATCTTACGCCTACGTGGTGTGACTCATGTTGCTAACTATATCGTTAACGAAGTGCAAGAGGTTTACCGTTTGCAAGGCGTTAAGATCAATGACAAGCACATTGAAACAATTATCCGTCAAATGTTACGTAAATGTACCATTATGCACGGCGGTGATACTGACTTCTTAGCCGGTGAACAAATCGAAGTGGCGCGCGTTAATATCGCAAACCGTGACCTTGAAAAACAAGGTAAGATACCAGCTAAGTTTGAAATCCAGTTAATGGGTATCACAAAAGCATCACTAGCAACAGAATCTTTCATCTCTGCAGCGTCTTTCCAAGAGACAACACGTGTTCTTACAGATGCGGCAGTGAATGGTAAGAGCGATGAGCTTCGCGGTCTTAAAGAAAACGTAATTGTGGGTCGTTTGATCCCAGCCGGTACCGGTTTTGCGTATCATCAAGAACGTATGGCTCGCCGTAAACAAAGCAAAGTAGTAGTAGAAGAGCAAACAGTAAGTGCAGAAGAGGCAACTCAAGCACTTACAGACGCTCTAAATGCTGATTTGTCTGGAAATCAATAAACTGTTCTTAATCAATAGATTAAGTGATCGCAAGTCAGTTATATGCTGTCTTGCGGTTAGTTTAGGTTGACAGGTTAAACTTTGCTCATTAAAATTCCGCCACCCATTTACTTGTGTGCTTAATGCAGGCTCGTAAATAAAGGGCGGATTTTTTATTTTTTTCAGTAGTAATTTTAATTTCAGGAGCTATTTAAATGGCAACTATTAACCAGCTAGTGCGTAAGCCACGCCGTAGCAAGGTTACGAAAAGTAACTCAGCTGCACTAAAAGCGTGTCCGCAAAAGCGCGGTGTATGTACTCGCGTATATACAACTACACCTAAGAAACCAAACTCGGCGTTACGTAAAGTAGCACGTGTACGTTTAACTAACGGTTTCGAAGTAACTTCATACATTGGCGGTGAAGGTCATAACCTTCAAGAGCATAGTGTAATCCTAATCCGTGGTGGTCGTGTTAAAGATTTACCAGGTGTGCGTTTTCACACTGTTCGTGGTGCACTTGACTGTGCAGGCGTTAGCGATCGTCGTCAAGCTCGTTCTAAATACGGTGCAAAACGCCCTAAAGGCTAATTGTTTTCCGTTAGTAAGGCCAAGCACTAAATATTTATAATTATTGTTTTGGGTGATTGACTCGAAAGAGCAAACCTGAATAAACCGGAGATACAAAATGCCTAGAAGACGCGTAATCGGTCAACGTAAAATTCTTCCAGATCCTAAGTTCGGATCGGAACTTCTTGCTAAATTCGTTAACATCGTGATGTTAGACGGCAAGAAATCTACTGCTGAAAAAATTGTTTATGGTGCGCTAGACGTGGCTGCTGAGAAATCAGGCAAGTCGCACCTAGAAATCTTTGAAACTGCACTTGATAACATCCGCCCACAGGTAGAAGTTAAATCTCGCCGTGTTGGTGGTTCAACTTATCAAGTACCAGTTGAAGTACGTCCAGTTCGTCGTAACGCATTAGGTATGCGTTGGTTAGTAGACGCTGCACGTAAGCGTGGCGAAAAATCTATGGGCTTACGTTTAGCTCAAGAAATCGTTGACGCTTCTGATAATAAAGGCACTGCGGTTAAGAAACGTGAAGACGTTCACCGTATGGCTGAAGCGAATAAAGCATTCGCTCATTACCGTTGGTAATCTGTCTTTAACCTTTAAGAGGATCATATGGCACGTACAACTCCACTTGAGCGCTATCGTAATATAGGTATTGTCGCTCACGTAGATGCAGGCAAAACCACCACAACAGAACGTGTTCTGTTCTACACGGGTCTTTCTCATAAGATCGGTGAAGTACATGATGGCGCTGCAACTATGGATTGGATGGAGCAGGAACAAGAGCGTGGTATCACAATCACTTCTGCTGCAACAACGTGTTTTTGGAAAGGGATGGACGCTCAATTTGACGCCCATCGTATCAATATTATTGATACTCCAGGACACGTAGATTTCACTATCGAAGTAGAGCGTTCTTTACGCGTATTAGATGGTGCGGTAGTTGTTCTTTGTGCTTCATCTGGTGTACAGCCGCAAACTGAGACAGTTTGGCGTCAAGCGAACAAATACGAAGTTCCGAGAATGATCTTCGTAAATAAAATGGATCGCACGGGCGCTGACTTCTTAGCTGTGGTTAGCCAGGTGAAATCTCGTCTTGGAGCAACGCCTGTTCCAATTCAGTTGCCTGTAGGCGCTGAGGACGACTTTAAAGGTGTTATTGACCTTATAAAAATGAAAGTGATTAACTGGAACGAAGCGGACCAGGGTATGACTTTCTCTTATGAGGCAATACCGGCAGAACTTCTGGAATTAGCTGAAGAATGGCGCTCTCACTTAGTTGAAAGCGCTGCTGAAGCAACAGAAGAACTAATGGATAAATACTTAGAAGGTGAAGAGTTAAGTGAAGCAGAAATTAAAAATGCTTTACGCCAACGAACATTAGCTAATGAGATTGTTCCAGTTACTTGTGGTAGCGCATTTAAAAACAAAGGTGTTCAAGCTGTGCTTGATTGCGTTGTTGAATATATGCCCTCACCAGAGCAAGTGAAACAAATCCAAGGTATCTTAGAAAATGGTACTGAGGAAGAACGTCCAGCTAATGATAAGGCGCCGTTTGCTGCACTCGCTTTTAAGATTGCAACAGACCCGTTTGTTGGAACCTTGACCTTTTTCCGTGTTTACTCTGGTACTGTTAAACAGGGTGACACGGTATATAATCCAGTAAAAAGTAAGCGTGAGCGACTTGGCCGTATCGTACAGATGCATTCAAACTCTCGTGAAGAGATCAAAGAAGTTTTCGCAGGCGACATCGCGGCAGCTATTGGTCTTAAAGACGTAACAACAGGTGAAACACTGTGTGATCCGAATTCTATTATTACGCTTGAGCGTATGGAATTCCCTGAACCAGTAATCTCTATTGCGGTTGAGCCTCGCACTATAGCTGACCAAGATAAGATGGGTATCGCGCTGGGTAAACTAGCTGCTGAAGACCCTTCTTTTCGAGTACAAACTGACGAAGAATCAGGCCAGGTTATAATCTCTGGCATGGGTGAACTTCACCTAGATATCATCGTCGACCGTATGAAACGTGAATTCAGTGTTGAATGTAACGTTGGTAAGCCGCAGGTCTCATACCGAGAAGCTATTCGTTCAACTGTTAAGGTTGAAGGGAAGTTTATACGTCAGTCAGGTGGTCGTGGTCAATATGGTCACGTTTGGATTAAACTTGAACCGATGGATATTACGGATGATGAGTCACCAATTTACGAGTTCGTTAACGAAACCGTAGGTGGTTCTGTTCCTAAAGAGTTCGTCCCTGCGGTAGACAAAGGTATCCAAGAGCAAATGTCTCAAGGTGTACTGGCAGGCTACCCATTACTTGGCGTTAAAGCGACTTTATATGATGGTTCATTCCATGATGTAGATTCGAATGAAATGGCATTTAAAATAGCAGGTTCACTGGCAATGAGAGATGGGGCGCTTAAAGCTAACCCTGTACTACTAGAGCCAGTAATGAAGGTTGAAGTACTCACTCCTGATTCAAATATGGGTGATGTAGTTGGCGACTTAAACCGTCGCCGCGGCATAATCGAAGGCATGGAAGATGCATTAGGTGGACTTAAGCAAATTAATGCGCAGGTTCCTCTTTCTGAAATGTTTGGTTATGCAACTGCTTTACGATCTGCAACACAGGGCCGTGCCTCATACTCTATGGAGTTTGTGAAGTACGCTGAAGCCTCTAAAAACGTTGCAGATACAATAATTTCAGCTCGCGCTGTTATATAATTTTAGCTTGTCTGGCTCAATAGTGAGTCAGGCTTTAATTTCTTTATTAGGAATTTTTTAAG